>JAFTDN010000126.1 GCA_017454165.1 Bacteroidales bacterium | reverse complement strand
TGCTGGCCGCATGTGCCGTGCTGGTCTGGGACTGGCTCGCCGCTGTGGCCCGTGGGGCCAAGCGGGCCCATTAGTCTCAAAGCATCTAACCCGTGGGCATTCGGCGCAATATGGAGGGGGAGGGCTGGCTGGCCGTGGCCGTGCTGCTGCTGGTTACCCTATTCGTGCTGGCTGGGTGGCTGTGGGGGGCACCGTTGCTGCTGTTGCCAGTGGGGGTGCTGGCCGTGGTGGCGGTGATGCTATGGCCGCGCTATAGCCTGTACTCCCTCTACGCGCTGGCCCCGCTATCGGTGCCGTTCAGCACTATGTGGCCTGGCCTGCCCTCCGATTTTTGGTGCCCCACCGAGCCCATGGCCGCCATGCTGTTGGTGTTGCTGACCCTGCGTCTGCTACAGCAGCGCGGGCTGTGGGCGCATGAGCTGCTGGCCGAGCCTGTGTTCTGGGCCATTACGCTTTTTATGGCTTGGCTGGGCATCTCGGCATTGGCCAGCACTATGCCCGTAGTGTCGGTGAAATATGTGCTGGTGAGGCTTTGGTTCGTGGTCACATTCTTCTACCTGAGCTACTTAGAGTTACGCCATCAGCCCCAGCGGGTCGTCCACATGCTGTGGCCCTACCTGCTGTCCTTGGCCGTGGTGGCGGTGTACACCATGTGGCAGCAGGGCGCTATGGGGCTGTTCGACCGCTATGCGGCACAGCACTCCTGCACCCCGTTCTTCCCCGATCACACCTCCTATGGCGCGGCGTTGGCATTTGCCCTGCCCATGTCCATGGGGTTGGCCCGTGCGGGCCGTAGCGGATTTATGCGGATGGTGGCCTGCCTGTTGGCCGCGCTCTTCGCCGTGGCCCTAGTGCTCTCGTTCACGCGGGCGGCATGGCTCAGCTTGGTGCTGGCTGGGGGGGTATGGTTGCTATGCATCGTGCGGATGCCCATCCGCAGGGTGCTGCTGATGGGGGCGGTAGCGGCGTTGCTGCTCGTATTGGCCTGGCCCCACCTGCTGCAGCTGTTGCGTAGCACCGAGGCCGAATCGTCGGGCGGGCTGGCCAACCACGTGCGATCCATGACCAACATCACCACCGATGATTCCAACGTGGAGCGCATCAACCGGTGGTCGTGCGCCTGGCGCATGTTTCTCGATAGGCCGATGCTGGGTTTCGGCCCCGGCACCTACCAGTTCACCTACGCCCCCTACCAGCGTGCCCGCTACATCACCATGGCCAGCACTGGGTTGGGCATCAATGGGGGGGCGCACAGCGAGTACCTCGGGCTGCTGGCCGAGGGTGGTGCCTTCGTGGCACTTTCGTTTATCGCGCTTATAATCATATCGTTGCTCAAGGCAATGGTGCTCTCCGTGCTGATGCCTGTGGGCCCTTCGCGGGCCTTGATGCTGTCCATGCTGGTGGGCTTCGCGGCCTACGCCGCTCACTCCGCCCTCAACAGTTTCCTCGACATCGATAAGCTGGCCGCACCGTTCTGGCTCTCCGTGGCCCTCTTCGTGGCCATGCATCGCCATGAGGGGTGATGGCCTTATTTTGCTATATTTGTGGCGTACACTAATCACCTGCAGAAAATAATGAAGAAGCTCATCATCACCCCGCTGCTCGCGCTCCTATGCGCCGCGCTGCCCGCTGGGGCATGTACCTCGTTCATCATATCGGGTAGGGCCACGCCCGATGGCAGGCCCATGCTGTTCAAAAATCGCGACACCGACAACCTGCGCAACGCGCTTGTGGCCTTTGCCGATGGCAAATACCGCTACGTGGGCGTAGTGAATAGCGATAGCACTTGGAGGTCAATGGTCTGGGGCGGATACAACGAGACCGGTTTCGCCATCATCAACACCGCCGCCTACAACAACAACATCGGCGATACCACCAAGCTGGTCGACCGCGAGGGGGTGCTCATGAAGCTGGCCCTACAGTGCTGCTGCACCTTGCAGGACTTCGAGCGTCTGCTCGACACCCTGCGCCGCCCCATGGGCGTTGATGCCAACTTCGGCGTGATAGATGCCCACGGTGGTGCGGCCTACTACGAAACGGGCAACTTCCGCTACATCAAGTTCGATGCCAATATGGCCCCCGATGGCATCATCATACGCACCAACTACTCCGAGAGCTTCGACCGCTCCCCGGGCTACGGATTCTGCCGATTTGGCACGGCGCGGGAGGCCATCGATGAGGCTTTGGCCGCTAAGAACCTGACTCCGCGCTTCCTGTTCAACAGCGTGTCGCGCAGCCTCAAGCACGCCCTCACCCGCACCGACCTATTGCAGAATATACCGCAGAGCGCCGATCAGCCCGATTTTAGGTTCTTTACCGATTATATATCGCGCTACAGCACCTCGTCGTCGATGCTCATTGTTGGTGCGAATGCTCCGGCCACGGCCCGTGCTACCACCATGTGGACGGCGGTGGGCTTTCCGTTCACCACCGCCGTGGTGCCCGTTTGGCTCGATACCCGTGGCTCGATGCCCGCCGTGGCCGCCATGCGTCCCGACGACATGCTGTCGCCCCTGTGCGCTGCGGGGCTGACCCTGAAGGGGCGCTGCTTCCCGCTGAAGCATGGCAATGCTCGTGGCTACATCGACCTGGCCGCGCTGGTGAACCAGCAGCGCAGCGGCATCATGCAGCAGCTCGACGCCCTTGAGGACGAGGTGTTCAGCCGGGCCGAGGGGGTGATCGTCGCCCTCGCCAAGGGCGGACGCGCTGCCGACAGCCAGGTGGCCGACTACTATCGTTGGCTCGATGCCCATTTGACCAGTGGCTACCGCCGCTTGTTTGGCTTGGAGCTGCTGTAGGGGCTCCGTGAGGTGTTGGTAATCCCCCCAAAAACGAATAGGCCCATGCCAATCGCATGGGCCTATTCGTTCTGTACGCGTGTGTGGGCCTACTTGTCGCCGTACACCTTGGCTATGGTGAGCGCGGCCTCCTCCTTGGAGTACGCGATGTTGAGCACCGTGTCGAGCTGCGAGATGGTGATGAGCCGCTCTACGGCTTCGCTCAGCCCGGTGAGCACGAAGGTGCCGCCAGCATTTTTGCATAGCCTGTTGGCCACGAGTATGGCACTCAATCCTGACGAGTCGCAATAGCGGCAGCAGCTGAGGTCGAGCACGATGTTCTTCTCCCCATTGCCAGAGATCAGAACCAGCTCCGACTTTAGGCCAGGTGCGATATTGGTGTCGAGCTTCTCGTCCTGCACCTCTATTAGGGTGTGGTTCTCAAGTTTTTGAATCTTAAACTCCATTGCAAAATCAGGATTTTGGGTTACACGCTACTATTGGTTAGTCCTTGTTGTTGGCTTCTTCCTTTTCGAGCTCCGATTTGAGGGCTGCCAGGTTCGAGATGTCGCCCAGGGTGGTCTTTTCGAGCGTGGTCTTCAGCTTCTTAACCGTCTTCTGGGTAGCCTTCTTCTCGTTCAGCTCGGCCTCGCGCTTGTCGTCCTCGAAGGTGCGGGTGTGCGACACGTAGATGCGCTTTGAGCCCTTGTTGAACTCTATCACCTTGAAGGGAAGCTTCTCGTCCACCTTGGCCTGTGTGCCATCGGCCTTAACGAGCTGCTTGGGGCTGGCGAAGCCCTCCACGCCATAGGGCAGGGCGATTACCGCGCCCTTGTCGAACACCTCCACGATTGTGCCTTCGTGGATGGAGTCCACGGTGAACAGCGTCTCGAACACATCCCAAGGGTTCTCCTCCAGCTGCTTGTGCCCAAGGCTCAGGCGGCGGTTCTCCTTGTCGATGTCGAGCACCACCACCTCTATGTCGGCACCCACCGAGGTGAACTCGGCGGGGTGCTTGATCTTCTTCGTCCAGCTCAGGTCGGAGATGTGAATCAGCCCATCAACGCCTTCCTCAATCTCAACGAATACGCCGAAGGTGGTGAAGTTGCGTACCTTGGCGTTGTGGCGCGAGCCCACGGGGTAGCGCTCCTCTATCTTGGCCCAAGGATCTTCCTTGAGCTGTTTGAGCCCCAGCGACATCTTGCGCTCTTCGCGGTCGATGCTCAGTATCTGGGCTTCCACCATGTCGCCCACCTTCAGGAATTCCTGGGCGCTGCGCAGATGCTGGCTCCAGCTCATCTCCGACACGTGGATTAGGCCCTCGGCTCCAGGGGCAATCTCCACGAAGGCTCCGTAGTCGGCCAGCACCACCACCTTGCCCTTGATTACCTCGCCCACCTTCAGGTTGGGGTCGAGCGAATCCCATGGGTGGGGGGTGAGCTGTTTGAGGCCCAGCGCGATGCGCTTCTTGGCATCATCGAAGTCGAGGATTACCACGTTGAGCTTCTGGTCGAGCTGCACCACCTCCTCGGGGTGGCTCACGCGGCCCCACGATAGGTCGGTGATGTGGATAAGCCCGTCCACACCGCCCAGGTCGATGAATACGCCGTAGCTGGTGATGTTCTTGACTGTGCCCTCGAGCACTTGGCCTTTCTCAAGCTTGGCTATGATCTCACGCTTCTGCTGCTCCAGTTCGGCCTCTATGAGGGCCTTGTGCGATACGACCACGTTCTTGTACTCCTGGTTGATCTTTACAACCTTGAACTCCATGGTCTTGCCCACGAAGATGTCGTAGTCGCGGATGGGCTTCACATCGATTTGCGAGCCGGGCAGGAAGGCCTCTATGCCGAACACATCGACGATCATGCCGCCTTTGGTGCGGCATTTGATGTAGCCGGTGATGATTTCATCGCTCTCAAGGGCGGTGTTGATGCGATCCCACGAGCGCAGGGCGCGGGCCTTCTTGTGCGATAGGCAGAGCTGGCCCCTCTTGTCCTCAGTGCTCTCCACGTAAACCTCTACCTTGTCGCCCACCGTGAGGTCGGGGTTGTAGCGGAACTCGTTCATGCTCACTACGCCCTCCGATTTGTAGCCGATGTTGATGAGCACCTCGCGCTTGTTGATGCTGCTCACGGTGCCCTCTACCACCTCGTTGGTGCCCACAGCGGACAGGGTTTCATCGTATTGGCTCTCTAACGTTTGGCGCTCCTGTGCGCTGTACACGCTGCCCTCGGCATACGATTCCCAGTCGAAGTTCTCGATGCCCGCTTGGGCATTCGATTGTGATTGGTTTGTCATGTAATTAGTTGAAAATTAATTGGTTGGACATTATTTATAATGCGAAACATCAGGGGGCAAAGTTACACATTTTTTCGACACATTGCGTCCGCTGCCCTCAATTTTGTGGGCATAATGTTTTGCTGGTGTATTTTTTAGCTATATTGGTGGTGTCGAATGACCTTGGCGTTTTGTATGTAAGATGCTGATTATGAAAAGAGTGCTTGTAACAGGGGGGGCTGGTTTTTTGGGATCGCACCTATGCGAACGCCTACTGGATCAGGGACATAAGGTGCTATGCCTCGATGACTTCTCCACCGGCTCGCGCCGCAACGTGCAGCACCTGCTGCGCAACCCCAGCTTCGAGCTCATTGAGCACGATGTTGCATCCCCATTCTTCGCCGAGGTCGATGAAATCTACAATCTGGCCTGCCCAGCCTCGCCCAGGCACTATCAGCACGCCCCCATCAAGACGGTGAAAACATCGGTACTGGGGGCCATCAATATGCTGGATATGGCCAAGCGGTTGGGTATCAGGTTGCTACATGCATCGACCAGCGAGGTGTACGGCGACCCGGCCCTGACCCCCCAGCCCGAAACCTATTGGGGCAACGTGAACCCCATAGGCCCCCGGGCCTGCTACGATGAGGGAAAGCGCTGCGCCGAGACGCTATGCGTGAATTACCATCAGCAGGACGGCGTGCGCGTGAAAGTTGCCCGCATATTCAACACCTATGGCCCCCGTATGGCCCCAGACGATGGGCGGGTGGTGGCAAACTTCGTGATGCAGGCGCTGCACAATCGGGACATCACCATATTCGGCGATGGCTCGCAGACGCGTAGCTTCATGCACTGCTCCGACCTAGTGGAGGGCCTGCTGCGCCTGATGGACACGTCTGATGACTTTGTTGGCCCTGTGAACCTGGGCAATGCTGAAGAAATCAGCATATTGAGGCTGGCCGAGCTCATCGTAGCGCTCACGGGGAGCCGCTCGCGCCTGGTCTTTGAGCCCCGGCCAAAGGACGACCCCGCCCAGCGATGCCCACATATAGCCCTGGCCCGGAGGGTGCTCGGCGGCTGGGCCCCGCAGGTGCCCATAGAGCGGGGGTTGATGGATACTATCGACTATTTCAGGCAGCTATTATGAGCTCAAAGCTATACTATGAATATCATTACGACCGAATTGGGAGGTGTGCTAATAATTGAGCCACAAATATTTAACGACAGGCGTGGCTACTTCTTCGAGAGCTACAGCCAGCGCGATCTGGATCAGCGAGGCTTGAGCATCGACTTCGTGCAGGACAACGAGTCGTGCTCGGGCCGTGGCGTTGTGCGCGGGCTGCACTACCAGCTCGCGCCCTATGCTCAGACTAAGCTCGTGCGCGTAGTCAGGGGGTGCATATTCGATGTGCTGGTGGACATCAGGCGCGGCTCGCCCACCTTTGGGCGGCACCTGCGGGTGGAACTGTCCGATGCCAATAAGCGGCAGGTGCTCGTGCCCAAGGGCTTCGCTCACGGCTTCTCGGTGCTCTCGC
>JAFTDN010000125.1 GCA_017454165.1 Bacteroidales bacterium | reverse complement strand
TGCGCCAATTCTGCCAAAGCCGTGGCATTGAGGTAGATGCAAGCATGGGACGCGGCAAGCTCATCGACGAAATTTTTGGCGAAACCTGCGAGGGGCAGCTCATCCAGCCCACGTTCATCACCGACTACCCCATCGAGATGTCGCCGCTCTGCAAGCGGCACCGCTCCAACCCCGAGCTCACCGAGCGTTTCGAGCTCATGGTGAACGGCAAGGAGCTGTGCAACGCCTACAGCGAGCTCAACGACCCCATCGACCAGCTGGAGCGCTTCCAGGAGCAGCTGCGCCTGAGCGAGAAGGGCGACGACGAGGCCATGTTCATCGACATGGACTTTGTGCGCGCCCTGGAGTACGGCATGCCCACCTGCTCGGGCATGGGCATCGGCATCGACCGCCTCACCATGCTCATGACCAACCAGCCCTCCATTCAGGATGTGCTGCTGTTCCCGCAGATGCGCCCCGAGAAGAAAGCGCAGCGCGATGCCGCTGAGGCCTACACGGCCAAGGGCATCCCCGCCGAATGGGTGCCAGCGCTGCAAAAGATGGGCTTCGTAACCGTGGCCGCCCTCAAATCGATGTCGCCCGGCAAGCTGCTCAACGATATGGGCGGATTCAACAAGAAGCACAAGCTGGGCCTCAAAAACCCCTCAATCGATGAGATAAAAGGGTGGATTGAGAGCATATAAACAACTCAGCAACAAACGAATAAAAGGGGTAAGCAGCACGGCTTACCCTTTTTGTTTACGCTTACAGCCCCCCTCAAAAAAAAACAACCACAAGGGTTTGCCTTGTGGTTGCTAAGCGGGGAATGGCTCTACGCTACTCTATCACCTGCGCTTTAGCCTTGTCGCGGGGCTTGGCCTCGGGGCGCTGAGCCTTGTAGCCCATGGTGATGCCCAAATCGATGGCATAGCCCTCGGGGAGATTCAGCTGCTGGCGGAACCTCTCGCCCTCGGGTGAGCGCAGATAGTCCATGAAGCTGCCAATGGTGCAGGTGCCAATGTCCATGGACTCGGCGGCCAGCTGTATGGTCTGGATGAGCATACCGCGATCGTTGAGCGCATACTTGTTGGCCGTGTCGGCGGCCACAATGATGAACTTGGGCGCACCAAAGAGCGGATGGTAGCTGGGATCGGATATGCGCTTGAGCATACGCTCATCGGCGTTCTGCTTGATATGCTCCACAAAGGCGTTGCACATGGAATCGAGCAGCGACTTGCGCTGAATGGCCCTAACAGCCCAGGGCTGACGGTTCATGGCGCTGGGCGCGTTGATGCCGCACTCAAGGATAGTTTGCAGCTCCTCGGGCTTAATCTGCTCGGGCTTGTACTCACGGATGCTGCGGCGCGACATAATGGCCTCAACCACAGCATTTTTACCATCGCCGCCTTGGCAGCATTTGTTTTGGTCGCACTTGCTGTTGCAGTTGCACGACATCAGCGCAGCGCATATCAGCGCATAGGCACAAAGATTTCTCATCGGACAGAATTATTAAGTTGGACATGAGTTCAAAATCAGAACAAAACAAATAAAAACACATCGCCGCCGAGCGGCAACGCTAGTGCAAAATTAGCGCTCCGTTCGCATACATCCAAGTATGTCGGCAAAAAAATGCAATCCGCAGCAATGCACCGCCCCAAAAGCCTTGCAAACATGCGCTCAAAATGCTATATTTGCAGGTATATTGGACGATTAGTCCAAAACGGCAACACGCTAATTATCAGATGTTAACAACACAATCAGCAGCACAATGGGGTGGCGAACCGCTGGCCATCAGCATGGGGTTCTTCGATGGGGTACATCGGGGGCACCAGCAGCTGCTGAACAATGTGGCGCAGGTGGCCGCAGAGCGCAACATCCGCTCGGCGGTTTACACCTTCTGGCCCCATCCGCGACTGGTGCTGGGCGAGGACACCCAAACGCTGCAGCTGCTCAACACGCCCGATGAGAAGCAGCATCACATAGCGCAACATAATATTGACTATCTGATTGTTAGCCAATTCACCGAGCAAATGCACTCCGTGCCCGCACGCGAATACCTAACGCAGCTGGTGCGCCAATACAACGTGCAGCACATCGCTGTGGGCTACAACCATCGCTTTGGGTACGGCGGTGCGGGCAACGCGCAGCTGATTGCCGACATGTCCGCCGAGCTGGGCTACACCTACACCGTGGCCAGCGAGCTACAGCACAACGGAACTGGGGTGAGCTCCACCCAAATACGCAACGCGCTGCGACAGGGCAACCTAGCCCTTGCCAACGCCATGCTGGGCTACCCTTACCACCTGAGCGGACGCGTGGTGCGCGGTGAGCAGCAGGGACGGCAACTGGGCTTCCCCACAGCCAATCTGCATATAGACAACAGCCTAAAAATGATACCATTAGCGGGAGCATACGAGGCCGTAGCCTACACCAACTGGCAGCTCTACCCCGCCATGCTCCACATTGGCCCCTGCCCCACCCTCGACAAGGCGGGAGCGCGCATTGAGGCGCATCTAATTGGCTTAGACACTGAGATATACGGCTGCCAGCTATCGCTATCGGTGCTAAATAGGCTTAGGCCCACGCGGCACTTCGACACGCCCCAGGCACTGGCGCAGCAGCTGCAGGCCGATCGCCGCGAGGTGGTGCAACGCCTATCAAACGTAAACCTAAGCCCTTTGGCTCCAATTAACACATTGTAAACAACTGTAAACAAACAATATACATGAGTACATCGAATGTTCAGAACCTACCCTACAAGGTGGCCGATATGAGCCTGGCCGACTGGGGACGCAAGGAAATAGGCATAGCCGAGAAGGAGATGCCAGGCCTGATGGCCATACGCAAGAAATACGGCCCGCAAAAGCCCCTGAAAGGGGCGCGAATCATGGGCTCGCTGCACATGACCATACAGACGGCCGTGCTCATCGAAACGCTGGTGGAGCTGGGCGCACAGGTGCGCTGGTGCAGCTGCAACATCTTCTCAACCCAAGATCACGCCGCAGCCGCCATTGCGCAGGCCGGTGTGCCGGTGTTCGCCTGGAAGGGCGAAACGCTCGAGGAGTA
>JAFTDN010000124.1 GCA_017454165.1 Bacteroidales bacterium | reverse complement strand
TGCGGCTCAGCAGGCGGCGGGCGAAGTCCTCGTCATCGGGGCTGCGGAATAGGGGCATCAGGGGTACCTCTTGGCCTTCGATGCCGTCCATGCGCTTGATGGTCTTGGAGGCCATGCTGGCCACGAGGTCGATGTCATCGTTCCAGTAGATGCTCTGCTCCTCGAGCATTTGCAGCAGGTCTTCGTACCGGTCGAGCTCTTTGAGCAGGAAGTTGGCCACCAGCATCCGGTCATCGTCGATGCTACAGGTTGGGGCGGCCATGTAGCTCTTGTACAGCTCGGTGGAGCAGAGGTGCTGGTAGAGCGATTTGATGATTTCGGGGGTGGTGCGCCAGTTCAACCTATTGGTATCAAGATACTTGCGTAGCGTGGTGCTGGACTCAAGCTGGCGCACTATGGCGTTGTCCACGAAGCGGGTGTTGGGGTTGAGGTCTTCGGGGGTGGGGCGCAGCTTCTGCTTGGCCATGTCGATGCGGTTCTGGGCGTAGGTGGCCAGCTCCACGGGGAGCTGAAGCAAAAGGTGGTAGAGGTGGTGGGTTTTCTCCACGCTCAAGCTCAGCTCCTTATCGAGCGCATCGGCGTTATCGAGGTTGCCGTTGCGGTAGTGGGCGAAAAGTATCTGCAGTATTTTTACTCGGAGTAGGTGCCTGCTAATCATGGGCGATGAACGATTTGGTGCAATATTCTGCGGCGCAAAGGTAGCAAATATATGGCACGAAACCATGGGTGGGTGCTGTACAATAAACGTAATATGGTTTACAAAAATAGCGTTTTGGATACGCGCATCGTTCCATTAATCTATTAACTTTGCTCTGCTTTCACTTAACTCACTACACATCTTCGATATTTTGGCTTATGTACAGAAAGATTAGAATTGCGGTGGCGGCGGTGTGTTTCACGCTCATCACGCTGCTGTTTTTGGACTTTACGGGCATACTGCACCTGTGGTTCGGGTGGCTGGCCAAGGCTCAGTTGCTGCCCGCCATTATGGCGGTTAATGTCGTGGTAATCAGCTTACTGCTGCTCATCACCTTGCTTTTGGGGCGCGTCTATTGCTCGGTTATATGCCCGTTGGGCGTAATGCAGGACCTTTTTGCACGGCTGGGCAAGCTGCGCAAGAAGCACCGCTACACCTACTCTCCGGCCATCAGCTGGCTGCGCTACGCCGTGCTGGCCGTGGTGGTGGTGGCCGCCTTGATAGGCCTGCAGCCGCTGGTGGCCCTGCTCGACCCCTACAGCGCCTTTGGGCGCATAGCCCAAGGCCTGCTTGCCCCGCTCTGGGCTTGGGCCAACAACGCGCTGGCCTACATGGCCGAAAGGGCTGATAGCTATGCCTTCTACGAGGTAGAGGTGTGGCTCAAGGGCGGCATCACCTTGGCAGTAGCCATAGCAACGCTACTTGTGCTGGCCGTACTATCATGGCGCAATGGCCGCACGTATTGCAACACAATATGCCCAGTGGGCACTACGCTGGGATTGCTTTCGCGCTTCTCGCTGCTGCGCATACAGATAGATGCATCGAACTGCACCAATTGCGGACAATGCGTAAAAAATTGCAAAGCATCATGCATCGACCTCAATACGCACCAAATAGACCATAGCCGCTGCGTAACATGCATGAACTGCTTGGGCAAGTGCAAGTTCGATGCAATTAGCTATGGCCGTGCCAGGGCAACAGCACAAGCACCAAGCGCCGAGGGCAACGGCAACAGCATGTCGCGACGCAAATTCCTGACTGTTAGTGCATTGCTCGGCAGCAGCGTTGCGCTTCGCGCACAGGAGAAAACCGTGGACGGCGGCCTAGCCACCCTGATCGACAAAAAGCCATCGAAACGGGCATCGCACATAGTACCGCCTGGTTCCAAGGGGCATAGCAACATGAATCGCCGCTGCACAGGCTGTCAGCTATGCGTATCGGCCTGCCCCAACCACGTGCTGCGCCCCTCTACCGACCTACAACGGCTGATGCAGCCCGAAATGTCGTATGAACATGGCTACTGCCGCCCCGAATGCACCCGCTGCTCGGAGGTGTGTCCCGCTGGTGCAATTGAGCGCATAAGCAAGGCCAACAAGTCGGCTACACAGATTGGCCACGCCGTATGGGTGCGCGACAACTGCGTGGTGCTAGCCGATGGCGTGGAGTGCGGCAACTGCGCCCGCCACTGCCCCACAGGAGCAATCAGAATGGTGCCGCTAGACGAAAGCAACCCCGACTCACCATTGATACCCGCCGTGCACACCGACCACTGCATAGGCTGCGGATCGTGCGAGCACCTATGCCCGGCCAATCCATTCAGCGCCATCTATGTGGAGGGGCACGAGCAACACCGCGAGATTTAACCCCACTCTCCTACCCTATTTCACTCATCATCAACCAATAACGCACACAAATGAGCAACACACATAAAACCGACAACATAAGCCGCCGTCAATTCCTGCAGCGCATAGCCGCAGGAGCTGCGGCCACTGGCGCACTGGCATTCGCGGGCTGCACCACCAAGCGCAACTCCGAAACGGGACAAGCCGCGCTGGGCGAGGTGCCCACCGACCAGATGACCCATCGCATCAACCCCAAAACCAACGAAAAGGTGTCGATATTGGGCTACGGCTGTATGCGCTGGCCCACGCTCGAAAGCGGCGAAATTGACCAAGAAATGGTGAACCGCTTGGTGGACTACGCCATTGAGCATGGCGTGAACTATTTCGACACCTCGCCGGCCTACTGCAAGGGCATGTCGGAACGCGCTACGGGCATTGCCCTCAAGCGGCATCCGCGCAACAAGTTCTACGTGGCCACTAAGCTATCGAACTTTGCCCAACAAACCTGGAGCCGTGAGGCCTCGCTGGCCATGTACCACCGCTCGTTCGAGGAATTGCAGGTGGATCACATCGACTACATGCTGCTGCACTCCGTGGGCGGCGGTAGCGATGCCATGGCCACATTCCGCGCCCGCTACATCGACAACGGCATGTTGGACTTCCTGATGGCCGAACGCGAGGCCGGGCGCATTGGCAACTTGGGCTTCTCCTACCACGGCGATGTGGCCATATTCGACCACCTACTGGCCCAGCACGACAAATACCGCTGGGAATTTGTGCAGATACAGCTCAACTACTTCGACTGGCGCCACGCCAAGGAAACCAACGTGCGCAACACCAACGCCGAATACCTCTACAACGAGCTGGCCAAGCGCAACATACCCGCCGTAATCATGGAGCCGCTGCTGGGCGGTAGGCTCTCCAACGTGCACGACCACATAGCCACCAAGCTGCTACAGCGTGAACCCCAGCGTAGCGTGGCCTCGTGGGCATTTCGCTTTGCGGGAACATTCCCGGGCGTGCTCACCGTGCTCAGCGGTATGACCTACATGGAGCACCTGCAGGACAACCTGCGCACCTACAGCCCGCTGCAACCGCTAAATAGGGACGAGCTCGATTTTCTGGAGGAGACCGCCCAAGCCATGTTGCGCTACCCCACCATACCCTGCAACGATTGCAAATACTGCATGCCCTGCCCCTACGGGATTGACATTCCGGGGGTGCTGCTGCACTTCAACAAGTGCATAAATGAGGGCAACATGCCGGCCTCGCGGCAAGATGCCAACTATCGCAATGCCCGCCGTGCATTCCTGGTTGGATACGACCGCGCTGTGCCCCGCCTACGGCAGGCCAGCCACTGCATTGGCTGTAGGAAGTGTATAGAGCACTGCCCACAAAACATCGACATTCCCAAGCAAATGCAGCGCATCGACCAATTTGCCGAAAGTCTGAAACGAAACACCTTATAATCAAGTATTTATCAAAATTAGAAAACACGCTAAATGCTCAATGCAATTGCTCTGATTATAGCATTAACACCTTATAGTCAGACAGATACAACAATAACCACGCGTCAAATCGATGAGGTAGTGGTAACTGGTAGCCGCGCCACGGTACGGGCTGCCGACCTGCCACACACGGTATCGGTAGTTGGCCGCCACACGCTCGATGAGCAACGGCAGCACTCGCTGCTGCCCACGCTCGCGGCGCAGGTGCCAGGGCTATTTGCCACATCGCGGGGTGCCATGGGCTACGGCGTGAGCGGCGGTGCTGCCGGACAGCTATCGCTACGCGGCGTTGGCGGCCCTGCGCAGGCGGGATTGCCCACCACTGGACTGCTGGTGCTAATCGACGGCCACCCGCAGTACATGGGTCTGATGGGGCATCCCATTGCCGATGCCTACCTGTCCACCACTGCCGAGCGCGTGGAGGTGCTGCGCGGCCCTGCATCGGTGCTCTATGGCTCGTGCGCCATGGGCGGCGTAATCAACATAATTAGCCCCCAGCCCCCAGCTGATGGATTGCACGGCATGGCCAACGTGGGCTACGGCTCGTTCAACACGGCGCAGGCCGATGCGCATGTGAGCGCCCGCAAAGGTGCGATAAGCGGCACGGTGGGCGGTTCGTTTGGCCACACCGACGGGCATCGCTCCAACATGGGCTTTACGCAATACGGTGGCCACGCCAAGGTGCGCTACGAGGCTAGCCAGCGCTGGGCGGTTTGGGCCAACGCCAACCTAACGCGCTTTGAGGCCAGCAACCCCGGCCCCGTGGCTGCTCCGCTCATCGACAACGACCAAAAGGTGCTGCGCGGCGCGGTTTCGGCTGCGGTGGAAAACCGCTACGAGCGCACCACGGGCGCAATCACCGCATTCTACAACTTTGGGCAGCACTGGATTAACAACGGCTACACCGAGGGACAAGCCCCGCAGCCCGTGCGTTTCAACTCAACCGACCGCATGGGAGGCCTGTCGGCTCATCAAAACATAATGCTGCAGCCCGACAGCCCGTTCGCCAGCCGCATAACGCTGGGTGCCGACTATTTTGCCTTCGGCGGCAAGGCCTGGAATCAGCCCGTAAAGCCCGAATTGCCCCGCATTGGGCTGGTGGACACGCTGCTCTACGAGCAGGCTGCCTACTTAGCCATTGAGCAGCAACTCACACCGCTGCTAACGCTCAGCGCTGGGCTCAGGCTCAACCATAACACGGTGGTTGGGTACGAATGGG
>JAFTDN010000123.1 GCA_017454165.1 Bacteroidales bacterium | reverse complement strand
TAGAGCGCAAGCCGCTTCAGGGTCGAACTATCATCGTAGTACACGGTGTTCTTCTCGTCATCGTAGAGCGCAAACTCTATGGGCTCGTGCGCTCGCGCCATGCGCTCGATGGTGGCGGCGGCGCGCTCAGGCGTGTCCATCAGGCTGGGAGCGATGTTCATGTAGTTCACCACGCGCCCCTGGTTATCGACCAGCACCACGGGGATAGTGCGGTTGTTCTGCAGCACCTCGAATATAAAGGTGTAGTCCCGATCGGTGCGATCGGGGTTGGCCAGCTCCCTCACGCCCATCACCCATAGATCGATCTTCTGCCGCTCCTCATAGGCCAGCTGCTTCACAAAACGGTTGGTGACAAGCAGCACTGCCACCCCTATAACGCTGAATATGAGCAGCAATAGCTGGTTTATTTTGGGCTTACCGATATGCATCATGACGGGGCGTGGGTTGTTTATACGCAACGAGGGGGCCAATGGGTGCAGCAGGCTTATATTTTTTTGCCCCTTGAGCATTATTTAGATACCTTTGCAGCATGGCCTACAGGCTCTCCGCAAAACGCAACGCGCTGATAGCGCTGGCCGTGGGGCTGGTGCTGTTCCTCGTGCTGGTGCGACCGGTGAGGATGCATAGCAGCACCTCCACCGTGCTGCTCGACCGCGATGGGCAGCTGCTTGCAGCCACGGTGGCCGCTGATGGCATGTGGCGCTTTCCTCCCTCCGACAGCGTACCCCACCGCTTCGCTACCTGCCTGTTACAGTTCGAGGATGCCCATTTCTACCGCCACCTAGGGGTGAATCCCGTGTCGGTGGTGCGGGCGGCGTGGCAGAATGTGCGGGCGGGGCGGGTGGTGAGCGGTGCTAGCACCATCACCATGCAGCTGGTGCGGCTCGCACGGGGGCACCAGCCCCGCACCTATTCCGAAAAGCTAGTAGAGCTGGTGCTGGCCGTGCGCACCGAGCTTACCCGCTCCAAACGTAGCATTCTGGCCATGTACGCGGCCAATGCCCCGTTTGGGGGCAACGTGGTGGGGCTCGATGCCGCCGCATGGCGCTACTTCGGCATAGCTGCCCACCACCTAAGCTGGGCCGAGGCCGCCGCGCTGGCCGTGCTCCCCAATGCCCCAGGACTGGTGTTCCCTGGCCGCAACCATCAAACCCTTCTCAACAAGCGCAACAAGCTGCTGAGCAAGCTGCTGAGCAAGGGTCTCATGGACGAGGAGACCTACCGGCTGGCGCTGCTCGAACCGCTCCCCAATCCCGCCAACACGCTCCCTCAGGAGGCCCCCCACCTGCTCACCCGCTGCATAGCGTCGGGGCTCTCGGGACAGCAGCTGCGCTCCACCCTGAGCCGCTCGCTGCAGGCCGAGGTGCAGCAGGTGGCACAGAATCACCATAAGCACCTAATGGCCAATGATATACGCAACATCGCCATCATGGTGCTCGACAACGCCTCGGGACAGGTGCTGGCCTACGTGGGCAACATCATATCGGGCAGGGCCGAGCTATCGCCGATGGTCGATATTATAGCCTCGCGCCGCAGCTATGGGAGCCTGCTCAAGCCATTCTTATACGGCCTCATGCTCGCCGAGGGCGAGCTGCTGCCCACCCAGCTGGTGGAGGACTGCCCCGTGGCGTTCGTGGGCTTCGCCCCAAAAAACTTCAACCATCAGTTCGATGGCGCCGTGCCTGCCCACCAAGCCGTGGCCCGCTCGCTCAACGTGCCCGCAGTGCAGATGCTCCACACCTACGGGGTGGAGAAATTCTACCACAACATCAAGAGCATGGGCCTACAGAGCATCAACCGCCCCCCCGACCACTACGGGCTGGCCATTATACTCGGCGGGGCCGAGTCCACCATGCTCGAGCTGGCGGGACTCTACTGCGCCATGGCCCGCCGCGCCATGGACCTGCCCCGCCATCAGCTACGCCCACAGCTGCTGGCTGACAGCCTCGCCCTGCTCACGCCCGAGTGCAGCTGCCATGGCATAGGCCCCGGCGCGGCGTTCCTGAGCCTTGAGGCCATAGCCCAATCCGCCCGCCCCGATGAGCAGGGTACCATACGGCACTTCGCCTCGGCCCAACGCGTAGCTTGGAAAACCGGCACCAGCATGGGATTCCGCGATGCCTGGGCCATCGGCGTAACCCCACAGCACACCGTGGCCGTGTGGGCGGGCAACGCCGATGGCGAGGGGCGCCCCAACCTAGTGGGCTCACTGGCCGCCGCGCCAGCCATGTTCGATGTATTTGCACGGCTCCCCCGCTCGGCTTGGTTCGAGCAGCCCACGTTCGACCTGCAGGCTGTGAGCGTATGCCCCGAGAGCGGCCTGCTGGCCTCGCCCAACTGTCCCTGCTCAGCAGAGCAGCTGGTGCCCCGGGGAGCCACAAACACCCTGCCCTGTCACTACCACCAGCGGGCACTCATCCACCGCAAATCGCAGCTGCGAGTTACATACGCCTGCGCCCACCCCGATGAGGTGGAGGAGCAGCACTTCTTCGTGCTCCCCCCCGTGCAGGAGTGGTACTACATGCGCCAGCACCCTGGCTACCGTCCCCTGCCCCCATTCAGCCCCGACTGCCAGCCCTCCGACCAAAGCACAACCCGCATGGCCCTCATCTACCCCCACTCCCATGCCGACATATACGTACCCACCGAGGGACACGGCCAACGGGGGCAAACCCTGCTACACGCAACCCACAGCAACCCCAACGCCACCATCTTTTGGCACCTCAATAGCACATTCATAGGCAGCACCAAGGCTCCGCACGAGCTACTGGCCCAGCCCGAGCCTGGTACCTACACCCTCACCCTGGTGGACGACCAAGGCCAAACCCTCCACCGCCTTGTACGTTTCATAGGGAAACAGCCAAACTAATACATGGCGCACAGAGCTCTAACCTTAGCTGCAAAGAAAAACCCCACAAAACACCCATCGTGCATTTTGGTAGATACGAACCGAATGCATATATTTGTCCTATCAATATTAACCTAAAATCAAGAAAACATGCTGAGCAACAAAATGGCGAAAGCCATCAACGAGCAAATCAACCGCGAGCTGTGGTCGGCGTACCTCTACCTTTCCATGTCGATGTACGCCGAAGCCAAAGGGCTCAAAGGCGTGGCCAACTGGTTCTTCATCCAGTTCCGCGAGGAGCAGGATCACGCGCGCATCTTCATGAACTACCTCAACGCCCGGGGCGCACAGGTAGAACTACAGCCCATCGCCGCCGTACAAACCTCATGGGACAACATGGAGCAGGCCTTCGCCGACACGCTTGCGCATGAGCGCGTGGTTACTGAAGCCATCAACAGCCTAGCCCAGCTGGCCCAAGACGAGCACGACTTCGCCTCGCAGAGCATGCTGCGCTGGTTCATCGATGAGCAGGTGGAGGAGGAGGAAAGCGTGGGCGACATCCTGAACACGCTCGAGCAGCTGAAGGGCCTCAACCAGGGCCTATACATGCTCGACAAGGATCTGAGCACCCGCACCTACACCGTGCCCTCGCCGCTGGCGGGCAAGGAGTAGCTCCAAGCGCATACAGATGGGAGGCGGCACCAGGCTATGGTGCCGCCTCCTTTGTGATGCACCCGCGCCAGAGGCGCATGAGCTCATCGAATGTGGGCTGGCCCAGGGCCGTGGGCTGGCCTGGAGCGCAGGCGTAAGCAAAAGGCGCCCCCAGCAGCAGCGAGAGCGCACGGGTGGGCCTCCCCAAGGCACCCATGCAGAAAGCCACCAAGGGCAGAGCGGGGGCATCGTAGAGGGCGAGCATGTCGTGGCAATGGCTGGGGCTGCGGGCCATGCAGGCCAACTTGGCCACCGAGGCCCCGCGCTGCTGCATCAGCAGCAATGTGGCGTGGAGGGTACGCAAAGGCGGGGTGGTCTCAAAGTTGTGGCACGATAGCACCACACCGCATCCGCGCCGCCGCGCATGGGCGACCAGTGCATCGGCGGCTGGGTGGGCAATATCCACATCGATGTAGGCCGCGCCCATGTCGATGGCCATCATGTAAGCAGAGGCGGCATCGGCAGCTCGGCAGGTAGCGATTAGATTGCGGTGATGGGCGAAGATGGCCTCGTAGTGGCTAGGGGCTAGGTTGAGCAGATCCATACGCAGCTCGGCCATGGGGGCATATTTGAGGTGCTCCATCAGCGCATCGAAGCTCATATTTCCTAGGCTCAGGCAAATCATCGCCATACCCTCGTGGGGCAATCCATCACGATAACACAAACGTCTGTATATCAGTATAATCTATACTTTCCACCACCACCTGCCCAATGTCGCAGATGAGCACGAAATCGACTGCGCCACCGTGCCGCTTCTTATCATTCCGCAGGGCCTCAAGGGCCCGAGCCTCATCGGCCTGCGCCGATACGGGCAGCCCCATGGCGGTGAGCAGCTGGCGGATACGTTGATGAGCATTGGGGCTGAGCAGCCCGCGCCGTACCGATAGCCGTGCAGCAAAGTCCACCCCCACGCTCACGCAGAGGCCATGGGGCAAGCCCGTGACGGCCTCCAGCGCGTGTCCCCAGGTGTGCCCCAGGTTGAGCACACGGCGCAGACCCGCCTCGCGCTCATCGGCTGACACTATGCGCGACTTAATGCGCACCGCATCGGCAATTAGCGGCAGCAGCACGTTGATATTGCCCCGCCCAACCTCATCGGCTTGGGCCTCCATGCGTTCGAACATGTGCGCATCGGCTATTATGGCGCATTTTACCATCTCGGCCAGCCCGCTGCGAAGCTCAACCAGCGGCAGCGTGCGTAGCATCGCGGGGTCGCACAGCACAAAGCTTGGCTGATTGAACGTGCCCACGATGTTCTTGTACCCATCGAGGTTCAGGCCATTCTTGCCGCCCACGGCGGCATCCACCTGCGCAAGCAGGGTGGTGGGGGCTAGGCCCAGCCTGATGCCGCGCATGTAGGTAGCGGCCACAAAACCCGCCACATCGCACACCGCGCCGCCGCCTATGGCCAGCAGGGTGGACTTCCTGTGCGCTCCCTGAGCCAGCAGCCAGCGGTAGATGCTGGGCAGGGAGCCTAGGTGCTTGGCGGCCTCGGCCCCCTCGAGCATCATGGTGGGGCAGACGGGCAGCGTACCGCCGTGCAGACGGGCCACCTGGGCATCTACGAGCGCAAAAGCATCGCTGGAGTCGATATAGCTCGGCAGGGTACGCAGGGCACCGCCCACCACAACATCGTAGCTATAGCTCGGTGTGCCTACCCGTATGCGCTGCTCCATGGCCTAATGGTGAGCTTACAGCGCGAATTTTATGCTATCGATGGCCTGTTCGGGGCTGCTGGCACCGAACACGGCGCTGCCGGCCACCAGCACATCGGCCCCAGCACGGTAGAGGTCGGCGGCGTTGGAGGCATCCACCCCGCCGTCCACCTCAATCAACGTGCCGAAGCCCGCAGTGTCGATTAGTTGATGCAGCTGGCGCACCTTGTTCAGCGTCTGCGCTATGAAGCGCTGCCCGCCGAAACCGGGGTTTACCGACATGATGAGCACTAGATCAGCCATCTCCAGCACATCGGCGAGCGCGGCCACAGGCGTGTGGGGGTTCAGGGCCACGCCCGCCTTCATGCCTAGAGCTCTAATGTGGCCCAGGGTGCGGTGCAGATGCGGGCATGCCTCGTAGTGCACCGATAGCCAGGCTACGCCGGCCTTGGCGAAGCGCTCCACGTATCGGTCGGGCTCCACTATCATCAGGTGGGCATCGAGCGGGCGCTGGGATTGCCTGGCGATGGCCTCCACCACGGGGAAGCCGAACGATATGTTGGGCACGAAAACGCCGTCCATGATGTCGAGGTGGAGCCAATCGGCGTGGCTTGCGTTGAGCGTGGCGATGTCGGCCTCTAGGTTCAAAAAGTTGGCCGAGAGCACCGATGGTGATACTAATTGCATATTTATGCCTGGGCTTTGTTGAAAATGAGCGATACCTTTGAGCCTTTGTCCTTTTGGCTCTCTATCAGCATTCTGCCCCCGTTGTTGTGGGCGAATATGTGGCTCAGCACGAGGCCCAACCCCGTGCCCACCTCGTTCTCGGTGCCCTTGGTGGAGTAGGGTTCGATGGGGCCATCGGTTGGCTTGGCAACGTGCTCTAGCTCCTCTGCCGACATGCCGATGCCGTTGTCGGTCACGGTCAGCACCACCTCGCCGTTGGCATTCTCAGCGAGTGACACCAGCACCAAACCTCCTGGCTTTGTGAACTTTATGGCATTACTAACTAGATTTCTCACGATGAAGGCCGTGGTGTACGGATCCACGTGCACCGGCGCATCGGTTTTAATATCGGTGTTCAGCGTTATGTTCTTGTTGTTGGCCGATGGCACCAGCTGATCCACCTCCTCGTTTATGGTGTGCTTGAGCCGCACGTTTATTGGGAGGTAGTGAATCCTGTTGCGGTGCAGCCTCGACCACTGTAGCATGTTGTCGAGCAGGTTGTACACATTGCGGCTTTGGTCGTACACCACGTTGATGTACGTTTTCATGGGCTCCTCTTCGCCCCCATTCATCCGGAGCACCTCGCAGAAGCCCAGCAGCGCGTTGAACGGGTTTTTCAGGTCGTGCCCGAGCATCGACAGCAGCTTGTCTTTTATGGCGCCGTTCGTTATTAGCTTGTCGTTTTGCTCTATAAGCATCTTGTTCTGCTTGGCTAGATGCCGATGGTGGAGTATCAGCACCGCCACGATTACCAACAGCAATATGGTTGCAACCATCATTCCCAGCACCATGTGGCCTTGCCCCGCATCGGTTGCCGCAGCAGGGGCTGGGGCGACAGCTTGGGGGCGGGCCGAGGTGTCCTCCAAGCTGTTGACGATGTCGGTGGGCACCGATGGTTCCGCCACGCATGGCGTGGCAATCAGCGCAGCGGCGAACATCAGGGGTAGGGCGGCGATACATTTCATAGCTCTATAGTTTCAGTTGTACGGCACAGACGGTTCGAGGGGCAGGGTGAAGCGGAACTGGGCTCCGCCTTCGGGTCGGTTCTCGGCCCACAGCCTGCCCCCATTTTTGAGCACCAGCTCCCTGCAAATCGACAGGCCCAGCCCCGTCCCGCTCTCGCTGTCGGTTCCTGCTATCGATTTTAGTTTCTCTAGATCTATCGGCACGTTGGGGGGATTCTCTGCGGGGGAGATGCCCGCCCCCGTGTCGCTCACGACAATCTCGGCCATGCCACCGCTTTGGCTTGCGCTGATGCCCACCTCGCCCCCATGGGGGGTGAACTTTATGGCGTTGTGCAGCAGGTTTCGGACTATTATGCCCACCGAGTTCTCCTCGGCGTACACGTAGAGGCTGCCCACCCGATTGTCGAGGTGTATCTGTTTCTTTCTGAGGTTGAGCTCTAGGTTTTGGGCCTCGCGTGATGCTATAGCGCCTATGTCCACCCTGCTGGGCACTATCCTCATGATGCCCATCTGCATACGCGACCACTGCAAAAGGTTGTCGAGCATGGCGTATAGGTTTCGCAGCCCCTCCGATATTAGCCCTACCAGCTCGTGCTGATCCGCAGCGATGGGGTTTGAGGCATCGAGCTTGTCGCAAAAGTCCACGATTGCAGCGCACGGATTTTTTATGTCATGCGCTATTATTGCGAATAGCCTATCCTTGGTGTTGTTCGCCAAGTCCATCTGGGTGTTCGCCCTAAGCAGCTCCTCCTGGGCCTGCTGCAGCAGCATATTCTTGTGCTGCACTACCCTATTGTGCTTTTTGGCATTCCACACCACCAATATGGTTATGGATAGCAAGAGCACCAGCAGGGCCAGCACGATGATGATTATCGATTTTGTCCGTTCCTGTTTCTGTAGGTCGGACTTAAGCAGGTTGTTCTCCCGCTCCTTTTCCATCGACTCAAAGCGCATTTGCAATTCGAGCACCGATGCGGTAATCTCGCTATTGTACAGCGAATCGCTGTAAATCCGCTGCTGGCACATGTAGCCATATGCCCTTCTGTAATCGTGTTTTCTCTGGGCTATAGCGGCCAATATCCCGTATGTTTCATCAAGATTTCTGTAGCTTTGGATTTCGCGTATATTATTTTGCACGATTTTCATCTCCTGCTCGGCCTCGTACACTCGGCCCCAATCGAGAAAAGCCAATGCCTTATTGTTGCGCGTATTCAGCGTACCAGCATCCTCATCATCGGGGCCTAGATGCCTGATGCGCTTTGCCAGCTCTATCGATTTGTTGTATTCCTTTATGGCATCAAAATATTGCCCCATGTGGCTGTACACGTAGCCACTATTGTTGAGCACGTCGACTAGTCTTACCGTGTCGCCAATTTTCGCGCACAGCGCCATCGTTTTGTTGGAGTAGAATAGGGCCGAATCGTAGTTCTGCTGCTCTATGAACACGATGTTCATAACGTTGCTCGCGTTGCATACGATAAAGTCGCCCGTCTCTTCAGGCGGCAGAGATAGCACCTTGCGGGCATAGGATTTGGCCATGTCGTAGTTGTGCAGCATCAGGTGGATGTAGCCAACCCTATAGTACACCCCTCCGTAGCCCTTGGCGTAGGAATTGCTCTTGTAGAGGTCGAGCACCTCCATGAGGTGCGCCATCGCCTTGCTATAGTCCGACTTGTTGATGTACAGGGTAGCGGCATCGAGCATCGCCTCGCCAAGCTGCTCGAAGCCCAAAGGCTTGGCGCTGCTTATGCGCAGCGCGATGTAACGATCCGTCTCGCCATGGAGCCCCAGCCTATTGGCGGCATCTATAATCTTTTTAAGCGCGGCGCATAGCCGCTCCGGCTCATCAAGGAGGGCCATGTGCTCGCAGGCCCTGCGGTAGTAATCGAATCCCAATTTATAGCGCGACATGCTATCGCTGAGGCCGCTAGGGTGCTCCACCGTGCAGTAGTAGTCGCCAAGGCTCATGCATACCTGGGCCAGCGCACCATGGCCGCCGTCCCGGCTGGCCTCCTCCATGGCCCAGCGCAGGTAGCGCATGGCAGAGTCCTGACTGCCAGCCCAGTGCTCACGGGAGCGCATCTCGAGATGCGCCACCAACTCCTCGCCATTTAGCGGCTGACTGGCTGGTCGATCGGCCAATGCTGGCCCTGCCACGACAGCCTCCACAGCAAACAGCAACACCGCAATGGCAATAACAATGGAGTGGCTACGGAACCTCTGCACGGGCATGTAAGTTTTGGACTTTAAATATAGACATTTCTCACGACATCTCACGCATCACCTTCCAATGATTAATAACAATACACTAATACACAGTCAATTATAAATTGTATAGTGGGCTAGCGGTCGGTTTGCGCATCGCGAACCACGCTCCGTACCACACCCGAGCGCAGCTGCGTAACGACCACATCGCCGCTGCGTAGCGAGCTGGGGTCGGTGATGGCCCGCCCTCCATGCCGGGTGATGGAGTAACCCATGGACAGCAGATTGTCGGGGTGCAGGTGCCGTACCACCGCTTCGGCCTCATCGAGCCTATGACGGGCGCGCTGCATGGCCGCTCCCAAGGCACCATCGAGCCGTTGCTGGGCCTGCTGCAATGCCCTCGATGCGCCCATAAGCGCAGCGCGGCCCGCAACGGCGGCGCTGCGCTCAATGGCCACAAGCCTGGCCTTATCTTGGGCAAGCTGCCGTCCGAGCAGCGCGGGCAGCTGGTTGGCCCGCATGTCCACAACCGCCCTATTATGACGCAACATACTGGTGCTCAGCATGGCCACGGCCCGCTCGTGCTCCGCAACAGTGCTGCGCTCGCGCTGCACTAGCCCATGCGCTGCGCTCGCAAGGCGCTGGATGAGCTCTCCCTGCGCCCGCTGGGCGGCGGTAAAACGGCTGAGGATGAATTCGGCCACGGCTGTGGGCGTTTTCACCGAGGTGTGGGCCACCATATCGACCACCGATTGATCCTTGTCGTGTCCAATGCCCGCGATGACCGGTAGCGGGAACTGGGCCACGTGCATGGCCAGGTTATAGGAGTCGAAGCAGGCCAGGTCCGTGTGGGCCCCGCCCCCACGGACTATCACCACGGCATCGAACCTATGGCGCTCATCGTTGATGGCTCCGAGGGCCTCAATGATTGAGCGCTCCGCCCCATCGCCCTGCATGGTGGCGGCAAAAAGCTCGTGGGTTATGCAGAAGCCGTGCGGGTTGTGCGCTATGTGCTGTACAAAATCCTGCAAGCCCGCAGCCTTCTCCGCCGACACCACTGCCAAGCGCCGGGGCAGCAGGGGCAGCGGCAGCTCGCGGTTCATGCCAGCTACTCCGTCGTCGATCAGCTGCTGCATGGTGGCGCGGCGATGCTGCTCCACCTCACCCAGCGTGTAGCTGGGCTCAATATCGACTACCTGCAGGCTGTAGCCGTACAGCTCGTGGAATATCGGCCTGACGCTCAGCAGTACCTTGATGCCCTGCTGTAGGGCACAGCCAGCGGTAGTCTCGAAATAGGGCTTCAGCATTCGGTACACATTGCTCCACACCATGGCCTTAGCCCTAGCTATCAGGGCGTTGCTGTGCTCGTCCTTTTGGCACAGCTCCATGTAGCAGTGCCCCGATGGGTGCTCCGTGAGCTCGCCAATCTCGGCCATCACCCAGCAGGACGCAGGCATGGCTGATGCCACTGCACGGGCCACCATGCTGTTGAGCTCCTGTAAGGTAAGCCTTTTGTCTATGTAATTCATAATCTACAGCTTAACTATTTTAGAAACGAATGATCGCTCCCCCACCCTCACCTTGAGCAGGTACACGCCCTGCTGCAACCGGGGGGGCAGCACCAACCGTAGCTGGCCCATGCTCACGGGGAGGCTGCGCTCCAGCACCTTGCCGCCCATCAGCGAGCATAGCAGCACCTCGGCCTGGGCGCTATGCTCCCACGGGAAGCTCATCGAGAGTGCCTCGCGTGTGGGGTTGGGGTACACGTTGATGGGCTGCGCACCGTCATCGGGATAGCCCAGGGCACGGGCGAAGTTGGGCAGGCCATAGCCCTGGTCGTTGTCGGGCGCGGTGCTGCTCGATGCGCTGCTCCTAATCAGCTCTATGAGCTCGCTCGGCTTCAGGTTGGGGAGGGCCTGCCACAGGCAGGCCGCCAGCCCCGCCGCTATGGGGGCTGCAAACGATGTGCCGCTCCCGTGCTGTACGCCCTGCGCTCCGCTGGCCACCGCCACCCATTCGCCCATGGCGCAGATGTCGGGTTTGATACGACCATCGGCCGTAGGCCCCCGCGAGCTGAAGCCCACCACCGTACCCGATACATTGGCCGCCCCCACGGTCAGGGCCATGGGCGAATCGGCAGGCGCGGTGATGTGCCGCCAGGGCTTGGCTCCCTCGTTGCCCGCGCTCACCACCACCAGCATCCCCTTCTGGGCGGCCATGTTGGCCCCGCGCGTGATGGGCGTGGTGCGCCCATCGAGGGCCGAGTAGGGATGATTCTGCGATGCATCGTCGAATGTATTGTAGCCCAGCGATGTGGTGATGATGTCGGCCCCCACGCTGTCGGCCAGCTCGGCACCAGCAATCCAGCAGAACTCCTCGAGCAGGTGCTCCTGTGCGGCATCCTCAGTTCTGATCAGCCAGAACTGCGCATGGGGGGATGCGCCCACCATAATGCCCGGCTGCAATCCTGCCATGGTGGACAGCACCATGGCACCATGGGCATCCTCGGCGTAGATGTTGGAGCTGGGGTCGATGAAGTCGCGGGTGCCCAGCAGGCGCCCGCTCAGGCGTAGGCTATCGAACATGGGGTGCACATCGGTGTGCTGAAAGCCCGCATCGAGCACCGCTATGACGCTACCCCGCCCTGTGAACCCGCGCTCATGCAGCCTATCGCCGCCCAGCTGGCGTATCTGCTCGTAGGCTTGGGCGTAGTAGCTAGGGGCATCATAATGGGGGCCATGCGCCAGCATTGCGCCAGCAATGGTGCTGGGCCGCTGCGCCCGCTGCGCCCGCTGCACCCGCTGCACTTGCCTTACAAATGGGAGTGCGGACAACTCGCTGGCCGTAAGGCTGTCGGCCCGCACCACCGCCCCGTTGAGCCAGCGCAGCGGGAACAGCACGGTGCAACCTCGCTGCGATAGGCGCTCTAGGTAGGCTGCCGACACGGGCAGGTCGAAGGAATCGATGTCTATCTGCTGGCGCTGCCTGCGCTCCAAGGCCCGGGCAGAGAGGTAGCGATACGGCTGGGTAAGCTCGTAGCCACACCCCTTTTTGTCGCCAAAGCCAACAAAATAAGCATTGTTCTGAGCTTGCAACGCATGGCTGCATCCCCATAGCATCAGCGCAATCGATAGCCGCACCCCCCTCATACCCCACTCAAACGTGGGCCGTGGGCTTTTTGTTCGCCCCAACATTGTGCGCTCCCACCGTGTCGGCACCTAGCGCATCCCCATGATGTCATCAAGGTCTGGCTCCTTGATTTTTCCCGCGTTGCGGAGCATCTCCTGAAACTCGCGTTCATCCTGCTCGGCCATGTCGCTGTGCCCCTGGGGCACGCCCCTGTCGTATGCCACCACATCTATCACCTCGCCATGGGCGTTATAGTAGGTCCACTCGTTCTGCTTCAGCCCATTCACGTAAAATCCTACCACCCTGGGTTTGCCGTTGGGGTAGAACACCTTAAAGTCGCCACTCATCTCCCCGCTGATATACGTCATCGTGCTGCGATTCAGGCCATTGTCGAAATATTGAACCAAGCGACCATGCAGACGGCCCCGCTCCCAATGCGCCGACTCCATGACCTTGCCGTTGGCGTAGAACTGCCTGAAGCGCCCATGCCGCAGCCCCATGCTATAGCGCTCCTCGTAGCGTAGGGCCCCGCTCTCGGTGTAGTAGTGCCACAGGCTGTCGCGCAGCTGCTGACGGTAGAATCCCTCGGCCATGGTGCTCCCGTTGGGGTACACGAACCTGGCCCGCACGGGGGAGCACGAGTAGTCGAGCTCCACGAATAGGGTACCATCGGGGGTGTAACGGCGCATCAGTCCAACGGGCTGGTTGTCCTTGAAATACCCCTCATAGAGCAGCTTGCCATTGCTGCGCCTTTTCTGCCAGCAGCCCTGCTTTCGGCCCTGGGCATCGGTACGGTTCAACGTGTCGGCCCCCTGCGCAGCTACGCTCAGACGGCCAGCCATTAGGCTCATGGCTACGGCCACAGTGGCGCAAAATATTCTGTTTATCATGAACTTAGTGTATTGTAGTTGCAGATATGCTCACCCCATCGGGCCCTCTCCCTCAACGCGGAAACCCGAAGCCTTCCCACAGCTTCTCGCGATAGGTGCTGAGCTCCTTGGCCCATTGCGGCTCAGCGATGCGCTCTATGAGCACCTTCAGGTGTTCCAGCAGCGATGCCTCCAGCAGCTTCAGCCCCGATGCTGTAGCAAGTTCCATGCCATTCCGCATACAGGTATAGGCGGTCTCCAGCTCGTTGAGCTCTAGGTGGCGCGATGCGCACATAATCTCGCCCATCACGATGTAGGGTACGCTGCGCAGGGGGTGCAGCTTGGAGTAGCGCTGCGATAGGTCGGCGAGCAGGTCGCCAACCGTTGCGGTATGGGCCACGAAGTGGGCGTACTGGTGCGCTATCTCCATGGCCAGCGAGGCTTCGGGCTCATACATGCTTGGTGCGCTGAGCTCAACAAGCTGCTGCGGGCTGCGTAGGGCCATCATGGGCGCCATGAGAATCTCCCCAAAGTCGTTGCGCCCCTCAGCCGAACGCAGCGAGCGGAGGTGCTCCATGGCGGCATCAGCCCAGCTCGACAGGGGCTGGCCCATCATATCGGCGTACAGCAGCCGACATGCGAACCAGGCTCCCGCCATTGTGGGCGCAGCAGGGGGCTCGTCGCCCATAGCCTCGACATGGGCACGCAGCAACGGCCCATCGAGCGTCAAAAGCCCGCAATAGGCCAGCATAGTGTGCATGGCGCAATTGCCGACATGGCCTCTGCGGCGGGTTGTGGGATTGGCGAGCATGCTTTTATACGATGTGGCCATGTGGTTCACATCGACATGGTGCTCCAGCAGCAGCCGGCGGGCCATGGGGTGCCTCATGTACATGGGCATGAGCCTCGCGCACACCTCGGGGTTGGTTGAGAGCATGTGCGCCACGGGGCTTAGGCGCAGGGTGCGGCAGAGCAGCTGCTCGTCAAGGTCGAAAAAGCGCTCCAGCACATCGAAGCGCCGCTGCATGTAGGCCAGCTTGAATAGGGCACCCAGCACGGCCTCGGGCTGCTCGCAGCCGTCCACCTCATCGTGCAGCCAGCGCAACGCCCTAACCGAGTCGAACTTTTTGTTTTTCAGAATGCTACGCGCCGACAGCACCCATAGCAGGTTCTGGTTGGCGATGCGCACCGCGCATGAGTAGCCCAGCTCGGGGCTGGGCTGAACGTCCTCCTGCACGATGCCAAAGGAGAGCATATCCTCGTAGGCCGCAAAGTAGCCATCGGGCTGCCGTACATGCACGGGATAGACCCGCTTGAGCTCATGCTTGGACACCTCGCGCTGGCCGTAGCGCGAGCGCTCCGCTATGAACGACAGGATGTCGTCCTTCTGCTCGGCGTACTGCGTTTCGTACACCTGCCGGCGCAGGAACTCCAGCAGCAGCTCTATATGGTCGCCCACGGCGGCCATGTCGGGCGAGTAGAGGCGCACAAAGAGCTGGAGGAAGTAGGGATACGACACCATCAGGCACAAGTCGAGCGGCATGGCGTACACCAGCAGTCGGTTGGCCACACGGCGGTTCACCGAGCGGTCGAGCACCTGCTGCACCTCATCGAACGAGAGGCCGGGGATGTTGGCCCTATGCGCCGAGAAGCGCTCGGGCTCTACCCCCATCCAGCGCCTAGGTGTGGGCACGAGGCGCTGCAACACGTCCCAGTCAGACGAGCGCGTGGCCACCACCACCTTCAGTCGGCCCGTGGCGGTGTAGTGCTCTACCAGCTCCACCACCATGCGGTGCGCGATGCCCCGGCGATGCCCCATGGGCGAGACCTCATCGAGGCCATCGATGATGAGCAGCAGCCGTCCCGGGGTGCGCCCGTCCCGTCCGAAGCAATCGTCCAAGAACGAGCTGTGGATGTCGAGCCCCAGCAGGGGCAGCAGGCAGCGTGATGGCTCCACCTCGGCGCGCAGGTGGGGCTCCAGCTGGCGTGCCTGCACGAGGGCCACGATGTCGTCCCCATGCGCCCCCACATGGTTCAGGTACCATTTGGCCAAAGCGGTGGTCTTTCCGTAGCCCCCGGGGGCAATCAGCGCGGTGGCTCCGCACCCTGAGGTCATGAAGTCGCGCATGCGCCCATCGAGGAAATGCCTCCCCACGGCGATGTCGAAGCCTATGCCAGAGGCTATGCGTATGCGGTTGATGGCGCTGCGCCCCGTGGCGGCAGCCGCCTTGGCCACCCCGCCCCACAGTTCCTCGATGGGCACCGCCCCACCCGATGGTGCAGCCTGGCTATGGGCCCGGCAGAACTCGGCCCACGAGCCGAAGCCCGCATACAACGAGAGCGTGTCGAGCGTGGCCCGCGATGGGCTGGAATTCGTGGCTAAAAAGCCGAACAGCCTGCGCAATGTGGCCTCGCTTATCGCCCGCGATGTTTTAGCCATAATGCTATCCCTCAGTATTTTACAATCTTTCTGATAGGCTATACGACCGCCGAATGTGGCCCTTACGCTTTCCTGCAACTTGACGAGCATGGTGGTGAAGACATCATCGCATTTGGGTGATAAAAATAGCTGTAAATGTACGAATTACAAAATTTTATTGGTAAAAAACGACAAAAATCGAACTTGACAGATTTGACATTTCCTGCCCCGTGCACGATGCGGTACTTTTGTGCTCAACACTGGTATGCACCATGAACAGGCAGCACAGACCTATTGCCCACAGCGTCACTGATGGCCAGAACGCCACGCAGCGCAAGATGCATAGGAGCATATTCGCCATCTTCTTCTGCATCGCCTTCGCGTTCATCCTCTTCGTAATCAAAACACATTGCATATGAGTCTCAATGACTTCGCTTCAACATATTCTATATAAAACACAAGGTTAGTTGGTTTACGCTTCGGATGGGGAGGGTGGTTCCTCCCCATTTTTTGCGCCCAGCCCAGTCCACGCTGCCCCAAATATTCTTACCTTTGCATGAGGGCGTAACGCCGCGCCCCTGCAAACCTCCCCAACCATGGAAACGGCCAAAGACTTCACATTCAGGTATAGCGAATACTCCAGCATCGAAGAGCTCAACGACCTGGAGCAGAAGGTAGCACACGCCTCCATCAGCGCACAGGGCTCCAGCCATTCCCCCTATTCCAACTTCAGAGTGGGCGCGGCAGTGCTGCTGGCCAACGGCGAGATAGTGCTAGGGAGCAATCAGGAGAACGGCGCGTACCCCTCGGGGCTATGCGCCGAGCGGGTGGCGCTGTTCGGGGCGGCGACCCGCTACCCCGACCAGCGCATAGCGATGCTGGCCGTCAGCGCGAGCCATCAGGGACGGCTCATCGAGACCCCAGTGCCCCCATGCGGCGGCTGTCGACAGGTGATGCTCGAGTACAGAACCAAGCACGGGGCCAGCTTCCCTGTCATCATGGTGGGTGCCCGCCGCATCGTGAAGCTCGACATGGAAAGCCTGCTCCCGTTCAGCTTCACCAGCGCATCGGAAGTTTAACGCTCGGCGGCCAGCCCGTCCATAATCCGCTGCACCTCCTCCTCGGTGGCGTAGAGCTTGGCGCGGCACAGCGTGATTAGCTCCGACACCCTTTTTATCTGCATCGACAGGCTGTCCACATCGAGCTCGTTCGACTCAATTCGGGCCACGATGGCCTCTATCTCGGCCATGGCCTCGGCGTAGGCGATGTTCTTCTTAGGCATACTGCGTTTTGTTGGCTATTCTGGGTTGTAAAACTCGATGCTGAACGTGGTGCCATGCCCCAGCTCGCTGCGCACCTCCATGGTGCCACGGTTGCGCTCCACGAACTCCTTGCACACCAGCAGGCCCAAGCCGGTTCCGGCCTCATTGTTGGTGCCACGGGTGGAGCCCATGCCGAGGCCGAACAGCCTGGGCAGGTGTTCGGGGGCGATGCCCACCCCGGTGTCGGCCACCTCGATGAGCACCCCGCCATGGGGCTGCCGCTGCGCGGCAACGGTCACGCTGCCGCCACTCGGCGTGAACTTTATGGCGTTGCTCACCAAGTTGCGGAGGACGGCGGTGATGGTGTCGGGGTCGGCGCGCAGGGTGAGCTGAGGCTCAAACCGTGCGCTGAGGTTCAGCCCCTTGACACGGGCCGAGGTGTGGGCAGGGCGGAGCGCATCGTCCAGCAGCTGCCCCAAGTCCAGCTCCGCTGGGTGCAGGGTCAACCGTCCGGTTTGCGAGCGCGTCCAGTGCAGCAGGTTCTCCACGAGCATCAGCACGTTGCCAGCCGCCTCGTTGACGAGCTGTGAGCACTCCACCAGCTGCGCACGGGGCTGCCCATCGGCCTGCGCGGCCATCAGGCCAGATAGCTCCACCAGGGCCGACACGGGGCTGCGCAGGTCATGCGCCACCACTGAGAAGAGCTTGTCCTTGGCCTGAAGTGTGCTCCGCAGTTCCTGCTCCGATTGGTTCAGCCTGTTGTTCATCAGATTGACCTCCACGATGTGCTCCTCGAGGCGGCGAGCGTACCTGCGTTTCTGCACAAGGGCCAGCAGCACGAGCATGGCCAGCAGTGCAACTATGGAGGTGATGATGATGAGCGATTTGCGCTCATGCCGCTGTCGGGATAGCTTCTCCCTGTCCAGCTCGCTGCGTATTTTCACGTTTTCTAGCTCCACCTCCATGGCGCGTATTTCGGCATCTTTTTGGTTCAGCGCTATGCTGGTGTGGGCGGCCATGCGGCCCTCGCGGCGCGATTGACCCAGCTGCTCCAGACTGTCGCGAATACGGGCGTAGCGCACATGGCTCCGCAATGCGGGTTCGAACCGCCCCATCGCATTAAATAGCTCATACATAGCTAGATGACCGTATAGAAGCAGCTGCGCGTTGGCAAGCTGCTTCCCCATCTCTATGGAGCTGGCTATGCGTTGCTCGGCCTCGGCGTAGCGGCCCATGGAGGTGAGCACCTCGCCCATCTTGCGCAGGCACATGGCCTGACCCCAGGCGTTGTCGATGCTGCCGTAGGTATCGGCCGCCTGCTGAAAGAGCACCACAGCCCGCTGGTAGCTGCGCAGCTGCTTCTCCACATTTCCCTGCTCATTGTAGATGCTGGCGATGTCGGCTGCGCTATGCTGCACCTGCGCCAGCTTAAGAGCATGGGTTAATGATGCCTGCGCATCGCGGAGCTGCCCATTCTCGCGCTGCGCCTGCGCCACGTTGCGCAGCAGACGTGCGGCTTGCAGCTCATCGCCCATGTAGTTGGCAAAGGTGAGTGCCCGCCGATAGAGCTCCACGGCTCTGCCGTGGTCGCCCTGCTGGTTGCAGGCTATGGCCAAATTTTGCAACGCGTACACGCGCTCGGCGGGCTTGGCCCGGCCATCGTCCATCAGCTCCACGGCCTGCTCTAGGTATCTGATGGCATGGCTCGGCATGTCCTGGTCGCGGTAGGCTATCCCTATATTCACCGATGAGCGGGCCACGAGTAACTTGTCGCCAATGTTCGTTCTGATTACCAACGATTTGAGGTAATACATCAGGGCCTCCTCTGGGCTTCCTCCATGGAGCCTGACGTTGCCCATTTCGTTCAGGATTTCGGCCTCGGCTCTAGGGTCGGCGAGCTGCTCCTGTGCCCGCAGTGCCTCCTGCAAGAAGCCCATGGCGTGACCGTAGTCCTGCTTGCGGGCGTAGGCCCGGGCTATGTTGGTCTGCACTAGAGCGGTGGACCTCAGCATCTGCTCGGCCTCGTAGATGGTGCAGCTGCGCTCGAAGTAGCGCAGGGCATCGTCGGGCCTGCTGAAAGCCAGGTTCAGCGCCCCCAGCTTATTCAGCAGGTCGGCCTGGCTGGCCCTATCGCTCAGCCCGATAGCAAGGTCGAGCGCACGCTGGTAGCACACGAAAGCGCTGTCGTACTGCCCCAATCCCCTGTAAGCCTGCCCCATGCCCCTATAGGCCGCAAGCAACACCCTAGGCGGCTGAACCCGTTTAAGGGTCGCCAGAGCCTCGGCATGGAGAGCCAGGGAGCGCTTGTTGTCATCGTGGCCGAGCAGGGCAGCGCCCATGTCGATCTGGCATTGGGCCAGCAGCAGCGCGTTGTCGGAGGCCTTGGCCCTTTTCAGGGTGGTCGTCATCATGCGTGTGGCCTCATCGACATCGGGGTGGTTGGCGGCATGGGCTAGCTGCGCCCTCAGGGCGTAGCCCAGCAGCGAGGGGCGAGCTGCGGCCAGCTTGTCCATGGCGGCCAGCAGGGGGCGGGTAACCTCATCGGGGCGGCGGGTGGCGTGGCACAGTTCGAGCTTCTGAACCAACAGCAGCATGGCGATGGTGTCGTTGGCTGAGGATTGAACCATAGCGGAGTCGATGTATGCCGCAGCCTCGGCATACAGCCCATAGGCTATGGCCATGGCGGCCTGCCCCCGCAGGTGTTGCAGCTCAAATAGGGGTTGCGGGGACTGGGCGCTGAGCTGCTCTAGGTGGAGCAGCGCGGCCCGCGCCAGCGCGGGGTTCTCGATTCGTAGCAGGTCAATCCTTTGCAATAGGCTGTCGGCCTGTCGCTGCGGAGGCTGCGCATATAGTTCTATCGCACTTACAATAAGCGCGATAAGCATGGACAGCAGAACACCAGCTCGCCTTGCGTGTAGCATGGCCCAAAGCTACGAAAAAAAAGTTCTCAGAGAAAATGCTGCGCTCCACGCTAATGGTGCTGGGGCATCACATCGGCGGGACGGGGATTTTTGAGCCTGAGCTTGCCCCCCTCTTTGAGCATCCGTGCATATTGCTCCCGCGAGTAAACGGGGAAGCTGCGGGGACGCGCCACGGGGACGGGCAGCCGGCTCTGCTGCACCGATGTGGCGATGCAGCGCAGCCTGGGTGTGCTGAGCTCCATTATCAGCCCTGGCAGGCCGTAGCACCCCAGGGGGCCAGCGGGGAGCGGTATAGCCTCGCAGAACCATGCCACGGTGTCGCCAGCGGTGGCCTTCTGGCAGGGGTGGCCGTTCACGATTTTACGCTCACCGATGATGGTCCAACGGATGGGGCTAACCGCATCGCGCACCAGCACGTACTCCATCAGCAGCGGTGCCGCCGAGAGCTTCTCCCTCTTGTCGATATACACGGCCATGGGGCCGCTCACCGCGAAGGGCTTGCCCTCATCGGGGGTTGGGGCGAAGGCCATACTCTCGCCGCTGGCCATCAGGGTGTAGGGCTTGGCTACCTCAGGGGCAGGGCTCAGGCTGTCGGGCAGGCCCCTCTGGACATCGTATTGGGCCACCACGGAGAGTCCATTCGGCTGCTGCAGGCGCGGCCTGCTGACACGTTTCTGCCCCTGGGCCGATAGGGCACCGCAGAGGGCCATCAAAAGCAATAGTCGTCTCATCGGGTTCATGTTTATTTGTCGGCATAGCAGCAATTTGTGTGCCACTAGCGCGATTGATTAGACCACAACATAGCAGAACACAAGCGTGTAGGCGATGCCCTGCAGCATGATTAGCTTGCACATGGTGCTGGCGGCGTGGTAGTGGTGCTTCTCGCGGGCCACAATCAGCAGCACGATGAGGGCGAGTATGGGCATCATCAGCAGCACGATGCTGTATATGAGCGTAACGATGTCCAATGGCTGGGTGGCCCGCAGGTACCACATCAGAGCCACGGCCAGCAGCACATTGGTAAGCATCAGCACGATGCCCACGAACACTTTCGACACCTTGATATTGAAATATACGGGCAGTGTGTTGCGCCCATACGAGGCATCGCCCTCGAAATCTTCCATATCCTTAATCACCTCGCGGGCCAAGGTGAGCATGAAGGCGAAGGCGGCATAGCCCGCCACCCAGTACACCATGGGGTAGAGCTTGATTTGGTATACCACCACCGAGCTCCAGTACACCTGGAACATGGGGTACTCGAATATGAGCGGAAGCAACGGCACCATGGCCGTGAGCAGGGCCACCACGATGTTGCCCACCAGCAGCTGGCGTTTGTAGGTGGTGGAGTAGAACCAAAGTACGCCCGTGGCGAGCGCGAATATGAGCGTCAGCGCGGGTCGGCCCACCTTGAATGCCACCGCCGCACCCATCAGCACACCCAGGGCACTGAGCACCGAGTGCAGGGCTATGGCGGTGCGCTTGGACACCGTGCGCCCCACCACCTGCCCCTGCGGGCGGTTGATGGCATCGGGGCGCATGTCGAAGTAGTCATTTATGGCGTAGCCCGCAGCGGCAATCAGCACGGTGGCCAGCACCAGCAGGGCGAACAGCCAGCCGGCCATCTGCAGCTGCATACCAAGCGCCAGCAATATGGGCCGCATAACCAAATAGCGCATGGATAGCATAGTCAGTGCTATGATTATCAGATTTTTATACCGAACAAGCCTCAAGAAATGCATGGTGTGTGGTGTTTTTTTGTGTAGTCATTGCATCAGCCCATTGGCCGATGGCCCCCAGAGCCCGTTCAGGCGGAGCACCTGCTCAATCACATCGCGCACGCAGCCGTGGCCGCCATCGAAGTTGGAGATGTAGGCCGAGATCTGCTTGATCTCCGAGTCGGCATCCTGCGGGCAGGTGGCCAGACCTGCCATGCGCATGACGTGGTAGTCGGGGAGGTCATCGCCCATGTAGAGCACCTGCGCGGGGGTAAGGCCATGGCGGCTGCAGAAGTCGATCAGGGCAGAGGGCTTGTCGGCGCAGCCGAGGTACAGGTCGTGCAGGCCCAGGGCGGCATAGCGCAGGCGCAGGCTCTCCGAACTACCGCCGGTGATGATGGCCACGGGGTAGCCCATCGCCACGGCGCGGTGCATGGCGTAGCCATCGCGCACGTTGGCCGTGCGCAGCAGCTCGCCCGAGGGGTGCAGGTACAGCGTACCATCGGTGAGCACACCGTCCACATCGAAGGCGAAGGCCCTGATGTCGGCCAGCTGCTCCTTGAAATTACGGCTCATTGGCGACTATGCATTTAAAGTTGGGGGTGATGCGCTCCGATATGCGCATTATACTGTGGGTTAGCATGTTGTACAGCTCGGGTAAATATTCATCAATGGTGCTCAGCATGGCCACATGCTGGCTGATGGTGCTGGCATCGCGCCTTGCGGCGGGGCCAGTTTGAGCCAAGGCGGGATCGCCGCTATCGAATGCCTTGCTCACGGTTTCGCTGAGCAGAGGGCGCAGCAGGGCCAAGTCGATGCCGTGGGGCTGGCCTACGCGCTGCGCTAGGGCGAGCATGTGGTTCACGAAGTTGCAGCCCATCACGCCCATCAGGTGCAGCCAAGCCCGCTGGGGCGAGTCCATGCGCACCACGTGCTGGCTGAGCTGCTGCGCTAGGGCCTCAATCTGGGCTGTAATTTCGGGGGTACAGCCCTCCACGCATAGGGGCACATCGGCTAGGGGCACCACGCGGTGGCGCGAGAAAGTTTGCAGGGGGTAGAGCACCCCGTGGTGTGGGTGCCGCTGGGCATCGAAGATTGCCATTGGCGTGGTGCCGCTGGTGTGCAACACCAACCCTGCCAGCGGGGGCATGGCGGCCAGCACGGGGGCAATCTGCGCATCGGGCACGGCCAGCAGGTAGAGGTCGGCGCGGGGGGATAGGGAATCGAGCGGGGCCGCGCTGGCCTCCAGCGGCTGGGCCAGCCGCAGCGCCGAGGCGGTGCTACGCGCCACCACCTGCGTCAGGCGCATACCCGCCCGCGCAAGAGCGTGGGCCATGGAGGTGCCCAGATTGCCCGCTCCTATAAGCACTACGTCCATAATTTGCCAGCGCAGCTATGCGCCATAGCGCAAAGGTCGCGAGAATTATTGAGATATGCAAACAGAGCACTCCACGGGTTGCGCCCTCGGCTGTTCTGTTGCTCCCTTTCAGGGCGGCGCGGGCATACCCGCCCAGGACGATGCCCCGGGCAATATCTGTCGCAGCGCTCCGCGCTGCCCCCTAGCGGGCATACCCGCCCATGATGCCGCCCGCAGCTGCGGCAGCTGAGCCTGCCGAAAACGG
>JAFTDN010000122.1 GCA_017454165.1 Bacteroidales bacterium | reverse complement strand
GCTCAATAGCTCCAACATCATCACCATAGTTCAGCCCTTTAGCACATCGTCGGCGGATACACTGGAGCAGCGCAAATCAACCCTAAGCGCGCTCTGCGGTTTGGCTGGGCTCATCATGGCCTTCCTCTGGCAGCACCGGGCACTTCTGGCCGATACCATGCGCAACGGCACCCAGCTCCACCAGCTGCTCGAATCGAAAAAACAAAGATAGCCCCCTACACGGCACACAAAAAGCGGCGCGGGGGCTTTCCCGCGCCGCTTTTTCGTACCCATGTGTGCGTTCTATCGCTGCCCCTCGCTATGGGCGCGGCCAGCGCGCAGCGCCTTCAGGTTCATCGCCACCACCTGCTCACCCTTGCGGCCAAACAGGGCGCGGATGCCCTCCTCGATACGCTCGAATGGGATGTCGATGAACGTAGAGGCTGCGCCCAGCATCACGATGTTCGAAGCCCGAGCCGAACCAGCCTCCTTGGCAATGGCATCGGCATCTATGGCCACGCAGCGCTTCAGCTGGCGCAGCTCGGCCAGCACATCCTCCACTGGGGGGTAGTCGGGGATGTTCACGAATGGCGTAGTGGATGTAACCACCCAGCCGCTGGGCGCGAGCATGGGCAGGTAGCGCAGAGCCTCCATGGGCTCCACCGAGATAATCAGGTCGGCCCCACCAGCGGGCACCAAATCCGAGGCGATGGGCCTGTCGGATACGCGCAGGTGCGACTGCACATCGCCGCCGCGCTGGCTCATGCCGTGCACCTCGGCCTGCTTGATGTTCAGGTTGCTGCTCACGGCGGCATGTCCTATGGCGGCGGCTATCGAGAGGATACCCTGACCGCCAACTCCCGCCAATACTATGTCGTTCTTCATATATATTGCAATGTAAATATTTGACAATCTGATTGTTTACTCAGTCTTGGCAGCTGCCTTGGCCTTGCGCGATGCCGTTTGGATGCACTCGCGCTGCGGTATGATTACCGAAACGCCCGTGTGCTTGAGCTCATCGGCTATGGTGCGCACGTTCTCGTCGAGGTTCTTCTTGAGCGGGGTGATCACCTTGATATGGTCGGGATCCACCCCTATGCCCTTGCAGATGTCGATGATGCGGCCGGTGGCCGATGACTGCTGGCCACCGGTCATGCCCGTGGTGGAGTTGTCGGAGATGATCACGGTGATGCTTGCGCCCTCGTTCACAGCATCGAGCAGGCCGGTCATACCGCTGTGCGTGAAGGTGGAGTCGCCAATTACGGCCACGGCGGGCTGCAGGCCCGCATCGGCTGCGCCCTTGGCCATGGTGATGGAGGCGCCCATATCGACACACGAGTTGATGGCGTTGAAGGGCGGCAGCGCGCCCAGCGTGTAGCAGCCGATGTCGGCGAACACGCGCCCCGTGCCGTAGGGCTCCAGGGCCTTGTTCAGGGCCTCGTACACATCGCGGTGGCCGCAGCCCTGACACAGCGAGGGCGGGCGCATCTTCACCACGCTGGGCACAGGCCCGCCCTCGGCGCGGGGAGAGCCCAGCGCGGCGGCCACCAGGTTGGGGTTCAGCTCGCCATCGCGGGGCAGAGTGCCATCGAGGCGGCCATGCACGGGCTTGCCGTTGTTCATGTAGCCGCGGATGAGCTCCTCCACTACGGGGGCCCCCTCCTCGAGCACCATTATGCTGTCGCACTCGGCGTAGAGCCGCTCCACCAGCTTGCGGGGCAGCGGGTACTGGCTCACTTTGAGCACGGGGTACGGGCATTGCCCATCGGCGAAGTTCTCCATCAGGTAGTTGTGGGCTATGCCCGTGGCGATGATGCCCATGCTGCGCTTGGGGCCATCGGTGTAGCTGTTGAACGGCGAGCGCTCCGAGGCGTCCACCATCACGTCCTGCATGGCCAGCAGCTTGCGGTAGTTGCGGCGGGCTATGGCCGGCAGCAGCACGAACTGGCGCGGATCTTCGGGCAGCGACACCACCCGCTGCTCCTTGGTGGGCCTGGGCTCTACGCCGGCGCGCGAGTGCGCCATGCGGGTGGTGATGCGGAGCATCACGGGGGTGTTCACCCGCTCCGACAGCTCAAAGGCGGTGTACATCATGTCGTAGGCCTCCTGCTGGTTCGATGGCTCCAGGATGGGAATCATGGCGAACTTGGCGTAGAAGCGTGAGTCCTGCTCGTTCTGCGATGAGTGCATCGAGGGGTCATCGGCCGAGACCACCACCACGCCGCCGTTCACGCCGGTCACTGCGGCGTTCACGAACGAGTCGGCGGCCACGTTCAAGCCCACGTGCTTGAAGCACACCATGCTGCGCTTGCCCGCATACGACATGCCCAGGGCGGCCTCCATGGCCGTCTTCTCGTTGGACGACCATTGGCGGTGGATGTCACGCTCGGCGGCCTGCTTCGACCCCTGCACGTACTCCATAATCTCTGTCGAGGGAGTGCCGGGGTAGGCATAGATGCCCGACAGGCCACCATCTATCGCGCCCTGCGCGATGGCCTCATCTCCTAAAAAAAGCTGTTTGCTCATATCCAATTATTCAACTGCGATTATCTGTAAAACAAGGTATTTCAGCACATTATTGTACACGCTGCGTGGTCTGCCATGCAGCATACGTAAACCTCAAAGGTAATAAATTTTGTGCACCCCGACAATCCATCAGGGCCAATTTGCGCCTTGGCCACTTTTTTGTCGCCGCTGGCCGAACAAAGCTCCGCCCGTAGCGTATACGTGGGGAGAACAACAACCACGGGCATCAAAAGAGCCACAAAATGAACAGCATAGCCATATCGAAAGGCCGTGTGCGTGATTATCTTGCGCAAAAGCTGGCCCACAACATCATAAACGCCGAAATAGAGGATTTGCTGCTGGTGCTGCGCTACAACGCGCTGGGCGGCTTTGAGTTTCTCTCCGATGAGGATCTGTTCGAGAACTTCGCGGCGGCCATCCCCGAGCTCCACTTCGTGGAGCTGATTGACACCGATGATGAGATGCTATACCTAGCCGTGAAGGCCGAGCACGCTGCGGAGGCCCAGGACATCATAGTGGATGTGCGCCGGGCGCTCCAGATTATCTAGCGTGCTGGCACTAACGTCAGTGCATATACTTATACGACAGCAGTTTATACAGCAGCTTGGCTGCCATAAAGTCGGTGGCGCGGTCGGCGGGATTGGGGCATAGCTCCACGATGTCGAACCCCACCATGTTGCGATGCTCGATTACCTTGCGCAGGAATCGCAGAGCGGGATACCATTGCAGGCCCCCTGGCTCGGGGGTGCCGGTGCTGGGCGCAATGGCGGGGTCGAATCCATCGAGGTCGATGGTGATGTAAACGTTGGCCGATATGAGATTGAGCGCCTTCGACATCCAGGTGTCGTCTGCGGCATCAACGATTTCGTGGGCCCAGAACACGCGCTGCGGGTCGAGGTTGGCCTTCTCGCCGATGTCCATGCTGCGTATGCCCACCTGCACAATGGGGCATAGCTCGCGGGCGCGGGCCATCACGCAGGCGTGGTTGTTGGGTGAGCCCTCGTAGGCATCGCGCAGGTCGGCGTGGGCATCGATCTGCAGCACGGTGAGGTCGGGGAAGCGGGCAGCGTGGGCCCGTATGGCTCCGATGCTCACGGAGTGCTCGCCGCCGATGGTCGCCACGAGCTTGCCCTCATCGAGCAGGGCGGCGGTGCGCTGCTCCACGGCGTACACCATGTGCTCGGGGCTGCGGGCCTCGAGCACGGGCTGGTCGGTAAATATGCCCACGTGGTAAACCTCGCTGTCGGTCTCAATGTCGTAGAGCTCCATGTTGGTCGATGCTTCGAGCAGGGCAAGGGGGCCCCTGTCGGCCCCCTTGCCCCAGGTGCTGGTGCCATCGTAGGGTACGGGGAGAATGGCCACACGCGCCTGCTCACGCTGGCTGTAGGGTTCGGGTAGTCCGCCGTATTCAATCATCTGTGTATGAGGTATTTGTTGTGTATTGATGTCAAAAAAACAGCACATACCGTTGTGAGGGTATGCGCTGTTTGTGGGTGAGCGAATGGGCTGTGGGCTATTTGTTCTCGGCCTTGTCCTTGCAGCAGCCTTCGGCTTTCTTGTCCTTGCAGCAGCCCTCTTTCTTGTCCTTGCAGCAGCCTTCGGCCTTGCCGTCCTTGCAGCAGCCGTGGTGGTGGCTATGGCCTTTATGGCAGCAGGGCATCTCCTTGAGCTTGGCTTTCTGCTCGGGGGTGAGCAGCTTGTTGAACTCGAGCTGCTGAGCCATTTCGGCCTTCTTCAGGGTAGCCTTCAGGGCGTAGATTTCGTCAACTAGGGCGTTGGCAGCGGCCATGTCCACCTCATCGGCCTTGAGCAGCTTGTGCAGCTCCTCGTTCTTGGCCTTCAGGCTTTCCATGGCTGGGGCATTGGCCTCGCGCTGTTTTTCCTTAAGCTCTTTGAACTTAGCCTTTTGCTCCTCGGTGAGGTTGAGGGGGCACTCGCCGCACTTCTTGTCGTGCTTATGTTCGTGCGTTTCGTGGCCATGCTTGTGGTTGTGGTCGCACTTTTCGTGGCCATGCTTGTGGTCGGCACTCTGGGGTTTCTGACCACCGTTGCAGCTGTAGAGGCCCATGGCAAGCAGGGCCACGAGCATCATTCCGGTTAGCTTCTTCATCGTAGCAGTTGGTTTTGGGGTTGAACAACAAATGGTTTTGCTTGTCTGTTCAAATATACGGACAAAAATCGAAATCGGCCCAAACTTTGGGATATTTTTTTTGCACATCGCTTATATATACCTAATAATCAACAGAATAAAACATCAAACAAAGCTCACCCACTAACCCATCACCAGCTTTCTGCGTAGAAAGCAGCACCCTCCCCCAAATGGGCAGCATGACCAAACGCACGATAGGCATACGCGACTTACTGCGGGCCCCGATAATCATTGGGGCTGTAGCCCTCGTGCTGGTAGGGCTGGCGCTGCATCGGGCTGGGGCCGACGATGCGCCCCAACGTGGGGCCCCCCGCATGGGCTCGCTGGCCACGGAGCGGTACGCCGAGTTGCTGGGCGTTGCCCTGCGCGGCGATGAGGATCAGGCGCTGTTGCGCGAGGTGAGCAGTTGGCTGGGAACGCCCTATCGCGGAGGAATGGCCCAAAAGGGCGTGGGCACCGATTGCTCGGGCTTCGTGCAGCGGGTGTTCGCCGATGTGTATGGCATCAAGCTGGGCCGTTCATCCGCCGACATGGCGCCGCAGATTGCCCCCGTGAAGCAGCAGGCGCTGCGCTGCGGCCACATAGTGCTGTTCAGCCGAGGCGGGGCCGATCGGGTGTTCCACGTGGGCATCTACCTGGGCGACAGCAAGTTCATTCACTCGGCATCGGGTGGGGGCAAGGGCATCACGGTGAGCAGCCTCCAGGAGGACTACTACGCCAAGCACTACTACGCCGGCGGGCCGGCTAAGGGGATGAGGTAGGGGGAATTTTTGTAATTTTGAACGCTGTAAATTTGCAACATAAACCATGGAACAAAACATTGACACATATCGACTTACCAATCCAGACGAGGAGCCGTCGGATGCTATTTTGGCGCAATTGATGCATGAAGCAGCCGAAGAGGCTGCCCGTACCAACGAGGAGGCAACGGCAAAGTTTTTCGAAGCCCTTAGGCTTGACGCGCAAAAGATTGATACACAGCGTAAGTAGTTGCAAGGAACACTTCTATAGCATCTGTTGTACAAGGGACAAGGTGTTTTAGAGATATAATTTATTGTTTTACACTACGTTATATGCTGAAAATTTGCAATGGGTCTGACGATTTTTCGCGAAAATCGTCAACGTGGCTGCAAATTTTCATGTCTTGTTGTTCTGGCGGGGCTATACCTTATTATATAGGAGTATTCAGCGTGCTTTTAATGCTTTGTTTTACAACAAAATAGCCCCACGGAGTACGCAGG
>JAFTDN010000121.1 GCA_017454165.1 Bacteroidales bacterium | reverse complement strand
GGGCTAATTTTTTTTCAGCATGTTGGTATAGCGTTGTCTCTTAGCTATTTGTACTTCACCTTTTTCGTTCGCCTACATCTGCCCAAACAGCCAAACGTAGTAGCCCACGAACGCTGCAATCATCACCGCGCCCTCCCAGCGATCCACGCGGTCGCTGTGGCCGGTGTGGGTCCACACCAGCAGCAGTACTGCGCTCAGCAGCAGCACTGCGGCATCAACCAGCGTTACCGAGCCAAACGATAGCGGCGTGATGAGCGCCGAGCCGCCCAGTATCAGCAGTATGTTGAACACGTTCGAACCAATCACGTTGCCCAGCGCCAGCTGGTCGCGCCGTTTGGCCACCGCCATCAGCGATGTGGCCAGCTCGGGCAGCGAGGTGCCGCCCGCCAGTATGGTGATGGCTATAAATTTGTCGCTCACGCCCAGCTGTTTGGCTATTGCTGTGGCCGCATCCACAAACATGTCGCCGCCAAATATTAGGCCAGCCAATCCGGCCACAGCCATTGCGCACGACACCAGCAACTTGCGCTGCTTGCCCATTGCGCCGTCGGCAGGTGTGGCGGTGTTGCGGCGCAGGCACAGCACCAGGTAGCCCACAAACAGCCCCACCATCAGCAGGCCCTCCCAGCGCGTCAGGGTGTCGGCGTTGCCCAGGCCAAACAGGCGGTGGCTCATGCCCAGCACCAGCAGCAGCACCGTAACGGCCAGCATTTGCGGCACATCGCGGCGGCGGTTGCCCTCGCTCATGGCCACGGGGCGCAGCAGGGTGGTGAGGCCCAGCACCAGCAGCGTGTTAAAGATGTTGGAGCCCATCACGTTGCCCACGGCGATGTCGGCGTTGCCAGCCAGCGCGCCCGTGAGGCTCACCACCAGCTCGGGGCTCGACGAGCCAAAGCCCGCGATGATTAGCCCAATCACAAACTCGCTCATGCCGAACCGCCGTGCCACGCCCGACGCGCCCTCCACCAGCCAGTCGGCGCCCAACACCACCAGCCCTAAGCCTATGAGCAGCAACAGTATGGTTATCATTGCGTTTGGTTAAAATTCAGGCCGCAAGTTAGCGATTATTTTTGGACGGACAAACGGCATCAGCGCATATTGTGTGTAGGGGCTGCTCCCTACTGCTCAAGCAATTCATCGCCTATGCCACGTCGCATATCCCAATAAAATACGGCACAATAGCTTATAAGTGTCCATATCTTGTATAAAAAGTGAGTTGTGGACACTTTATGGCGTAATTGTCTATGCTAAGGGCAATCAGTGTGTGCTGGTTCATGCAGGCGCGTGTTTCTATTGTAGGTGCGTTTTGCCGCTTATATGGCATCGTGTAACTCAATAAAATATGGCATAACTATCTATAAGTGTCCATAACTATATTAAATATTTAGTTATGGACACTTTTTCTGACTTATATTTGTCCCTATCGAAAAATATCCCTAACTTTGCATTCCACATATAGCAGCAGATATGGCCAATTTGATTGCAAGGCATAGGGAGATAGACGAGCTCAACCGCAAGTATCACTCGGGCAAATCGGAGTTCATAATAGTGTATGGGCGCCGTCGCATAGGCAAAACATTCCTGGTGAACAACATCTTTGCCGACCGCTTCACGTTCACCTACGTGGGTTCGCGCAAGCAGAAACAGGCCAAGCAGCTGCAACGCTTCGCCGAGCAGCTCAGGGCCTACAGCGGCTCAACCTACGCGCCAGCCCTCAGCAGCTGGGAGCAGGCCTTCGCCGAGCTGCGTGCCCTCGTGGAGCGCAGGCCCAGCGACGAGCGCAAGGTGATATTCTTCGACGAGATGCCCTGGATCGACACGCCCCGCAGCGCATTTGTCGATGCGCTGGAGTACTTCTGGAACGCTTGGGCCGCCCAGCGCACCGACATCATGTTCATAGCCTGCGGCTCGTCAACCTCGTGGATGGTCGACAAGCTCATCAAGAACCGTGGCGGCCTGCACAACCGCATCACCGAGCAAATCTACCTACGCCCGTTCCGCCTGGGCGAGAGCGAGGAGTACCTCCACGCCATGGGCTGCGAGTGGGACCGCTACACCGTGCTGCAGTGCCACATGGCCATGGGCGGCGTGCCCTACTACATGAGCCTGCTCAACCCCGCACAGAGCCTGGCACAGAACATCGACCGCCTGTTCTTCGAGAAGAATGCTCCCATGCGCGAGGAGTTCGACGAGCTGTTCGGGGCGCTATTCGTCCACGCCGACAAGTACGTGGCCGTAATCAAGGCCCTGGCCAGCAACCGCGAGGGTATGCTCCGCGCCGACATCATCAAGAAAACCGGGCAGTCGGGCGGCAGGCTCACCAAGGTGCTCGAAAACCTCGAACGCTGCGATTTTATTGAGCGCTACGCACGCTTCAAATCGACGGTGCGCAACACGCTCTACAGGATCAGCGACCCCTACCTGCTGTTCTACTTCAAGTTTATCGACGGCAAGCACACCCGCGACAGCCACTGGTGGACCAACAACCTGCACACGCACTCGGTGGAGGCCTGGGAGGGTTTCAGCTTCGAGGCCATCTGCCTGCTGCACCTCGACCAAATAAAGCGCAAGCTGGGTATCAGCGGCATCTCCACCAACTCAAGCGCGTGGCGCTTGCTGGGCGATGGCGCACAGAAGGGCGTTCAGATCGACCTGATAATAGACCGTGCCGACCGTGTGATCAACCTATGCGAGATGAAGTTCGCCGAAGCCCCCTACGCCATCAGCAAGGACTACGCCGAACAGCTGCGCGGCCGCATGGCCACGTTCAGAGCCTCCACGGGCACAACCAAAAGCTTGGTAACCACGCTGATAACCACCTACGGTGTGCTGCGTGGCATCCATTCGGGCGTTGCTCAAAGCGAGGTTACCATGGACGACCTCTTCGTCCTGTAGCACCTCGTGCAACACTTTAAAATCAGGCCAAACGCTTCATAAGTGTCCATAACTCGATTGAAAAGTGAAAAGTGGACGGGTTTGAGCGTTATCTGCAAGATAGGAACAAGTAAAATGCTATATATCAACAAGCACAGCCTACCATTTTGGTAGGCCGTACTTGATGTATGGAGTATAGTGCTACTCTTCTATTTCGCGAGCCATAATCCAGTGTTCAAATATATAATAATCTCCGTAGCCCCTCCTCGCTATAGATCTACTCTTAAAAGTTTTGTCAAGATGCCACCCTTTGTTTGCAAGATAGTTTACGGCATCTAATGCTGACGCAAAGAACAGCGTGTTGCCATTAGAATCAACTTCAAATTTCTTAACATAACCTTCAGTCCCATAATATATGCATGCTCGTTTTCGTTTGTCAGGATGCTCGAAATAACCATATGTAGTTGGAGGCTCTTTAAACACTTCGAAATCGAATGTATATGTAGCTTGACGAACTTTTTCTGCTCTTTCGTAAGCCTTTATCCTATGAGCAGGCGGTATAAAGGCGTCATCAATTAGTTCATTTGTTGTGCCTACACGAGCATCAGCATCTATAGGACTATCAAACCAATCATAAGGGATAAGATTACTTATCACCTCACAGTACTCCATTCTTTTCTTTGTCATGTTGTTGTTGAGTTACCAATTTTGTTTTTTTACTATATTCGTTCTATCATTGGATGATACTATCGTTGTGAAATTAGGGTAATTATCCCCTTTTTCCATGTTGTTCCTCCAATGCAACGGCTGTAAATTGTCTATGGCATCTGTACCCCCTTGGGATTGCGGAATTTTGTGGTCAACATTCCACCCAAAATCTGTTTGTTTGCCATATTCGTCATAGGCAATCCATGCCCCTGCAAAGTCCTGCCTGTACTTTGTGGCATCATATCCGTAAACTTCTTTGGCTCGTTCCCAAACTTGCTGTAATTTTGCTTCGCTTATGTCCATCGTTGTTCATTTTAAGTTAGTTTACTCTCCAATGCAAACTCCATGCCACGCATCTTCCTGTCATACCATCTCCCACCCTCCACCAAAACCCGCCAAAACTCATCATAAGTGTCCATAACTCGAAAATATTCTCAGTTGCGGACACTTATAGAATATTATAATTGTCTATAACCTATCCTATCTATGAGGTATGGACACTTTTGGAGGTGCTATGGCTTGAACTCCGCAGCCCGCACCACATCTATTCGGCCTTCGGGAACATCGAGCGTGTCGTGCATGTCGAGGGTTACGAGGGTGGCGTGGGGTAGGCGTGTGTCGGCCATGGCCAGGCGTAGGCCTGTTAGCTCGCGCTGCTGGTTCTCGTCGGTGAGGCGGAGGCACACCTGGTAAAGGGTTTGCGGCTTGTTGGCCAGGTCGGTTACCACAAAGTCGCATTCGCCCTTGCTTTGGTAGTAGAATATGCGGTTGCGGTGTTTCTTGCGCAGGCATAGGAACACGTAGTTCTCCAGCAGCCGCCCGGTGTCGTCGGTGGGCGAGAGGCTCACGGCTCGCGCCAGGCCGGTGTCTATGGCGTAAACCTTTTTGGGGTTGCGCACCGTTGTGCGTATGTTGGTGGAGTACTGGCCCACGGTGTCAATCAGGTAGGCATCGCGCATGTGGGCTATGTGCTCCAAGATGGTGGAGGTGGCAACATCGCCCACAACCGATGTTAACCCGTTGGCCGAGAATGGTTTGGCCGCATTGCTGAGCAGATACACCGCCAGCAGCTTGAGCGGCGCTATGCTGCGCACACCGTGGCGTATGGCTATGTCGCGCACGAGGATGTCGTCGAGGGCGGTGAGCAGTATGTTGGGGTCGCCATGGCGCAGGTACTCGGGCATGCCGCCCTTTTGCAGGTAGTGCAACAAGCTCTCGGTGCTGCTCTTGGCTCCCGTGCAGGTCAGGAACTCGGAGTAGGAGAAGGGGAACAGCTCGGTGGAGAGGTGTCGTCCGGTGAGGTGGGTGCCGAGCTCGGTGCTGAGCATGGAGGCGTTGGAGCCGGTGATGTACACGCGGAAGCCCTCGCGTAGCAGCTGGTGCACGAATATCTCCCAGCCCTCAACGGTTTGTATCTCATCGAACATCAGCGTGTTGCAGCCGCGCTCGCCGATGTGGGCGTATAGACGTTTGAAGTCGTCGGCCACGAATCCTGTGAGGTTTATGTCCTCGAAGTTGAGGAAGAGCAGCTCGCTGAGCGGGTAGCGCCCTGCTATCTGGCGGAGCATGGTGCTTTTGCCGCATCGGCGCAGGCCGGTGATTATGGCCGCAAAGCCGTCTATGGCGTTTATTTGCTCCACATCATCGCGCCGCACCTCGTTGGTTGGTCTCTGCAACCAGCTCATCTGTCGCTCTACCACCTCGGCTATTTGCTGCTTGTATATCATGGTGTTATGCATTTAACACCACAAATATACTATTTATTTTGTTGCTATCAAAAGATTTCTTAGGTTATTATCAAACAATATCTTTCAATGCTATCAAAAAACATCTTTCGGTAGCATCGAAAGATATATCTATATTGCATATTATCAAGCACTTATATACACCAAACAAGCCTCAAACTCTCTAAGGGGGAGGCAGAGGCGTGTTGGGGTGTTGTGCTGGCGAGGGCTACATCTCGGGGGCGGCCCAGAAGCGTGCCTCGTCGGTGGTTTTGATGGCCTGGCCGTGTTTCACAAACGCCTGCCAGCCGCTGGGTATCAGGGCTATGAGGCGGTCGGCGGGGCGCTCGTCGTTCTCGCGGCCAAAGCAGTGCTGCTCGTGCACCTCGAACCAGTAGAGGTTCTTGGACCAGTAGGGGCGTTTCCATTTTTTGTCGTGCTGTGCGTATGCATTGGCTGTCGTATCGAGGCCATTAAGCTGCATGGGGTGTCTATCGATGATGTGCAGGCGCATCTCGGCGAGCGAGAGCGGGATAGTGTCGTTGGGAAGGGTGTAGTAGAAAAATCCATCAGAATCGAGCATGGCCCATTTGCGCAATTCGGGCAGCCATACGTGGTTCACCACGTGGCAGTCGCGGTCGGTGGAGTCCTCGGGGAGGCAAGTAACGAAGCGCGCTTTGATGCCAGCTGCGGTAAGCATCTCGTAGAGTATGATGCTGTGGTGGCGGCAGTTGAGTCCAGGGCGTTTTTGGTTATGCTTCCAATAGCCAATGGCGGTGTGCACTTGTGGCCATCCCTCATCGGTTCGGGGAGGATTGTCGTGTGGCACGTTGTCGGCCACCAGGCGGGCTAAGCGCATGGCATTTTCCCACGTGCTGGCCGTGGGCGAGAGCAGCGTGTCGAGGCGGAAGTAGCGGTACACCTCAGCTGCGCGGGCGGTGTCGGGTATCTGCGCGAAGCGGAATTGCACCGTGTCAGCTGCATAAGGGCCTGCGTTGCGGAGCTTCTCTACGCGGATGGTTTCCTGCCTGAGCATTTGCTGCTTTGCGATGCAACCTTTCGCTACAATCAGCAACACGAGCAGTGCGATTATAACGAGTAGCGATAAGCCGATTACCTTCAGTATTTTCTTCATTGTGGCTGTATTTATTTTATCCCCAGTTGTTTAGCCTTCTCTTTCGACACGTAAATCGTAAGCTTTTGGCCGATGCGGATGATGTTGCGGCGGATGTTGTTCCACTCCTTGAGCTGGCTCACGCTCACACCGAACCGCAGGGCGATGGAGCCGGGGACATCGCCTGCCTTCACGATGTAGGTGTGCTTCACCGCGCCAGCGGGCACTACGTGCTGGTAGGTGCTGGTGTAGTGCGCTGGGGCAATCTGCGTCTTGGGATTGAAATAGATGGTGTCCCTGTAGGCGTACACGCTGTCCTCCAGGTCGATGAACTGCCCCACGCGGCTCATGGGTAGTCGCAGCGGGCATGGTGTGGCCAGGCCGGGCAGCACATCGAGCTTGTACTGCGGGTTGAGGTCGCGCAGCACGTCAATCGGTATGCCCATCACATCGCTCACCTGCTGCAGGTGCAGCATACGGCGTATAATCACGGTATCGGTGGCGGGGGGCATGGGCATGGGGCGCGGCTGCAGGCCATGCTCTTTGTGGTAGGCAAAGGCGTAGGTGGCGGCTATGAATGCGGGTACGTAGCCGCGTGTTTCGCGGGGCAAGTGGTAGTAGATGTCCCAGTAGCCGCGCTTGCCGCCCGAGCGGCGTATGGCCTTGTTCACGTTGCCGGGGCCGCAGTTGTAGGCGGCAATCACCAGCGTCCAATCGTGGTAGATGGAGTAGAGATCCGACAGGAATCGGGCGGCCACCTCGGTGGCGCGTATGGGGTCGCGGCGCTCATCGATGTAGGTGTTCATGGTGAGCTTGTACATGCGCCCCGTGCCGTACATGAACTGCCACAGCCCCGTGGCGCCGGCGCGTGATACAGCGCGGGGGTTGAGCGCCGATTCAATCACGGGCAGCATCCGCAGCTCCTGCGGCAGGTTGTAGCGGTCCAGCACCTCCTCGAACATGGGGAAGTAGTACTCGCTCAGGCCCAGCATCACCTCCACGCGCTCCTTTTTGCCGTGGGTGTAGGCGTTTATGTAGCGTTTCACTATCTGGTTGTAGGGCAGGGCGATATACGACCCCAGCCGCCGTAGGCGCTCGATGTACACCGAGTCGGCGATATTGAGGGGCGTTAGGGTGTCGGCCTCGATGGCCATCAGCGAGCTGCTCTCATCGGTGGCCTGCTGGGCGTACCACATGTGCAGCAGCTGGTCGAGGCCCTCATCTATGGCGATGGTCTCCTCCACGCCGTGGCTCGACATGCGCAGCAGTCCAATGGTGTCGGGCGTTTGGGCGTTGGCATTCACGGTCAGCAGCCCGATGGCTGACAGGAGTACGTATTGGTATAGCTTCATTGGTTTACAGATTGATGTTGAGGGCCAGCCCCCATGCTGTACCGCCGCCTGGCCCAAGGTCGAGCTGGGCGGGGGCTATGCGCATGGAGAGGTCGGCGTCCACGTTCCAGGTGTACAGGTGCGCATCGACGTTGGCATCGAGGATGTTGGCCACGTAGAGCAGTACGAATCCCAACACGCACAGGTCGCGGTTGCGGTGGTACATGTTGGTGTAGTGCTCCAGATTGCTGGTGCTGCGGTTGCGAGCCCATAGGGGCACCTCCTCGCCATTGGAGCTGGCCACCAAAGCCTCGCGGAAGCGGTTGTACATCTTGCCGTTCCAGCTCATGCCGTAGAATAGGGCCGCGCCACCACCGTAGATGAACGGCAGCTTGAAGTAGCGCTGATTGTAGAGCTGCCCTGCGCCTGGTATCAGCACCGACATGATGGTGGCCGTGGTGGGCGAATGGACCTCACGGTTGCGCACCACCAGCGCATCTATCACGCCCGCAGCGTACACCGTACCCGCTGCCACAAAGCTCATGTTGCGCATCAGCCTGTGGTGGACGTAGCGCTCCTGGTCGGCCTCCAGACCGCTCTGTGCGTAGGCATCGTAGCTGCTGAGGTACAGCTTGTTCTGCCTTATGCCCGAGTACACCAGCCCGCCCATGCCAGCGTAGTATATGGGCAGCTTCCATGCCTGCCTGTTGGAGATCTGTCCGTATCCGGGCAGCAGGTGCGAGGCCAACCATAGGCGCTTGGTGCGGCCACGCTCGGTGGTGTCGGAAAAAAACTGCGCATCAGCAACATGCGGCATCAGCACCGCGAATAGCAGTAGAGCTGCGCAGCACATCCGCACGTTGCGAACGCGAGCGACTATTGCAATGGCAGGCCTACTCCACTCCACCGCGCAGCTACGGGCTATTCCTTAAACTTATCGAACTTCTCCACAATCATCTCCAGCTCCTCGGGGTTGTTGTACGAGATGACGATTTTGCCATCGCCCTTTGTGCCAGGCTTCACATCGGCGCGCAGCCCTAAGGTGTTCACTAGATGGCTGCGCAGGTACTCCTCGGCCTGTTCCAGCGAGGGGCGCGGCTTGGGGGCGGGCCGCTCGGCGGCCATCTGCTTCACCAGCTCCTCGGTCTTGCGCACCGATAGGCCGCCGTCCACTATGCGCTTGAGGGCCATCACCTGCAGCCTGGGCTGATCGAGCGATAGCAGCGCTTTGGCATGACCCATATCTATCTTCTTGTCAATCAGCGCTTTCTGCACCTCACCCTGTAATTTGAGCAGCCGCAGGTAGTTGGCTATGGTGGCCCGCTTCTTGCCCACGCGCTCCGAGAGCTGCTCCTGCGTGAGCTGGCACTCATCGATGAGCCGCTGGTAGCTGATGGCCACCTCGATGGCGTTGAGATCCTCGCGCTGGATGTTCTCCACCAGGCCCATCTCGAGCAGCCCCTGGTCATCGGCGGTGCGAATGAAGGCGGGGATGGCCTTTAGGCCCGCCAGCTTGGCAGCCCTCAGGCGGCGCTCGCCGGCTATCAGCCGGTAGCGGCCATCATCATTGCGGCTGGCGGTGATGGGCTGCACAATGCCAATCTTCTCTATCGATGCGGCCAGCTCGGCCAACGCCTCCTCATCGAAGTGCTGCCGGGGCTGAAACGGGTTGAGGTCGATGAGCTCCACATCGATTTCCACCACGCCGCTTGCCGCTGTGGGTTCGGACTGCTCAGGGGCGGGGCGGTTGTCGGCGGCGGGGGCATCGGCGATGAGCGCGCCCAGCCCCCTGCCTAGGGCCTGCTTTTTTGTCATGTGCGGTATTTTTGCGTATGCATATGGGTTTTCATCGGCGGCGGGCGGAGCGGCCTATGCGGGGCTGTTCTTCTGGACCACCTCGCGGGCTAAGTTCAGGTAGTTGGTGGCGCCGGTGGAGGCCGCATCGTACAGGATGACGGGCTTGCCGTAACTGGGGGCCTCGCTGAGCTTGATGTTGCGCTGTATGATGGTGTTGAACACCATCTGCTGGAAATGCTTGCGCACCTCCTCCACCACTTGGTTCGACAGGCGCAGCCGGGCGTCGTACATGGTGAGCAGGAAGCCCTCTATCTGCAGCGCGGGGTTGAGCCTCGTTTGTATGATTTTAATGGTGTTGAGCAGCTTGCCCAGCCCCTCAAGGGCGAAGTATTCGCACTGCACGGGGATGATCACCGTGTCGGCGGCCGTCAGCGCATTCACCGTGATGAGCCCCAGCGAGGGCGAGCAGTCGATGAGGATGAAGTCGTACTCATCGCGCACCTTGTCGATCATGGCCCGCAGCACCTTCTCGCGGTTGGGGGTGTTGAGCATCTCTATCTCGGCTCCCACCAGGTCGATGTGCGAGGGGATCAGGTCTAGCCCCTTCACCTCGCTGTTTAGGATGACATCCCTGGGGTTCAGCTCATCGTTGAGCAGGCACTCGTAGATGCTCGTCTTGATGTTGCGCAGGTCGAAGCCTATGCCCGATGTGGCGTTGGCCTGCGGGTCGGCATCAATCAGCAGCACCCGCTTCTCGAGCACGGCCAGGCTGGCCGACAGGTTGATGGCCGTGGTGGTCTTGCCCACGCCACCTTTCTGGTTCGCTAGTGCGATTACTTTTCCCATCTTGGTCTCTGTGTTTATTCGGGGCAAAGTTACGCACAATCCCCGATTTATAGCGCCCAGCTTTGGGGCGATTGTGAACATGGATATGAACAGGTTTTCAACATTCGCCCTGAGCGCTGCAAATATAGCCATTTTATCGCACCCCTCACGCCGAATTAAGAATTATGCGCTGGGCCATGCTCCGCCAACCGCAGCCCACCGCCTATATTTTGCTATCTTTGCGCGTTCATCCCAATACCATGCCAGCAGCAATTGTCCAACGATGGTTCGTGGTGGTAAATCCACATGCGGGCGGTGGCAAAGGCCATCGCCATTGGCCCCGCATTCGAGCGGAGCTCGAACGGGCTGGGCTCAGCTTTGAGTTCGCCCTCACCGAGTTCAGACACCACGCCCTCCAAATAACCCAAGATGCTATTAAACAGGGGTTCAGACATTTCGTGGCCGTGGGCGGCGATGGCACTTTCAACGAGGTGGTGAACGGCATGTTCGGCCAGACCTCGGTGCCCACCAGCAGCTTCAGGCTGGCCGTGGTGGCCGTGGGCACAGGCAACGACTGGCCGCGCATGTACGCCCATCCGCGCAGCTACCAACAGCAGGTGCAGGCCATTGCCGATGGGCATTGGGTTTGGCAGGACGTGGGCGTGGCCGAGTATTGCGATGCCGGGGCCACGAAAACGCGCTACTTCGTGAACTCGGCCGGATGCGGGTTCGAGGCCGATGTGGTGGACTGCACCAACCGGCTCAAGGATGCCGGACGTAAGGGGGCGCTGCTCTACATGCTCGCGTTGCTGCGCACGTTGGCCGCCCATCGCTCGGCCCACATGCACGTGCTGGTCGATGGCCAGCTCAAGGCCAGCTGCAGCACGTTCAGCCTAACGGCGGGCATCGGCCGCTACACTGGCGGCGGTATGCGGCAGGCTCCCTTCGCCCTGCCCAACGACGGGCTGTTCGACACCACCATCATCCAACGCATGAGCAAGCTCCGCGTAGCGCTAAACCTACCCAGGCTCTACAACGGTACGCTGCTCAACCACCCCAAAATTACGGGCGAACGGGGCCAACAGGTGCACATCGAAAGCCAACCGCCCGTAAGCATCGAGGCCGATGGAGAATCGCTCGGGCTAACGCCCATAACATTGAGCACCAAACCATTGTCGCTCGCTGTTATGGTAAGCCGGGCATTCGCTGAGGGGCAACAAAACACGTTCTCAGGACAATAGCACACGCAGCCCCCCCCGGTGGCACACGGCCTCCAGCACGGCCTCCATGGCGAATGGCTCACCATCGACGTGCACCACATCGGGCGCGGAGCGCACAACGCGTATAGCCTTGGTTCTCAACGTGGTAACATACCTACTGCTGCCTATGCGCCCCGCAAATAGGCGCAGGGCCATGCCCAGTGTGCGCCATTTTGGGAAACGGGCCACCATGGTGATGTCGAGCAGGCCATCGCGCACATCGGCATCTGGGGCTATGCGCACGCCGTAGCCCCACTGGGCCGCGTTGGCCACAGCAAGCAGAAACACCTCACCCTCAACTACTTGCCCCCCATCAAGATGGAGCTGGCACCACACGGGCTTATAGCCCCAGTATCCCCCCACCACGGCCCTTACGTAGCTGGTCAACCCCCGCCGGGGCAAGCGCACAAAGCGGTCGCCCATCACCGCATCGAAGCCCGCGCCCGCAGTGCAGAGGAAGGGGTGCCCGTTGAGGGTGCCATAGTCCACCGCCTCTACGTGGGCCGCGTTGAGCTGCTGCAAGGCCCGATGCGGACTGCCCGTGGCGATGCCCAGGTGCCTAGCGAAGCCGTTGCCCGAGCCGTTGGGCACCACGCCCAGTGCTGTGGGGGTGCCCACCAAGGCGCGGGCCACCTCGTTCACCGTGCCATCGCCGCCCACGGCCACCACGTAGGGAAGCCCATGAGCCACGGCCTCGCGGGCCAGATCCGTGGCGTGCCCCCGCCCCTTGGTGAGGGTCACCTGCGGGGCGTAGCGGCTGCGGTCGAGGCAGCGCTCTATGAGCTGAGGCAGCTCTGCCCCTCTACCCTTACCCGATATAGGATTGATTATGAATAGTATAGGCTCTACCATGGTCACACAACGCGCCCCCAGGGCAATTGGGATGTGCCTGTAGAGGGCAATGCAAAAATAGCCACGCCGCCGCAATCGGCCAAAAATGCTACGCTTATTTTTGCTACCTTTGGGGTTTCAACATGCCCAATGCTATGAGCTTTAAGTATAAAATTAGCCCCGATGATGTGCAGGAGCTGATTGTACCCCGGGGCTACTGCTACGCCTCCGACACCATCACCGTGGACGGGATGCCAGTGGGCTATATGTACAAGGAGCCCCCCGAGGAGCCCGACGATTCGGGCTGGCGCTTCTACTCGGGCACCGAGACCGAGGAGTACGTGGCCGATGAGTACCACTTTATGATGTTCGACCTCAACTATATAGCCAACTGCGACCCAGCCATCATCCCCTACATCAAAAATCGCATCGGCACCGAGCTGGAGCGCATCGAGGGCACCGATAGGTTCAGGCTTGTGCGCGATGACGAGGGTTAATGGCCGCAGCACTCAGCCCGCTGTCAGCTAAAGTACCCACGCATCCGCTCAAAGAAGGTGCCATCGGCCTTGGGGTCGGGCGCAAAGTTGGGCGAGCTGGCCATCTTTTCTATCTGGGCACGCTCATCGCGGCTCAGATTCTTGGGGATGTGCACGTTCACCACCACCAGCAGGTCGCCACGCTCGTAGCCGTTCACATCGGGCAGGCCCTTGCCGCGCAGGCGGAGGATTTTGCCAGGCTGGGTGCCGGGATCCACCTTGATCTTCACCCTGCCATCAACGGTGGGGACCTCCACGGTGGCCCCGAGGATGGCCGTGGGGACGCTGAGGTTGAGGCTGTATATCAGGTCGTTGCCATCGCGTTCGAGCTCGGGGTGCTTCTCCTCCTCCACCAGCACGAGCAGGTCGCCTGGCTGCCCGCCATGGCGGGCGGCGTTGCCCTTGCCCGATAGGCTGAGCTGCATGCCCTCGGCCACTCCGGCGGGGATTTTTATGGTAATCACCTCGTCGCCGCGCACCACGCCCTCGCCGCCGCACGACTTGCACTTGTGCGTAACAATCTGCCCCTCGCCGCCGCAGGTGGGGCACACCTGCTGCATTTGGGCCCGCCCGAAGAATGAATCCACCACCTTCATCACGTAGCCCGAGCCGCCGCAGGTGGAGCAGGTCTGCCGGCCCGAGGCTCCATCGGCACCCAATCCGCCGCAGGCCGAGCAGCCCACATACTTGTTCACCTTGATTTTTTTCTCGGTGCCGTTGGCCACCTCGGCCAGGGAGAGCTTCACCTTTACGCGGAGGTCGGCCCCACGATGGCGGGGCCTTGCCCCACCGCCACCACGCCCAAATCCGCCGAACCCAGCGAAGTGCCCGCCGAATATGTCACCGAACTGCGAGAAGATGTCCTCCATGGAGAACCCTCCGGCGTGTCCACCAGCGGCACCGCCCATCCCAGCATGGCCAAAACGGTCGTAGCGGGCGCGCTTATCATCGTTGCTCAGCACCTCGTATGCCTCGGCGGCCTCCTTGAACCTGTCCTCGGCCTCCTTGTTGCCGGGGTTCTTGTCGGGGTGGAACTCGATGGCCTTTTTGCGGTACGCCTTTTTGATCTCGTCCTTGGTGGCCCCCTTGCTCACCTCCAGCACCTCGTAGTAATCCCTTTTCTCTGCCACTGCTATTATTGGGTTAGTGTGTTGTTCTTCAGCACCATGCGCGTCGGGAAGGCCGAGCTAGTCGGCCACCACCACCTTTGCAAATCGCATCACCTTGTCGTTTATGGTGTAGCCCTTCTGCACCACATCGATGATTTTGCCCTTCTGCTCGGGCTCTGGGGCTGGTATCTTGCTGATGGCCTCGTGCAGGTCGGTGTCGAGCACCTGGCCCAAGCACTCTATCTCGCGCACGCCCTTCGCCTTCATGAACTCGTGGAATTTGCCTATTATTAGCGCTATGCCCTGCTTGAGTGCCTCCACCTCGGAGGCCGTCTCCACGGCCTGGGCGGCGCGTTCTAGGTCGTCCACCACGGGGAGCATGTCGCGCAGGGTGTCCTCCGAGGCGAATTTGAGCATGTCGGCCTTCTCGCGGATGGTGCGCTTGCGGTAGTTGTCGAACTCGGCCGATAGGCGTATGTACTTGTCCCTCATCTCATCGAGCTGCGTCCGCAGCCCATCGGCGGGCTCGGGGTCTGGGGTTTCGGCTCCCTCGGGGTTGGGTTCGGGGGTACAGCCCTCCGCTGCGCTGTCGGTATCGGCGGTGGGGGCGATGGGTTCATCTGACAGTTTGTCAGCCTCGGCTTGCTTCTTGCTCATGTCGGGGTGGTATTTGGGGTTGTGCGTTGTGTTTATATGACTATGCAACAATTACTTACAGCTCCGCAACTGTAAACCTGCGGGGCGACCTATGCATGTGTTTCAAAAGGTGTACCGCGATTTTGTGGGCCGACAAAATGTCAGCCCCCCCATGGGTTAAAATAGCCCATGTATGCGCGCATCGATGCGGTCGATGATGTGGGCCAAATCCTGCGGGTTGTCGGTGAAGTTCAAGCTGTCGACATCCACTATCATCAGGTTGTGCTGGGTGTAGCTGGCAATCCATGCCTCGTAGCGCTCGTTGAGGTGCTGCAGGTAGTCGAGCCTGATGTTGCGCTCGTACTCGCGCCCACGTTTCTGTATCTGGCGCACCAGCGTGGGCACCGAGGCGCGGAGGTATATCAGCATGTCGGGCGGGGTGATAAATGAGGCCATCAGCTCGAATAGCTGGCGGTAGTTGTCGAAGTCGCGGGCCGACATCAGGCCCATGTGGTGCAGGTTGGGCGCGAATATGTGGGCATCCTCGTATATGGTGCGATCCTGCACCACGTCGTGGCCGCTGCTGCGGATGTCGAGCACCTGCTTGAATCGGGAGTTGAGGAAGTACACCTGCAGGTTGAAGCTCCAGCGCTGCATGTCTTCGTAGAAGTCGTTCAGGTAGGGGTTGTAGTCCGCGTCCTCGTACTGCGCCTCCCAGGAGTAGTGCCTGGCCAGCAAGCCTGTGAGGGTTGTTTTTCCGGAGCCTATGTTGCCAGCTATCGCTATGTGCATGGTGATCTTTTTTTGGGGAGAGAATGGATGACGATTTTTTACTTATTGCGCTGGGTTTTGCTGGCGCAGCTGCTGGTCGATGTCCAACAGCTGCTCGGCGTACTCGCGGGTATTCCAGAGCCGGGGCACCTTGTTCTGCCCGCCGAGCTTTCCGCGCCGCCGCATCCACTCCATGAACGTGCCCGAAGCCAGGGGTACTAGCTCCAATGGGTTCATAGTTACATCGTTGGCGCGCTTGGCGGCGTAGTCGGAGTTGGCCGCACACAGCAGGGTGTCGAGCGTGGAGGCGAATTGCTGCATGTCACTCGGAGGACGTTCGAACTCTACCAACCACTGGTGCCCGCCTTTAACGGAGGCATTCATGAATATGGGGGCCACGGAGTACTCCATCACCAGCACATTGAACTGCCAGCAGGCCTGCTGCATGGCGCCCTCGGCGTTCTCCATTATGAGCTCCTCACCAAACACGTTGATGCACTGCCTGGTGCGGCCTGTAATTTTGATGCGGTAGGGGCTGAGCGAGGTGAATGTAACGGTGTCGCCTATCACGTAGCGCCATAGCCCCGAGCTGGTGCTTATGACCACGGCGTACTGCTGGCCCAGCTCCACCCCCTCGAGGGGCAGGGCCTCAGCCTGCAACAGCTGTCTGCCCCCCATGGCGTGCATGGGGATGAATTCGAAATAGACGTCGTAGTCGAGCATCAGCAGCATGTCGTCGGCTTGGGGGTCGTCCTGAATGGAGAAGAAGCCCTCGCTGGCGTTGTACGACTCTTGGTAGTGCATGGCATCGGAGGGCAGCACCCCGCGGAACCGCTCGCGATACGGGCCGAAGCTCACCCCGCCGTGCATGAACAGCTCAAGGTTGGGCCACACATCGTGCAGATTGCTCTTCCCCGTGCGCTGCAGTATATACCTGATTAGCACCATATTCCACGATGGTACGCCGCTCAGGCTGGTGATGTTGAGCCGCTGGGTTTGCTGAGCAATCTGCTCGAGCTTCTCCTCCCAACGGGGCAGCAGGGCCACATGCTGGCTGGGGGCACGGAACAGGTCGGCCCACCAGGGCTGGCTTTTGAGCATCACCGCCGATAGGTCGCCCACAAAGCAGCCCTCCATGGAGACGATGTCGGCACTCTGGCTGCCGCCCAGGGTCAGCGCCTTGCCGTGGAACAGCCTCGAATGGGGGTAGCTATGGCAGTAGAGCACCAAGTTGTCGCGTACACCCCTGTAATGGCAGCACTGCAGGCCCTCGCGGCTCACGGGTATCAGTTTGCTACGATGCTGCGTAGTGCCCGAAGAGCGGGCGAATAGGTGTATCGATCCGGGCCACAGCACGTTGCGCTCGCCTCGGAGCAGCCTGTCGATGTAGGGCTTTAGGCCCCCGTACTCCACCAGCGGCACCTGCGCCCTGTAGCTCTCGGCATCACGCACCCCGCCAAAACCATACCGATGGCCATAAAGGGTATCACTGGCCCGATTGAGGAGTGTGCGCAACGTCTGCCGCTGCACCTCGTGGGGATGGTGCCTGAAATAATCCACCCGCCGCAGACGATTAGCACTTATGCTATTGAATATGCTGGTAATGAATGACATCTAGCTGTGCGATGGCGTTTTATATCGATGAGATGCTGCGCAGCTGCTGTAGGGCCCGCTCCAGCTGGGGGCGCGGTGTGCCCAAGTCGATGCGCACGTGGGGGTACTCCTGCTTGTCGTGCTGAAAACACGACATGGGCAGCACGGCCACGCCATGCTGCGCGATGAGGTGCTCAGCCAGCTCCACGTCGCCCAGGGGAGAACAGGCGGCGTAGTCGAGCACCATGCCGTAGCCATACTGCGGGCAGATGGGCGCGAACTTGGATCCGCTCAGCGCATCGAGCACCATGGCGCGATGCTCGGCCAACACTTGGGTGTGAGGGAACAGGCCCTGGGCCATGTGCTGGGCCATGTGGGCGGCAACGGCCAGCTGCACGGGGAGATTGGGTGCGCCTGCCACCACGGCCAGCACGCGCCGCAACGGCTCGGTGAGCTCGGCGGGTGCCACGCAGTAGCCGAGCTCCCAGCCCACCACGCCGAGCGCCTTGCTGAGCGAGCCCACCACGAAGCTGCGCTCGGCCAGCCGGGGGTAAAACGCGGCGCTCGATGAGAGGCTGTCGGGGTATACGATTTCGCCCAGCACCTCATCGCTCAGCACTCGGAGCTTGGTGCCCAGCACGAGCTTCTGTAGCGCCTCCCAATCGTCGGCGCTCAGGGATATGCCCGAGGCGCGGTGAGGTGAGCTAAGCGCTATGAGCTTGGTGCGTGGGTTGATGGACTTCTGCACCTCGGCCCAGTCCACGGTGTAGTCGGGGCGCAGCTGCACGTACACCGCCCGGGCACCGGCTAGGGCTATGGCATCGGCAATGATGGTGCACGAGGGTTCGAGCACGATTACCTCATCGCCATCGCCCACCGATGCGGCTATGGCGCAGAACAGCGCCTGGTTGGCTCCAGCCGTGATGGTGAGCTCGGCGTGGTGATCTATGGCCCTAAAATGCTTGTCCCGCAGCATGGCCGCCACAATCTGACGCAGCTCTGGGCTGCCCTCGGAGGGGACTATCTCCGCGCTGCTCCCGATGGTGCTTTTTAGGCTGTCAATCAAGTCGTTGTGGCAACCAAAGCCACTACTCAAGCCCATCAAATCGATGGCCCCACACTCCTCAATCATCAACCTAAGCTTCTGTACTACAGATATATGGCTGTTTATATGCTGCGATTTTAGCATTGCGCTCATTTCCCGTAAAGGTAGCAAATAATTGCCGCCCCCCGTTGGTAGTGCCCAAGAATTTATGGAGCGCCACTAGCGGAAGATCGAGGAGAGCACTGGCAGCGAGCCTATCTCCAGCCTGTCGCCTAGATGGAATCGGAGGTACTGCAACAGCCCGTCCATGATTTGCCGGCGCTGCGCACCGCTCAGACCAAGGTGCAGCGGTGGCCCTGATGCTGGGGCCAGCACCAACCCCAGCAGGCGGCTCTGCTCTGGCTCAAAATGCAGCCCGTGGGCAGGGCGCATCGGCACGAACATGCCGCTACGGCAGTCGAGGTACGGTGCCTGCTCTGTCCAGCCGTTGAGCGGGCCAAAGCCTATGCGCCCGATGAGCTGCCCCATGAAGCCCAAGTGCGAGTTGGCCACGCCATCGGACTGAGCATCGAGCTGGGCTATGTAGCGCACTATGAAGCCAAAAAGGGCGGGGTCGGGCTCCTCCTCGCGCACCACCTTGTATATCACCTCGCTAAGGAACAGGGCTATGCAGCGCTTCTGGGGGTCGAAAGGGATGCTGGCGGGATGCAGATGCAGCTCGGCCTCCTTGAGCCGATGCAGCGTGGAGCGCTGGCTGCGGTGCACGAGCAGATTGAGCACGCTGAACGGCTGAAACATGCTCGCCTGCCCAGGTCGCCTCCCCGTGCCGAAGGCACCCTGCACCAGCACCGACACGCGCCCCATCTCCTCGGTGTAGCAGTGCGCTATCAGACTGGTGTCCTGATATTTAATGCTATGCAGCGCGATAGCCCGGGTGTGCTGTATCATGAAGCGGAGGTCTTATCGTATCACCAGCAGCTTTGCGACTGCCCGCTGCGCGCCATCGGGGCTGGAGAGCATGATGAGGTAAACGCCCGTAGCCACACGTTCACCGCTGAAATTCAGACAGTTCCACAGCGCAGTACCTCCCAGCGATGTGGTCTCGAACACCAGATTGCCGGCCACATCAGTAATCTTCACCGTGGTGCTCTCCACCAGCCCCGATATTACCACCTCGCCCGTGTAGCCGGGGCGCACAGGATTGGGATACACCGCCACGGAGTTGTAGGCCGCCGAGCCCACGGTGGATTCGCCCCTGTACGACACCAGCCCCATGTCGGTGCCCATGAACACCTCGCCCGTGGCGGGGTGTATCTCGAGCGACAGGATGGCGTTCGAGGGCAGCGGGCTGTTTTCGGCGGTAAAATGCCGCAGCTCCTTCGTGCCATCGGCGGAGAACAGGAATACGCCCGAACGCTCGGTGCCCACCCACTTACGGTTGCCTCCATCGATTCTGACAGCGGTTACGGTCTCCTTGTCGAGCAGGTACACAGCCAGCCCCTCCACCACATCGGGCAGCTTTATCTGCTGGAATACCAGCCCCCCGTCGAGCGCAGCTGCGGGGTTCTGGCACACCAGCAGCCCCTGCGATGTGCCCAGCCACAGCCGCCCATCACGGTCGAACTCCAACGTGCGGCAGTCGGCGTTAAAGACCGAGCCATCGGGCAGCATGGGGCGAATTAGGGCCGTGCGGTCATCGTGCTGGCTGGCCACATCGCGCCCTGGGTCGAGCACAAATATGCCGCTGCGCGGGATGATCAGCCACAGCTTGCCATCGTGGTAGTGCATGGTGGCGACCATCCTGCGGCCCTCTGCCACATCGAGCGTAGCGGTATGAGCAAACGAATGCCAACTGCCGCTGGGGGTGCGCACCGATATGGGCCGAGGGGAGGCAGGGTTCGACACCCACATGTTGCCCTGCGCATCGAAGCAAATGCCGCCCACGTGGCATACGGTGCTGGTACCCCACAGGGTGTCGTAGCCCAAGGTGGTGTTGTCGGGCGTGTAGCGCTCCACCACCGTGCCGCCCACAAAGCGCATCGCGCCGTGCTGCCAGCTACCCACGTAGTAGTCGCCTCCGCCGCTGGGGCCAAAGGTTACCACTACAGCGTCATTCTTGTCGAACTCGAAGTACTCCCTCCACCGTCCGTCGTGCAGGGTGCTCACTGCAAAGTTGGTCCAGGTGTTCACGAACTTTAAGTCGTATGCACCACCCACTACCAGCAGGTCATTGTCATTGGCGGCCATGGCGAACGGCAGGTTGCTGGCCGTGCCATTGGGCATGAAATGCTCGGGCCATTCCGTTGGCCCCACGGCCAACCCCCATTGCCCATCGGCTATGGCCAAACGGCCAGGCTCCAGCAGCACGGCCTGCTGCGGGCTGATGTTGCCCTCGGTGTAGCTGGCCCTGTAGCGGCTCACATCGTGCAGCAGCTCACCCTGGGCGCTCAGCACATAGGCATGGCCAGGGGCGGTCAGCACCACACGCCCGTGGGCCGCACTGATACCGCGCACATTGGGGCACGGGCACTCCGCCGAGCTCCAGCTTCGGCCATCGAACATCCACAGCATATCGTTCAGGACAGGGCCGCGCCGCTCCACGCAGTAGAGCCTACCGTCCGATGAGGCCAGCCCCTGCATGGGCACCAGCCCCATGGGCTGCTCGGTGCTCCAGTTGACGCTGTAGGCCAGCAGGTCGCTCGCCGCCGATGCGCTCCGCAGCCCCATGGCGGTGGCCGCGTAGAAACGGCCATTGTGTAGGGCCATCCCTTTCACCTCCACCTTGGATTGCCCTTCGCCTATATAATAGGTGTCGGCCACCTCCTCGCGATTGGGGTCGATCACCACCACACCAAAGCTGGTGCTTAGGTATATAAGGCCGCTGTGATACATGATGTGGTGCACCGTCTTGGCCCCCGCCCCCTTGTTCACGATGTGGGGCATGTTGAGCACTCGGCTGGGGTACACCAGATCGACGTTGCCGTTTTGGTAGCCCGCCACCAGCAGGTTCAGCTCGCCGATGTAGGCTATGGCCGTAATGTTGAGGTCGCTCAGCCCATTGGTCTTGGTTAGCTTGTCGAGCTCGCCCGACTTGAGGTCATACGAGAACGCACCCACATCGGTGGCGCTGTACACCTTGCCCCCGGCCACGCACACAGCCTGACCGTTGCGCATGGCGTAGTGATCGCTCCACGAATACAGCCTAGCCTGGGCCAGGGCCCCCAGAGGGCCCAGCGACAACAATATGGTAGCGATAAGGGCGCGATGCAGCATGGCTTAAGGCTTATAGGCCAGACTGATGGGCAGCGATGAACTCCACCAGCCGCTGCACCGCACGCCCCCGATGGCTGATGCTGTTCTTGAGCTCCAACGGCATCTGGGCAAAGGTGGCGGTATGCCCATCGGGCTGGAATATGGGGTCGTAGCCAAAGCCCCCATCGCCATGCCGGTGCTCAAGTATACGCCCCTGCACCTCGCCCTCGAACAGGAACTCCCGCCCACCGTCATCGATTAGGGCCATCACAGTGCGGAAGCGGGCGCGGCGGCTCTGCGCTCCGCGCAGCTCGTGCAGCAGCTTGCGCATGTTGTCCTCAGAGCTTTTCTGCGGGCCAGCGTAGCGAGCGCTGAGCACCCCAGGCGCATTGCCGAGGGCCTCCACCTCAAGGCCGGTATCATCGGCAAAGCAGCTGCGCTGTGTGAGGGCGTACACGTAGCGGGCCTTTTGCAGCGCGTTGGCCTCTAGGGTTGAGCCCGTCTCGGGGATGTCATCGTGTATGCCCATCTGGGCCAAGCCCAGCAGAGCTATGCCCTGCGGCAGCAGGGCCTGCACCTCGGCTAGCTTGTGCTGGTTGTTGGTGGCGAACACTATGGTATGAGGCATGGCGTTGGGTTCTTGTTCAATACGAGCCGATGCTCCAAATGTAGCGTTTTTTTGCATCCGACGGGCAAGATGCCAGGGCATTTTTTGTCCCCGATGGCCGATAATCGGAATAAATTGACTACACTTGCGAGCCTTTCGTGCTGCGCACCATGCCCATCACCGCCACACATATCGCGCTGACGGCCCTCGACTGGGCCCTGCTGCTAGCCCTGGCGCTGCTGAGCCTAACCATGGCGGGCCAGCTGCTGGCCCTGGCGCACCGCCGCCGCCAGCGGCGGCTCGAGCTGGTGCTGTGCCGCCGCACCGAGCAGATGCTACGCCAAGGTTCCAAGGCCCACGGCCTGCTACAGCAAGCCGTGGGGCACGAGGCCGCCGAGCAGATGCTGCACACGGGCAGGGCCTCCGCACAAAAGTTCAAGATGGTAACGGTGCTATTCGCCGACATCCAGGGATTCTCCCATATAGCCGACAGAATAGACGCCGAGCAGCTGCTCGACCAGCTCGACCAGCTATACTTCCACTTCGACACCGTGGTGAAGAAGCACGGCATAGAGAAAATCAAGACCATCGGCGATGCCTACATGTGCGCTGGCGGCATCCCCCATAAGAACCAGACCAACCCAGTGGAGGTGGTGCTGGTGGCCCTCGAAATGATGGAGCGCCTCAAGCAGCTCAACCAGCAAAAAGGCACCGGCGCATGGGAGCTGCGCATGGGCATCGACACCGGGCCCGTAATCGCTGGCATGGTGGGCCAAACCCGCCTTGCCTACGACATCTGGGGCAGCACCGTGAATGTGGCCAGCCGCATGGAGGCCTCCAGCCAGGCGGGCCGCATCAACATCACCGAGAACACCTTCCTGCTGGTGCGCGACTTCTTCGACTGCCAGCACCGCGGACGCATCCCCACCAAACACAAGGGCGACATGCGCATGTACTTCGTAAACGGCATCAAACCCCACCTCTCGGTGGACGGGCTGGGCGTACAGCCCAACGACCAGTTCTTCGTCGAGCTGCAGCTCATCCGCCTGGCCGACCTCGAAGAGCTGGTGCTCGACAAGCTGGAGCGCGAGCTGCCACAGGGGCTCTACTACCACAACCTGAAGCACACCATCGACGTGTGCAACCAGGTGGAGCTAATAGGCCGCGCCGAGGGCGTAACCCGAGAGGAGCTGCTGCTGCTGCGCACGGCGGCCCTGCTGCACGACACGGGACACCTAGTGGACTACGATGCCCACGAGGCCATGAGCGTGCGCCTAGCGCAGACCATCCTCCCCAAGCACCAGTACACCCCCGAGCAGATCGACCGTGTGGTAGAGCTCATATGGGCCACAAAACTACCCCCAAAACCACGTAACACATTGGAAATGATTATGTGCGATGCCGACCTCGAATACCTAGGCCGCCCCGACTACCCCCCAGTGGCCGATGCCCTCTACCGAGAGCTCCATGAACGCGGACGCGTGGGCACTCCAGAGGAGTGGACACAGATGCAGATAAAATTCATAGAGGGACACCGATACTTCACCGCAACGGCCCACCGCCAATGCGAGGCCAACAAACAGCTACATCTTAATACATTGAAAATGAGATAATTACGAATGGGGGGGGGGTAAAAAATGGGGCAAAAATTTGGTGGGGCAGCAACAAAATTCTACTTTTAACAAAAATTTCGCAACCCAATAACACCCGTATTAGTTATACGGTAATGTAACGCACATACCATGGAGGAAAAAAAGCTAGCACTGATACTCTGGGACTTCTCCAAAAGCTGTGATATTGCACTACAGCACGCCATACAGCTCGCCACTGCAGGGGAGAACGACATCATGCTTCTGCACATCATCCCCCAAAGCGGCCTACTCTCTGCGCTCCTCAGCCCCAACAAGAACACAGCGGAGATTAGCAAGGCCAACAAGCGGTTCAACGCCGTAGTGGAGGATGTACGCCAGAAGTACGCCATCAACCCCCGCACGATGGTGCTCGAGGGCAACCCCACCAAAATCCTACGCAAGCTGGTGGAAACGGCCAATGTCAACCTCGTCATCTCCCACCACACCTACACCTACAAGGGCAAGAAGCACCGCGTTACGAGCTGGACCAAGAAGCTCATATTCAAAGACATCACCCTCCCCATAGTCATAGTCAATCAGGCCCCCGCCCACTCGCACTACATGGAAATCGCCATCCCCATCTACCAGGATCACTCGTTCAAGGAATCGGTGCAGTGGATCATCAACCTGGCCCGCTACTACCACTGCAACGTGAACTTCATAAAGCCCTACATACTGGAAGAGCTCAAGAAGAAGCAGCTGGCCAGCAACATCTACTTCACCAAGAAGATGCTCGACAGCGTGGGGATAGTGTACGGCATGAAGACCGCCAAAAAGGGCAACGTGTTCGAGGACGAGGTGTTCCGCTTCGCGGACAACATCGAGGCCGACCTAATCATGGTGATGTCCGACAAACACGAGAAGCTGGTGAGCCCCGAGCGCGAGCGCAACCTGCACATCCCCGTGATGTGCGTGAACACCCGCATCAAAAAGTACCAACCGTTCAACTAGCAGCACAAGGACGGCGGCGCAAGCCGCGCTCTAGGCCAAACCCCTCCAGCACTTTTCCACAAAAGGCCGCGGGGGGTTTGCTCTTAACCCCCAAAGCCCATGAAGCGCCTAAAAGAACTGCACCAAAAGCTCATCGCCCCCCTGGGGCGGCTCACGCTACAGCAGAAAGCCACATTCCTGCTGGTGGGCACCATGCTGGCCCTGCTGGGGCTGGTGTCATCACTGTCGATGAGGGCCATACGCATAAGCAGCATCGAGCGGGGGCAGCTCGCCATAAGCGACATGGCCGAGCAGTACGCCAGCGAGATACGCAACGAGCTCGCGGACAACCTGCACATGGCCCACGTGCTAGCCCGCACCGTGGAGCGCGTGGGCTTCAGCGAGGCCCAGCCCTACTCCGATGACCTCACCAGCACCTACCGCGAGGTGGTGGCCTCCGACCCCAACGTGGTGGCCCTGTGGGACAGCCGCTACCTCCCCGCCCTGAACCCCCAGAAATACACCGCCGGACACACGCTCAACCTGCTATGGCGAGAGCGGGGCCAAATCCACCACAAAATAGACACCAACAACGTCAAGGGCAACTCCCCATCGTACCAGCAGCTGCTCAACGAGAACGCCGATGGCATACTGGAACCCTACGCCGAGCAGTTCGGCGGACAGAAAAAACGCCTGTCGCTCATCACCAGCGTGTACTCCCCCGTGCGCACCGCCGACCGCAAGGTGGCCGGCTTCATCGGCATCGACATCCTGCTCGAACACATGAACGAACGCGTAGAGCTCATAAAGCCCTACAAGAACAGCTACGCATTCATCATCTCCAATACATTCAAGTACATAGCCCACCCCAACACCGACCTGCTGGGCCACGATGCCCAGGAGCAGTACGGCGACATATTCGCCGAGCACGGCGCGCTCGACTACATCTCGAACGGCAACAGCACGCTCTTCGAGGCCACCGACATCTACGGCAGGCCATCGTACTTCGCAGTGCACCCCATAACGGTGGGGGGAGGCGGCCACACCTGGTCGCTGGTGCTGGTGTCCCCCACCGATGAGGTGCTCGCCAGCAGCAACGACATGCGCTTCCTGCTCCTGCTGGTAGGCCTATCATGCATGGCCCTAACGCTACTGCTATTCGTATACATGCTGCGCAAGCACATCACCAAGCCCATACAAGCCATCGCCACCACGCTCAAGCACATGAACAACGGCGACATCGAGCGCTCGGCCCTATCGATAAGCCCCAGCCGCCGCCACGATGAGCTGGGGCAGATAAGCAGCTATCTGAACAAGACCATCAGGGGGCTGTCGCAAAAGGTGGACTTCGCCAAGGCCATAGGCCAGGGCCACTATGAGACCACGCTCGACCTGCTCAGCTCCGATGACATCCTGGGCCAGTCGCTCATAGAGATGCGCACCAGCCTATGCGCAGCCCGCGACGAGGAGCAAAAGCGTCAGTCGGAAGACGCCATGCGCCGCTGGCTCAACGAGGGCCAAAACCGCATGAGCGAGCTGCTCCGCTCGGGCGGAACCCTAAAAGAGCTGTCGTTCAGCATCATTCGCGAGCTGGTGGACTACCTCAAGGCCAACCAGGGCGGCATTTTCATAGCGAACGATGACAACCCCGAAGAGCCCTTCTTCGAGATGACCGCCGCCTATGCCTACAACAGGCAGAAGTACATCACCAAGCGCATCATGATGGGCGAGGGCCTGGTGGGCTCGTGCGCCATGGAGCGCCAAACCACCTATCTCACCGAGGTGCCCGAGGACTACATAGCCATAGCATCGGGGCTGGGTTCGGCCAAGCCCCGTGCGCTCCTGATAGTACCCCTAGTGGCCAACGACATGGTGCTGGGCGTAATAGAGCTGGCCTCCTTCCTCCCCTTTGAGCCCACCCATATAGAGTTCGTGGAGAAGAGCTCGGCCAGCATAGCCCAAACGCTATCGACCACCCGCACCCAGCAACGCACGCAGGATCTGCTATCCCGCACCCAGCAGCAGGCCGAAGAGATGAAGGCTCAAGAGGAGGAGCTGCGCCAGAACCTAGAGGAGCTGGAGGCCATAAAGGAGGAGGTGGAGAAGCAGAACGACATCATACGGACGACCCAAACCGAAATCGAGCAGGAGCAGATGCTGCTTCAGGCCATCATGCACAACCTGCCCGAGAACCTCTACTTCAAAGACCTAGAGAGCCGCTACATCATGGTGAGCCAGGTCGGCCTAAAGGGTTTGGGCATAAGCAACATGCAGGAAATAAAGGGCAAAACGAACTTCGACATCATAGACCAGGCCACCGCCCAGAGCACCTACGATGTGGAGCAGCGCATCATACGCACCAACATGCCCCTGATGGGGCAAGAGGAGCAGCTGCACCACCCCGGCGGCATGACCTCGTACCGCCGCACCTCACAGCTGCCGCTGCACAACATGAACGGCGAGGTGGTAGGCGTATTCGGCTACTCGCAAGACATCACCCGCAGCAAGCAGCTCGAGGCCGAGCTGGCCCAGCAGCGGCAAGCAGCCCAGGATGCTAACCACCGCGCCCGCGTGGCCGAGAACGACAAGCAGAGCATCTGTCAGGCCATGTACAACTCGGCCTTCGTGGCCGAATACACCCCCGAGGGCTACGTAACCTTCATAAACGAGGCGTACACCAGCCTGCTGCAACTAGAGGCCAGCGAAATAGTGGGCAAGCACCACTCCTACCTGATGGACTTCACCGATGAGCAGCAGCGCGGCTACAACGACTTCTGGAAGGACCTGAACCGAGGCGTCACGCGGGTGGTAGAGCAGCGCTGCTCGGCCAACGGGCAGCAGTTCCTATTCCACGAAACCTACACGCCCATATTCAACGAGAACGCCAAGGTTTACAAAATCATCAAGATAGCCATCAACATAAGCCACCTGCTCCCCCAGCAGGACAAAGCAGAGTAGCCCCAATGAACTGGACTGAGCTAACCTGCCCGCAGCGTTTCGGCGATGCCCCCGAGGCCACCCCCGAAAAGCACCGCACCGACTTCCAGCGCGACTACGATAGGCTGATTTTCTCCGCCCCATTCCGCCGCCTACAGGACAAAACGCAGGTATTCCCACTACCTGGCAACAAACTGGTTCACAACAGATTAACCCACAGCCTTGAGGTGGCCAGCGTGGGCCGCTCACTCGGCAACATGGTGGTGCGCCTGCTAACCCCCACCCTCTCCCCCGCCGAGCAGCAGGCCGTGGCCCACATCCCAAGCATCGTGGCCGCCGCCTGCCTAGCCCACGACATGGGCAATCCCCCTTTTGGCCACAGCGGCGAGGAGGCCATCAGGCAGTACTTCATCGACCGCCAGGCGCACTACCGCCCCATGCTCGATGAGTGGGAATGGGCCGACCTGGTGCGGTTCGAGGGCAACGCCAACGCCCTGAGGCTGCTCACCCAGCAGCTACAGGGCCGCCGCAGCGGGGGCTTCCGCTTGAGCTACGCCGTGCTGGCCAGCATAATCAAGTACCCCTACCCCTCGACCGCCCAGCGCAAGAAGTTCGGCTACTTTAAAGCCGAAACCAGTGCTTTCGAGCTCATCGCCCAGCGCACGGGCATGGCTCGCGATGGGCATGGTGCCAGCAGCCGCCACCCGCTGGCCTACCTGGTGGAAGCCGCCGATGACATCTGCTACCAAATCATGGACATCGAGGATGCCCACCGCCTAGGTTTGCTGGGCACCGAGCACGTGCTGGAGCTATTCCGCAGCTTCATGGCCGATGATGGCCCTACGCTCGATAAAATAGCCACCACCATGCATGAGGTTACCGACCCCAACGAGCAGGTGTCGTATCTACGGGCCATGGGCATAGGTCGCCTAGTGGGCGACTGCGCCATTGCGTTCGTGGAGCAGCTGCCAAGCATCATGCGCGGAGAGACCGCCACACCGCTCACCCAAAAGCTGTCGCCCACAGCGTTGGAGGCCATGCAAAATATAGAACAAATAGCTATCAATCAGGTGTATAAATACCCCAAAGTGGTGGAGATTGAGATTGCGGGGTACCGCATAATGGGCTCGCTGCTCGATGCATTCTGCGCCGCCGCGCTCAACCCACAGAACAGGCGCGACCAAAAGGTGGCCAGCCTGCTCCCCTCGCAGTACCGCTGCTCCGATGGTAATGTTTACAAGAAAATCCTCTCGGTGCTCGACTTCGTGGCTGGCATGACCGATGACTACGCGCTCAAGCTGTTCCGCCTGTTCCAGGGCATCAACCTGCCCTCGCTGTAGCCCCCCCTACTCCGCCACCGTGGCCGAGAAGAGGATGGCCTCGGTTTGGCGCATCAAATCGCGCTTGCCCTTGCTGGGAGCGTAAACAAAAGCCTCTACCGTTACAACCTCCTGCCGAGCCTCGTCGATAAACGAGTGGCTGATGAATGGACCGCCCATGGGATGTCGCGCCACATCCCAATAGCCACGCAGCACAGCGCGATAGCCGCCGCGATAGGTCATGGGGAATAGGGCGGGCGGCACCACCTCCGAGGTTATCATGTAGCTACCATCGGTAGGGCCTGGTATTTGATTCACCACAGCGTTGCGCTGCTTGGCGAGGTACTCCGCCGTGAACGTGTTGGCATCGGTGTAGGGGAAACGATAGGCTATGATGCCCTGCGTGGTTTTGGGCGTTTCGTGCGAAATCCAGATAAAATCCTCAGTATCAGTGTTCAGCACATAACCCTTGGGGATGCTAATTCTGATGCCGCGCTTCTGGAAACGCTGCTCCAGCTCCAGCTCGGGGTACTTGCGGGCGGTTTGCATATCGCGGTCGCGCTCGGCCTGCTCAAAGATATTCACCAGCCGCTCGCCGTTGGCAATGATGAACGGCACAAGCTGCTTATAGGTTGGGCTGCTGACGGTTACAACGGTTTGTGGTGCGGCCCAAACGTCTTTCTGAATGGTGAGGCTCACCGAATCGACGTTGGAGCCAACGTTGTGGCGTATGATGTTGCGATGCGACTTGAACGTGGAGCCAAAATTATCGGGCGGCAGCTGCACAATGTCGAACAGCGGCTCAATCTGCGGCAGATAGGGGAATTGATCCTCGAGTATGGCCTTGTAGCTGCGCCCAAGGGTATCGTTCCAAAGCTCCTTGCGGAGCACCAGCAGCACATCGTTCACGCCGCCGCTGATGTTGGGCAGCATGGTGGTGTCGCCCGAACTGCCCTTGCGGCACGAGGGTACAGCCAGCAGCACGGCGGCCAGCAACAGGCATACTATGGCATTACGTTTTGCTATCATACAGCTTTCTACTTTTTATGAATTGGGGCAAAGTTACGCAAATTGCGCCAAAATCGTATGCACCTCCGCCCTCCGATGACACACAAAAAGGGCTGTCAGCCTAAACCAACAGCCCTTTACGATGCGTAGGACAAGTGAGCAAACCTCTTGCTATAGGCTATGACGCAGAATTTCCACCACATCGGCGTGCGAGAGCACTTTATAGCCGCCTTTCAATATAAAGGTACTATCGGCAATGGCGTTGAGCATGTCGGGCTTCACGCCCAGCTCGGCGCTGTGCATCACTAGGCCAATCTCGCGCATCCACTCCTCCATGGCCTGCAGGCCAGCCTCGGCCAGCTGCTGCTCGGTGCGACCATCGGGGGCAATATCCCACACGGCTCTTGCAAAACGGGCAAAACGATGCTGCCCATAGGGCATAATATGACGGTAATAGGGTAGGCTCACCACAGCAAGGGTCATGCCGTGAGTGGCGTTGGTGTGCGCGCCCATGGCCTGACCAATCATGTGTACCATCCAGTCGGTTGTTTTACCTTTGGCTATCAGCGTATTGAGAGCCCAAGTGGCCGTCCACATAATGTTGCTCCGTGCCTCATAGTCGTGCGGATTTTTAGCCGCAATGCGCGAGCTATGCACCAATGAACGCATCAGGGCTTCGGCGATGTAGTCGGATGTATTATCATCGGAACCAGATAGATACTGCTCCAAGATGTGCGACATGATGTCAAAGAAGCCAGCCACCATCTGGTAGTGCGGCACGCTAAACGTGAATTTTGGATTGAGAATGGCGAATTTGGGGAACAGCTCCTCGCCGAACACCTTGCCCACCTTCATGTTTTTTTGCGTGTTGGTGATTACGCTGCCGCCGTTCATCTCGCTGCCCGTACCCACCATGGTGAGCACGCAGCCCACGGGGATGAGCCTACAGGTGGGGTTTTGCATCTTTTCGTAGTAGAGCTCCCAGGGGTCGCCCTCGCACCAGGCCGATGCAGCCACGCCCTCGGCGTAGTCGATGGTGGAGCCACCGCCCACGGCCAGTATCAGGTCCACATTGTGCTTACGCGCCAGAGCCGCGCCCTCGCGGAGCTTGTCGAGCGTTGGGTTGGGCATCACACCGGGCAGTTCAACCACGGTTTTGCCTGCCTGCCGCAGCGCCTCAATGGTTTGGTCGTAGATGCCGTTCTGCTTGATTGAGCCGCCGCCATAAGTGAGCAGCACGGTAGGGCCATAGTTCTTGAGCTCATCGGCCAAATTCTGCATGGCGCTCTCGCCAAAGTAGAGCTTGGTGGGGTTTGAATATACAAAGTTGCCTTGCATTGCTGTTGTTTTTGGGTTGATTTATACACAAAGATACGCAAAAAAACTGATGCTACCAAACGCAGCCACAACGACCAATTAGTTGTGGCACACGCGCCATTGCTTCACACGTGGACATCGGTCGTATGTACTGTACTGCCACTTCGCCTTCGGCGAGCAAAGTTGAAAACTTCGCCTCCATGTGAAAAGAGGCGAGCCCCTGCGGGTTCGCCTCTTCTATCACGGACGCGATTTATCGCATCGCCACAGCGGCTGCGATAATATCACAGCCCTACTCGTATCTACTGTTTCACCACCTTGGCCACTGCATTGCCCACGCGGATGATATACACGCCTGCGGGATCGCCGCTCAGGTCGATGCTCAGGCGGCTGGCGGCTGAGCCTGCCGAAGCCCCGTGCGCTGGTACGCGCTGCAACAGCTGGCCATTGGCGTTGTACACGTGCACCTCGGCAGCGGTGCCTTCGGCAAGCTCAGGCACCGAAACCCATAGAACGCCCTGCGTGGGGTTGGGGTAAACGCTCAGGGCATCGAGCTTGGTGTCGAGCAGACCTGTGGTGTTCGACTTCTCGAACTCGGCGGTTACGGTCAGGTTGCCCTGCACGTTGTAGTCGGTGCGCTTGGCGGTGGTGCGACCATCGCTCCACTTCACAAAGCGGTAGCCCTCTTGGGCCACAGCCTCCACCTCGCTGCCGCTCCCGCCATGCTGCACGGTTTGCGTGGCCTGACCGCTGATGCTGCCGCCCTCGCTGGCTGTGTAGCTGAGCGTGTAGCTGATGATGGCAAACTGCGCCTCTGCGCTGATGTCGGCGTTCACGTTGCTGTCGGTGCGCTTGGCGGTGGTGAGGCCATCGCTCCACTGCACGAAGCGGTAGCCCGCATTGGGAACGGCCTCTACCTCGGTGCCACTGCCACCATGCTGCACAGCCTGCGTGGTGGCACCTGTGATGCTGCCACCCTCGGTAGCGGTGTAGGTAAGGGTGTAGATGCTGATGCTCGCATCGATAAACTCGGCCTGCACGCTCAGGTTGGCCCGCACATTGGAGTCGGTGCGCTTGGTGGTGGTAAGGCCATCGCTCCAGCGCAGGAACTGGAAGCCCTCGGCGGCCACAGCCTCCACCTCGCTGCCGCTCTCGCCCTCCCTCACTGTCTGAGTGGTCGTGCCGCTGATGCTGCCGCCCATGGTGGCGGTGTAGGTGAGCGTGTAGGTGGGTATAAGTTCAAAAATGGCTGTTACGCTTATATCTCCTTGCACATTGCTATCGGTGCGCTTGGCGGTGGTAACCTCATCGCTCCATTTCACGAAGCGGTAGCCATCGTTTGGCTCGGCCTCCACTTCCTCGCCGCTCCCACCATGCTGCACGGTTTGTGTCAGCTGACCTTGGATGCTGCCGCCCTCGCCTGCGGTATAGATGAGACTATACACATTCAATTCAAATTCGGCTATTATTGTGGTGTCGCTGGTAACGGTAATGCTAAACATTCTGCTGGTGTTCAACTCGGTGCTGCCGCTAATCCAGCGCACAAAGTGATAGCCAGGCCGTGCGTAAGCTTCTATTGTTCGCTCATCGCCGCTCAACACCACATAATCAACACCAAAACCGCAATATTGATTGTAGATACAGTAGGAGTTAAATCCCCCGCCTCCTGTGCTTCTAAGGCTAAGAGTGTATGTTTGGGGTAGCAAACACCCCGCCCAGGTGTTGGTAGCGGCATCGTAGTTTTCGTCGGCCTTGTAGGCCTCAATGGCATCAATTAGCTCATCACCACTTAGTGCATTACCGTTGTAATTGACCAAAAACAGCGTGGGCTTAGTGTATTCTGCGGAGGTGCAACTGCAGATGTTATCCCCGTCGGTTTTGGGGGGCGATGCTGGCAGATGCACCTCCTTTAGAGCGCAGCATTGCAGAAATACTCCGGATGCCAACTTTTCTACACGGGGTAACTTAACCTTTTCGAGGGATGTGCATCGTTGGAATGCATACATCTCGCAGCAGGTAGCCTGAGGTAAAGAAATCTCTCGGAGTGCTGCGCAAAGAAGAAAAGCATTAGAACCAATACGTTCAGCTTTATCAAGTCTGACATCGGAGAGTTGGTCGCAAAATTTGAATGCATATTCCCCTATTTCGCATGGAGAAGATATGTGAAACTTCTTTAGTGATTTTCCAAAAATAGGAGTGCCATTATTATAAATTGGAGCTTGCCGCAGCTTGCTATAGCAGGTGAAATTACTGAGATTGTTCAGGTCGTTACTTTTATTGCCCAGATAGTTCCAATCTTCGGCAGAGAGCGCACCCTCGTCTATTATGATTTTTTCTACCTGATTTAAGTTTTTGTTCTCAAGGGCTTGCTCTATGGAGGTAGCCGTTACATTTTCGGTATTTCCATCGATTGTTAGGGTCATCGACAAGGGCGGCTTGGTGATATACACGCCGTACCACAGGTTGTCGCCGAGGTCGCCATCGTCCACACCCCTATAGGCGGCAATGGCATTGCTGAGCGCACTGCCTGTGAGCGGATTTCCATTATCGTCCACCAAGCACAGGAATGTGCTTTTGAGAGGCAATGAGGTTACGGTGTTGTTGGTATTTGAGAGATTATACACTTCAGGTGGGGTAGCTCCGAGATGCATCTCCGTGAGTTTTGAGCAATCAGCGAACGCAGGATAGTACCGAGAGAATCCCGCAAGGCCCTCTTGGGCAAAAATGCGTTCTGCATGAGGAAAGCTAACGCTGGTGAGGTTGATACAACCGCTAAATGCAGCACATCCAATCTCCTGCGTTTTGGCCACGCTAACCGTCTCTATCGAATTGCCAAAGATTCTATGATAAGACACAACCATATATCCACCCCCCCAATCTTCAACCACTCCCGATACCATTGGTGCCACGCTGTTAACAGCGTTGGTAACTGTAAAGTGCTTTAATTGGCTAAGATTGCTGGTGTTATTGCTCAAGTAGAGCCAATCATCGGCCACCACATCGCCTGCCGTAATTTCGATGGACTCGATGTAGCGCAACTCCAGGCCCGTATGCATAATGGCCGCCTCAAGCGAGGCTTGCCCCGTGTGCTCAGTATAACCGTTGAATTTCACGGTGAGATTCTGCGCCCGCGCAGCCCAAACGGTGCAGAGCAACAAAGCTGCCAGCACGACGCGCCTGAACGGCGCAAATAGCCTGTGCTTTAGGTTTTTAAGCCCCACATGGGGAGGGGTAACTAATTGATTCATAGAGAATTACGTAATTAGTGGAACATTGTGCTTATCACAGCAAAGGTACGGCGGGCATTCTGAATATGCAATACACAAAAATAGTGATATTGTATCACTAAAATTAGTGATACGACACATAAATAATTAAGCAACAAGATATTACAAAAACATTAATACATCAACACACACGATTTAAACATCTATCTCAAGACATAAGGCAATATAAACATCTTAATATCAATCATTTAAGCACATTTGGACGCGATAAATCGCGTCCGTACATACTCCATGTTTGCGAACGGGACAAGGGGGCATGCCCCCTTGCTTCACGGTCGGACACATGCGACTGCGGCAATGCCACAGCACTACAACCCCGCTTGCTCCATTGTACGGACGCGATTTATCGCGTCATCCGGCGTCGTATATTCGTTGATTCGGCTGCAAGGACGCACCGTATGCGTCCAAAATGAGCGTATTTGTTGCGTTTGCGAGTGTAGGGCTGTGATATTATCGCAGCCGCAAATCTGTATTGGTGGGATGTTAGGCAGATAGGGACGCGCCGCGTGCATCCGAAATGCGCGTATTTGTTGCGTTTGCGGATGTAGGGGCAAATAATCATTCGCCCCTACGCACCTGCACAAAAAGAGGCGAACCCTTGCGGATTCGCCTCCTCTACTATCGCGGACGCGATAAATCGCGTCCGCACATGCGCCATGTTCGTGGCTGGGACAAGGGGGCATGCCCCCTTGCTTTACTGCTTAACCACCTTGGCCACCGCATTTCCCACGCTGATGATGTACACACCAGCGGGATAGCCGCTCAGGTCGATGCTCAGGCGGCTGGCGGCTGAGCCTGTCGAAGCCGCACGGGCTGCTACGCGCTGCAGCAGCTGGCCAGCGGCGTTGTACACCAACACCTCGGCAGCGGTGCCTTCGGCAAGCTCAGGCACCGAAATCCACAGCTGGCCTGCGGTGGGGTTGGGATATACGCTCAGGGCATCGAGTTGGGTGTCGAACAGGCCTGTGGTGCTCGACTTCTCGAACTCTGCCGTTACGCTCAGATTGGCCTGTACGTTGCTGTCGGTGCGTTTGGCGGTGGTGCGACCATCGCTCCACTTCACAAACTTGTAGCCTTCGTTGGCTACGGCCTCCACTTCGGTGCCGCTTTGGCCCTCACGTACCGTCTGCGTGTTATTGCCTTTGATGCTACCACCCTCTCCAGCGGTATAGGTGAGCGTGTAGGTGGGGATGAGCTCAAAAATGGCGGTTACGCTCGAATCACGCTGCACATTGCTATCGGTGCGCTTGGCGGTGGTACGACCATCGCTCCATTTCACAAACTTGTAGCCTTCGTTGGGCTTGGCCTCAACCTCGGTGCCGCTTTGGCCATGTGCCACGGTCTGCGTTGCACTGCCCTGGATTGTGCCACCAGCACCAGCGGCGTAGGTGAGCGTGTAGGTAATGGCTTCGAACTCAGCCTCAACGGTTACATCGTAGGCGGGCATAGTGAACTTATCCTCGCTGATGGCAACGGTTTGGCTCTCATCGCCTGTCTTATATACCTTCAGGGTTTTGAATTTGTAGCCCTCATCGGGTGTGGCAGTTAGGGTTACCTCTGTGCCCTCGGTTATGTTACCGATAGGGGTGGCCATAAGCGTGCCGCCGCCTGTAACATTAAGCGTAAGCGCGTATTCCTCAAGTCCATCGTACGAAGTACCCCAAGAAACGCACACATCCCACCATTTGCGCTTAGCAATGGCCACCTGCGACTTGGTAATTACATTGCCATCGCTGTTGTTATAATCACTGACTACACAGAAATAACCGCTCAATACTACATGCGGCAGGCTGTTCACCAATGCCAGCATCTCGTCGCCCTTAATTTGATTGCTGTAGCAATCCAAATGAGTCAGCGCGGTGCAGTTGGCCACGTTGAGCGCGGTCAACTGGTTGGAGGAGCAATCCAACTTCTTCAACTCAGTGTTCTTCGACACGTCAAGCGCGTTCAGATGGTTGGAAGAGCATTCCAAATACTGTAGCGCGGTGCAGTTGGACACGTCGAGCGTGGACAACTGGTTGTTGTGGCAGAACAAATCCGTCAGCGCAGTGCAGTTGGACACGTCGAGCGTGGTCAGCTGGCCGTAGGAACAATACAACTTCTTCAGCGCGGTGTTTGCCGACACATCGAGCGTGGTTAGCTGGTCGGAGCCGCAACTCAACTCCGTCAGCGCGGTGAAGTGTTCAATACCTTTGAGGTCGGCGATGGATGGTCCCCAAGAAACTATTTCTATGGATGTAACAGCCGCAATCTCATCACTGCCCAGAAAGCCATCGCTGTCCGTGTCGTATTGTTTTACGTGCGTGCGGAAGTTTACGTCAGGGAAGTTTGTGTCGTTGATTTCGATGTCTTGCGCTTGGGCGGTATTAGCCATGCCCGCCACAGCGGCAAGCACTATCATTAAACGTTGCAGCCTGCGCCTCAGGCCGCTAACCCCCGATTTTGTAGGGGGGGGGTAACTAACTGTACCATAGGTGTTTAGCTTTAAACAACAAAAAAGTAAATTCACGGCAAAAATACGGCATATTTTCATGCCTATCAATCACAAAATTGACTTAATGGACAAAAAATAGTGATACAAGGAGGGGCAATTTGTGGCTATATAATTGATTGTAAACATTTTAATTGTTTATTGCGTTGTACATTTATTCAAACAGAGTGCAGTTGCGAACGCCTCTGAGCTTTCGCGATGAGATTATCGACGATAGACAAGGGGAACATGCCCCTTTGTCTCTCGTTCGGGCGCGGCTGCGGCAATGCCACAGCCCTACAACGCCGCTTGCTCCATTGTACGGACGCGATTTATCGCGTCCACTCGCAATAGACTTCACCCCCTAACCCCCTCTCCAATGTGGAGAGGGGGAACGCCGCACACGCGAGAACACGTCATTGCGAGCGGCGTTGTGGCATTTTATTTAGCATAGGACACGTCATTGCGAGCTTGCGAAGCAATCCATAGCGCGTAGGATACGTAATTCCTACGTATTATAGATTGCTTCGTCATTCTTCCTCGCAATGACGCATCCTTCGTAAACTATACGTTGTATCCAATTCGCATAATTCCGCGCAATTTACGGACGCGATTTATCGCGTCCTCCGGCGTCGTATATTCGTTGATTCGGCTGCATGGACGCACCGCATGCGTCGAAAACGTGCGTATTTGTTGCGTTTGCGCGTGTAGGGCTGTGATATTATCGCAGCCGTAAATCTGTATTGGTGGGATGTTAGGCAGATAGGAACGCGCCGCATGTGTCCGAAATGCGCGTATTTGTTGCGTTTGCGGATGTAGGGGCGAATAATCATTCGCCCCTACGCACCTGCACAAAAAGAGGCGAACCCTTGCGGATTCGCCTCCTCTACTATCGCGGACGCGATTAATCGCGTCCGTACATGCGCCATGTTCGTGGCTGGGACAAGTGGGCATGCCCCCTTGTTTCACTGGTGGGCGAACAATCCGCCTACTCCTCACACCTTGACACCACCGCCGACAGCAGCATCGACAGCGCCAGCACCCCAAAGATGATGGCCAGCGATATGCCCGTGGGTATTTTTATGTGCGGCATACGATAAGCCAAGCCCATGGACTCCAGTAGCATGTTGATGTACTCGTCCATGGCCAGCAACATCTTGATACCCACAAATATAAGTATCACTCCAAGGCCGTATTTCAGATAGGTGAAATATTTGGCCAGAGCGGCCAAAGCAAAGTAGAGCGCCCGCAGGCCAAGTATGGCGAATATGTTGCTGGTGAGCACAATGAACGGGTCGTGCGAGATGGAGAAGATGGCCGGAATGGAATCGACGGCAAAGGCCACATCGGTGCTCTCAATCACAATCAGGGCCACAAGCAGAGGCGTGGCCATGCGGCGGCCATCCTGCACCACCACAAAGCGGTCGCCATGCATGGTGTCGGTAACGGGGAACAGCCTGCGGAACATCCTCACAATGAAGTTCTTCGACAAATCTTGGGCCTGTGCCCCATCGTCGTGGGCAAACATCTTGGCACCGGTGTAGAGCAGGAATAGGCCAAACAGCCCCAGCACCCACTCAAACCGCTCCACCACTGCCGCTCCGGCAAAAATGAACACGCTGCGCAGCACCAAAGCTCCAAATATGCCCCAAAACAGCACCTCGTGCTGATACTTGCGGTCGATGCCAAAGTACGAGAACAGCATCAGGAACACGAACAGGTTGTCCATCGAGAGCGATTTCTCAATCACGTAGCCAGCCAAAAACTCGGTGGCCTTCTCGCCGCTCTGCTCGGGATAGAACAGGTAGATGCCCAAGCAGAAAAGCAACGACACGGCAATCCAAATGCCGGTCATCACCAATGCTTCGCGGATGTTCACCTCGTGCTGCCCCTTGCGCCCGAACATGCGCAGGTCGATGATTAACATGGCCAGCACGGCTATATAGAACAAAACCCATGCCCATAAAGGCATACCCATTACACTGATGCTCATATAGTTATATACATTTATACCTCATACATTAGTGATGCAAAGATACTACATAGCACCCTAAATTACAAATCGCCAATGCATAGGCACATGTCGTCCGCATCGATTTTTATTGTACCTTTGTGGGTTGCAGGCGCAGCAATCGCCATAACACGCTATGTGCTTATAATTAGATAGATATGGATTATAACTTCAAAGATATTGAACGCCGCTGGCAGCAATGGTGGCGCGAGCAGCAAACCTACCGCGTTGAGGTGGATGCCTCACGCCCCAAATTCTACGTGCTCGACATGTTCCCCTACCCCTCTGGCGCAGGCCTGCATGTGGGACATCCGCTGGGATACATCGCCTCCGACATATACTCACGCTACAAACGCCTGAACGGCTTCAACGTGCTGCACCCCATGGGCTACGATGCCTTTGGCCTGCCCGCCGAGCAGTATGCCATACAAACGGGGCAGCACCCCGCCATCACCACCGAGCGCAACATTGCCCGCTACCGCGAGCAGCTCGACAAGATAGGCTTCTGCTACGACTGGAACCGCGAGATACGCACCTGCGACCCCGACTACTACCGCTGGACGCAATGGGCTTTCGTTCAGATGTTTGAGTCGTATTTCGACACCAAACTGCAAAAAGCGCAACCCATTGCCGCGCTGGTGCAACACCTCGCGCAGCACGGCACCAACAACCTAAATGCGGCCTGCACCGAGCCTTTATGCTTTAGCGCAGCCGATTGGAACGGCTGGAACGAGGCCCAGCAGCAGCAAACGCTGCTCAACTACCGTCTGGCCTACCTGGCCGATGTGATGGTGAACTGGTGCCCCGCCCTGGGCACCGTGCTGGCCAACGACGAGGTGAAGGAAGGCCTATCGGTGCGCGGCGGCCACCCCGTGGAGCAGCGCAAGATGCGCCAATGGTGCCTACGCATATCGGCCTACGCCGAACGCCTGCTGGCCGACCTTGAGCCGCTCGAATGGAGCGATTCCATGAAAGAGATGCAGCGCAACTGGATTGGCCGCTCCGAGGGTGCCGAGGTGCAGTTCGAGGTGGAGGGCATGGCCGACAAGCTAACCGTGTTCACCACCCGCCCCGATACCATTTTCGGAGTAACATTCATGGTGCTGGCCCCCGAGAGCGACCTGGTTGACCTTGTAACCACACCCGAACAAAAGGCCGCCATGGACGACTATCGCACCGCAGCCCGCCGCAAAACCGAGCGCGAGCGCATGGCCGAAAGCCGTCGTGCAACTGGATGTTTTACAGGAAGATACGCCATCAACCCATTCAACCAGCAGCGCATACCCATCTGGGTGAGCGAATACGTGCTTTCGGGCTATGGCACAGGGGCCATAATGGCCGTGCCCGCCCACGATAGCCGCGACTTTGTGTTCGCCAAAACATTCAATCTGCCCATCATTCAAACCGTAATCAAGCCCGGCGAACAGCCCACCGATACGGCAACATGGACTGAATCATACGACTCAAAGGACGGCATCATCATCAACAGCCCGCTGATTGACGGTTTGAACATAAAACAGGCCATAAGCCAGATGTGCGCCGAGGTGGAAAAACGCGGCATCGGTCGCCGCCAGGTGAACTACCGCCTGCGCGATGCCATATTCAGCCGCCAGCGCTACTGGGGCGAGCCGTTCCCCATCTACTACAAAGATGGCCTCCCCTACCCCATTGCCGACAATCAGCTGCCGCTACAGCTGCCCAGCATAAGCAGCTTCAAGCCCACCGAGCAGGGCGAGCCGCCGCTTGCCCGCGCCGAGCAATGGCATACGCCCGAAGGCCATCCCTACGAATTGAGCACCATGCCCGGTTTTGCTGGCTCATCGGCCTACTACCTGCGCTACATGGACCCCCACAACAGCCAGGCTCTGGTGGGCGCAGAAGCCAACGCCTATTGGCAAAACGTGGACCTCTACATAGGCGGCACCGAGCACGCCGTGGGACACCTTATATACTCCCGCTTCTGGAACAAATTCCTGTTCGACATGGGCAAGGTATGCCAAAACGAACCATTCCGCCGCCTGGTGAACCAGGGCATGATTCAGGGACGATCAAACTTCGTATATCGCATAAAAGGCACAAACACCTTCGTGTCGAACGGGCTGAAAGACCAGCACGACGTAACGCCCATACACGTTGATGTGAACATTGTTGAAAACGATGTGCTCGACACCGAGGCGTTCCGCCGCTGGATGCCCGACTACGCCAACGCCGAGTTCATACTCGAAGACGGCCGCTACATCTGCGGCCATGCCGTGGAGAAGATGAGCAAGAGCATGTGGAACGTGGTGAACCCCGACGACATCGTAGAACGCTACGGAGCCGACACCCTGCGCATGTACGAGATGTTCCTCGGCCCGCTGGAGCAGAGCAAACCCTGGGACACAAAGGGAATCGACGGTGTGCACAAATTCCTGCGCAAATTCTGGCGACTATTCCACGATGCGCAGAACCAACTAGCAATCAGCGATGAGCAACCCACGCCGCAGGAGTTGAAAACGCTCCACCGCACCATCAAGAAGGTGTCCGACGACATTGAACGCTTCAGCTTCAACACCTGCGTATCGGCATTCATGATATGCGCCAACGAGCTCACCGACCTGCGCTGCAACAAACGCGCCGTGCTAGAGCCCCTCACCGTGCTGCTATCGCCCTACGCACCCCACATCGCTGAGGAACTGTGGCATTTGCTGGGCCACAATGCATCGGTATGCGATGCCAAATGGCCCGTGGCCAACGAATCGCTGATGGCCGACAACACCTTCACCTGCGCAGTGTCGTTCAACGGCAAAACCCGATTCACCATCGAGCTGCCGCTCAACACACCCGCCAACGAGGTGGAGCAAATGGTGCTTAACAACGAGCAGACAAGCAAATACACCGAAGGCAAGCAGATTAAGCGCATCATAGTGGTGCCCAACAAAATAGTGAATGTGGTGGTGAGCTGATAAATGTCATTTTAAACAGCTTTCAAATTCTATAACTTTGCTGCTGAAAATCCGCTTTCCACACAAATACCACTATGGCAGACAAAGATTTCCTCCCGGCCAAAACCTACCGCGATTTGGTCGTCTGGCAGAAGGCCCATGCGCTAGCCATCAAGCTATTCGAGATGAACCTCCCCCAACATGCCGTAACAACAAAGCTGCGCGAGTACTCATTGCAATGCGCCGCCGACATCGTGGTGAGCTACCGCAAAAAGAATCGCAACGAGAAGCTCTCGCACCTGCAATCGGCCTTGGAGCACGTGGAACACATGCGCTACTATGCACACGTGGCCTCAGACCTGGGCCTGCTCAGCAGCGAGCCGATTGATGCCCACATCAACGAGGTGGGGTTCCTTTTGAACAACTACCACAAATCCATAACCAAGCCCCGCGACAACGAGGCCTACCCATAGCGAACGAACACCGAAACGCAACCCTCTAGCCCCCCTCTCCGTAGTACCCCCTGCAAACAACCCCCATCGCAATGGCAATAACAGGCAAACACGTCAAGCCCTACATCATCATGACCCTAGGGCTGTGCCTCTACGCCCTAGCCTGGATTGGATTCATCATCCCCCACAAAATCACCGGCGGGGGCGTGTCGGGCGTGGGTGCGCTGGTGTTCTACGCCACAGGGTTCCCCGTGGGCTACACCTACTTCCTAGTGAACCTAGCCCTGCTGGCCCTGGCCATAAAGATACTGGGCGCCAACTTCGGCATCAAGACCATCTACGGCGTGGCCGTGGCCTCGCTGCTGATGTCGGTGCTACAGCACCTGATCACCAACCCGCTGGTAGACGACCGATTCATGTCCACCATACTGGGCGGTGCGCTGGCCGGCGCGGGGCTGGGCATCTGCTTCTCGCAGGGCGGCAGCACCGGCGGCACCGACATCATCGCCATGATCATCAACAAGTACCGCAACATCAGCCCTGGACGCGTCATCCTATTCCTCGATGTGTTCATCATAGGCTCGTCGTACCTGGTGCTGCTCGACCTCGATCCCGCCCACCGCGTGGAGACCATCGTATATGGCTACGTGGCCATGGCCATCACATCCTACACGCTCGATGCTGTGCTGTCGGGCAGCAGGCAGTCGGTACAGATGTTCATATTCTCCAAGCACCACGAAGCCATAGCCAACCGCATCACCCACGAGCTCAACCGAGGCGTAACGGTAATCGATGGCAAGGGCTGGTACTCGCAGGACAGCCAGAAAGTGCTGCTCACGCTGGTGCGCAAGCACGAGGCCAGCAACCTGTACCGCATCATCAAGGAGCTGGACTCCGAGGCGTTCATCTCGGTGTCATCGGTGATGGGCGTGTACGGGAAAGGGTTCGACACCATCAAACGATAACATGCTAACGACAAGCAGATTATCAACTCGCGCTGCAAAATTTAGACCCGCCGCATCCCATGTGTTGATATTTTTTTTCATACCTTTGGGGTATCAGTGCCTAGACGCACGACAAACGAGTATATGAGCGACCTAAACATAGAGAAATCCCCGGACAGCCCCCAGATTACCTGCTCAGCCATATCGGGGCAGCTAAGCATCGAAGGGCGCGCCATCCCCGAGGATCCCTTCACGTTCTGGCAGCCCGTGCTGGAGTGGGTGGACGGCTACGTTAAGCAGCCCGCCGCCCAGACCACGCTCTCGGTGTACCTCGACTACATCAACAGCAGCTCGAGCATGTACGTCAACGAAATCATGAAACGGCTCGACCTAATCCACCAGACGGGCAACATCGTGAACGTAACCTGGCGCTACGATGAGGACGACGACTCGCTGCTACAGCTGGGCGAGGACTTAGAGACCCTGGTCTCCATCCCTTTCAAGTTCGATGGACTGAGCATCAGCAAGGAGCGCATGGCTAAGGTGCGCATCAAGAACAAAAAGAGCGGGCTGAGCTCCATCATATCGCAGAAATACTGGGACACCATAAAGCGCAACGGGCACGGCGAGGAGTACGAAGTGGAGGACATTTAAAACGCGGCCATGAGCAACTACGAGCTACATCCCACAGAGACCTCCCCCTATGTGAACCTCAACGCCAGCACGGGCGAGCTCTGCATGCAAGGCGTAAGCATCCCCGAGAACGCCTCCCAGTTCTTCATGCCCATACTGCAATGGCTCGATGGCTACGCCCAGCAGCCCCAGCCCAAGACCACCGCGCACATACAGCTCGAATACTTCAACACCAGCTCCTCCAAACGCATATTCGACATGCTCAAACGCCTCGAACAGATGCAGCTAGAAAAGCTCTGCAAGGTGCAAATCGACTGGCTGTATGAGGAGAACGACGAGGACATCTACAACGCCGGGGCCGACTACAAAACCCTGCTCGACAAAAAGGTGGAGTTCAACCTCGTGCGGGTGCGCCCAGGTGCCTAGCCAACCACAGCCCCACGTGCCCCATCCCATACATGGCCACCAGCACCATGACCACCGCCGCGCCCGAGGGCACATTGAGACCATATGACATAGCCACCCCCATCAACAACGCGCATAGCGCAATGCCGCCCGACAGCAATGCCATAGGACCAAAGCGGCGTGTGAACAGGTTGGCGATATTGGCCGGCGCCGTGAGCAGCGATATGAGCAAGATGATACCCACCGACCTGATGGACAGCACGATGGACAAGGCCACGAGCACCTTCAGGGTATAGTCGATGAACAAAGCTGCGCCGCGCCGCTGGGCATGGGCATAGGCCGAGTCGAAGGCCACGAACAGCATAGGCCGGTAGAACAACGCCAGCAGCAGCCCGATGACCACCACCATGGACAGCAGCAGCCCAAGGTCGGCCTGCGATATGGTGAGGATGTTGCCAAACAGGTACGACATCAGGTTGGGAGCGTAGCCAGGCGTGAGGAACACGAAGAACACGCCCAGCGCCATGCCCAGCGCCCACAGCATACCTATGGCCGAGTCCTCGCGCATGGCCCGCCGGTGGGTGATGGCCTCGAAGCCCAGCGCCGAAAGCACAGCGAACACCGCAGCCCCAGCAATTGGGCTAAAGCCCAAGTACCAGGCCAGCCCTATGCCTCCAAACGAGGCGTGGGTGATGCCCCCGCTGAGGAACACCAAGCGCCGCGCTACTATGTAGGTACCCACAAAGCCCACCACCACCGCCAGCAGCAACGAGGCCCACAGCGCATTCTGCATAAACTGAAAGTGCAGCATCTCTATCATACACAAATGGTTAATCGTTAGCACAGCCTTTCCCACAGCCCCCATGGTGCTGCAGCACGGTGTGCGGCACCTCGCCGTGCGCTATAAGCTGTATGGGGCAGCCGTAGCTGCGCAGCTGCGCAGCCGTGATGTGGCTCGACCGGTGATGGTGCAGCGTGCCGTTCACGCAGGCTATGGATTTTACATACGAGGCTATGGTGCCCAGATCGTGCGACACCATCACTATGGCCATGCGCTGGTTGAGCTGCCGCAGCAGCTCGTAGAGCTCCCCCTCGAACTTGTTGTCCACATAGGTGTTGGGCTCATCGAGGATGAGCAGCTCGGGCTGCGACACCAACGCACGGCACAGCAGCACCCGCTGCAGCTGCCCTCCCGAGAGCTCGCCCACGCTGCGCCCGTGCAGCGCCTCGACCCCAGCCTGGCGCAGGCACTCCATGGCGGCCTCGCGCTGAACCTTGCCGTAGCGCCGCCACAGCCCCTGCCGCCCCATCAGCCCCGAGAGCACCACATCGAGCACCGTAATGGGAAATGCTCTATCAATCTGCTGTACCTGAGGAAGATAACCTACATTGAGGCAGCTACGATCCACACGCCCTGCTAGGGGTTTCAGCTCGCCTATGAGCAGCCGCAGCAGGGTGGTCTTGCCGCCGCCATTGGGGCCCACTATGCCTATGAAATCATCGGCGTTGATGTCGAGCGACACCCCGCGCAGCACCAACCTATCACCATAGCCTGCCCACACATCGGTGAGCGCAAATAGCCTCTGCCCCATCAGTTTGCGCTATGCTCTATGCCCGCAATCAGCTGCGCCGTGCGCAGCATCTCCGTGGGCCAGTCCTCGGCCAGCGGGTTCACCTGCACCACGGGCAGGCGCAGCTCATCGGCTATGGCGCTGGCACTCTTGGAGTCGAACTGCTGCTGCACCATCACCAGCCCCACGCCATGCTCCCGCGCTGCGGCTATGGTGGCGGCCATGCCCTGCGCCGAGGGCTCCTTGCCCTCGTGCTCCACGCTGAGCTGCGTGAGTCCGTAGTCGCGGGCGAAGTAGGCCAACGCGGGGTGGTATATGAGGAAGTGCTTACGCCCCGCGCTGTCGAGCATGTGGGCTATACGCGCATCAAGGGAGGCCAATTCGGTTCGCATGGCCTGGGCATTGGCCGCAAAGCGCTGCGCACCCTCGGGATATGCTGCGGCCAAATGCTGCTCTACCAGCCCCACCATGCGGGCCATCTCGCGGCACGATGCCCAGATGTGCGGGTCGGTGCCATGATGATGATGGCCGTACTCATGGTGGTCGTGGTGGCAATGCCCAGCCAGCAGCTCGGCCCCAGCGGACAGGTTTACTAAACGGGGCCTCTCCTGCCCTGCCAGCTTGGCCCCCAAGGCCTGCTCAAAGTCAATCAACCCAATGGCGAAGTACAGGTCGGAGCGGCTGAACTGGGCAAGCTGCATGGGCGTGGGTTCGAACAGCTCGGGGCTGCTGCCCGGTGGTACCAGCACATCGATCCGTAGCGAGGTGTCGCCCGCCACGCGCTCCACTAGGTATTTCAGGGGCAGTATGCTCACCGTTACCGTGGGGCGGGCATCGGTGGCACCGCGATGCGTCCCACAACTACATATAGCACAGAACATTACGACACCAAACAGCATTAATCTTCGCATAGGACTTTGGCTTGGGGGATTTGCAAGGACAAAGGTACAAAATTATCGGACAGCCGCCCCTCCTCTTGCAATGCCCCATCTTTGCGAGCGGAGCAGCCCAGCCCACGCTAGCACTGGCAACGGACACACGCGGCGTGTCTCTACAGGCCGCAATTCGATGCAAATCGCTTGCACCCACGGCAGTGTGGCTGCTTGCTTTCGGGGCAGCGCGGAGCGCTGCAACAGATATTGCCTAGGGCATCGCCCTGGGCACGGGGGGATTATGCGCGATGGACAATGCAGCCCTGCGGGCTGCAACATCGGCAGGGGGCAGCACCATCAACGGTGCCTGAGCCTGTCGAAGGCACCGGTCCCCGCCCCACGCCTTCGACAGGCTCAGGCATCCCAAAAACAGCAGAGGCGGGGAGCTCC
>JAFTDN010000120.1 GCA_017454165.1 Bacteroidales bacterium | reverse complement strand
GTGGTGGTGCCCATACGCGATGATGGCTTCGTGGGGCTAGTCGCCTCCGACATCCGCCTCAAGCAGTTCCAAAAGCTGGTTGAGAATATCAGCCCATTCGAGCACAGCCAAGCCTTCCTCATCACCCAGCAGGGGTCTGTGGTAGCCCACCACGACACCTCGCTCTGCGGCAAGCACGTATCCGCTGGTATTCCCGAGCTAGGGCAAAACGAGGACTTCCTGAAAAGGATGCAGCTGGGGCACAGTTTCAACTTCTCCCACCTCAACGCCAAGGGACAGCACACATACAGCGTGGTGATGCCCGTAGCGCTGGGCACATCGGGCGAGTTCTGGTCCCTGGGCATCTCCACTCCCTACTCCGATGTGCTCGCTAAGAGCAACCACGACTACCTCAGGGTGATGCTCGTATCGCTGGTGGGCATCGCGCTGCTCATCCTGCTGGCCTTCACCATGACCTATACCATCACCCGCCCCCTGAAGCGCATCACCCTGAGCCTGCAAGACCTAGCCCAGGGTCGGGTAAGCCGCTCCATGATGTGCACCATCGCCCGCAACGACGAGGTGGGCACCATGATGGAGGCCTTCTCCAAATCCATCTCGGGCATCATGGAGAAGACCGAATTTGCCCAGCGGATAGGCCGGGGCGAGCTCGATGCCGAAGTCAACCTGCTCAGCCCCGACGACGTGCTGGGGCAATCGCTCATAGAGATGCGCGACAACCTGCGCACCGCCCGCTCCGAGGAGCAGGTGCGACAGGCCGATGAGGCCAAAAAGCATTGGGCCAATGAGGGCCTCACCAAGTTCGCCGGCCTCATGCGCCAGCACAACGATGACCTATCGCTGCTCTGCGATGACATCGTCAAAAACCTCGTGTGGTACCTAAAAGCATCGGTGGGCGGCATATTCATAGCCAACACCGACGAAGGCTCCAGTACCACCACCTACGACTTGGTAGCCACCTTCGCCTACGACCGCAAGCGCTTCGAGCACAAGCAATATGAGGCTGGCGAGGGGCTTGTGGGTGCCTGCGCCGCCGAGCGCGATGTAATCCTGCTCACCGAGATTCCCGATGACTACATCGAGATCACCTCGGGCCTGGGCGATGCCAACCCCAACTGCCTGCTCCTAGTGCCACTGATAAACGACCGCAACGTGCTGGGCGTAATTGAGATAGCCTCGCTACGGGCATTCGAGCCCCACGAGGTGGAGTTCGTAAAGGAGGTGAGCAAGAGCATCACCGCCACGCTCAACACCGTGCAGGTGAATGCGCTCACCAAGCACCTATTCGAGCAGTCGAAGGAGCAGGCCGAGCGTATGCAGGAGCAGGAGGAGGAGATGCGCCAAAACTTCGAGGAGCTACAGGCCACACAGGAGGAGGCCGCCCGTAAAACCTATGAGCTGGAGGGACTGGTAAACGCCCTCAACTCATCGCTCTACGTGATGGAGTACGATGTGAACGGCGTGTGCACCAGCGTGAACGATGCCTACCTGCGAACCCTCTGCGCCAAGCGCGAGGACATCATAGGCACCCACCACCTAGAGAACACCTCGCTCTCCAACATGGCCCGCCAGAGCTACGAGAAATTCTGGGAAGAGCTGCTAGCCGGACAGATCAAGAAGCGTAAAACCCGCATAAAGATAGAGAGCACAGAGCGGGTGCTGCTCGAAACCTACACCGCCATACGCAACGAGCAGGGCGAGGTGTACAAGGTGCTCAAGATTGCCACCGATGTTACCAACATATAAGCGGCCAGCAAAAAAGGAGCGCGGCCCTGGGGCCGCGCTCCTTCCACTTTTTCTCAAAACATGAAAACAAACTTCTAAGCTGTGGGCCCAGCTGGGCTTGAACCAGCGACCCCCTGATTATGAGTCAGGTGCTACTAACCAACTGAGCTATGGGCCCTAAAAAACCGCACATGCGATTTTTTAATTCGGGCACAAAGTTACACATTCGCGTCGAACTTATCAACCAGTACGAGCAAAAAAATGGAAAAATATCGATTTGCACCGCTCAAGCATTTGGACATCAATGCTATAATATTCGACCTAGGGGGTGTCGTGCTCGACATCGACTACCAGCTCACGCTGCGCGCCTTCCAGCGCCTAGGGGTGGAGCACCTGCAAGAGGTCTATACATTCGCCGCGCAGGACGAGGCCATCAGCCGGTTCGAGCGGGGGCAGATGGCCCCCGCCGAGTTCGTGTCGGAGCTGCAACGGCTGCTGGGCCACGGCCTAGACTACGTCCAGGCCGTGCAGGCCTGGAACGCCATGATTCTCCCCTGGAGCCCCCAGCGCATGGCCCTGCTGGAACGGCTGGCGCTGCGCTACGAACTGTACCTGCTGAGCAACACCAACGTGCTGCACCGCGATGCCTTCGAGCCCGCGCTGCTCCAACAACACACGGGCCGTGCGCTGAGCAGCTACTTCGGGCAGGTGTACTACTCGTTCGAGCTGGGCATGCGCAAGCCCGAGCCGCGCATATTCCGCCACGTGCTGGCCCACGCCCAGCTCGACCCCGCCCGCACGCTCTTCATCGATGACAACGCCGCCAATGTGGCCGCTGCCCAGGCCGTGGGCTTGGCCGCCTACCGCATCGACCCCGCCCACGAGCGCATCGATGAGCTGTTCGAAGCTGAGAGCTAACCTAAATGGTGCTGCCCGAAAGGATGCGGCGCGTAAGCATACGCACGGGGAACCGGGCGCACAGGTAGCCCAGCAGCAGCACCAGGGCCAAGATGGCCGCGATGTCGGGCAGCTGCACATCCACTGGGTAGGCATCGATTACAAAGGTGCCCCTCCCCTCAAGCCTTATGAGCTTGAACGTTTGCTGCGCCCAGCATAGCAAAAGCCCCAACACGGTGCCTATGGCAATGCCCCCCACCGATATGAGCATCCCCTCGGCTATGAATATGCGGCCTATGAGCTGGTTGTCGGCCCCCAGACTGCGCAGGGTTCCCACATCGCTGCGCTTGTCGATTATGAGCATGGAGAGCGTACCCACGATGTTGAATGAGGCGATAATCAGCACCAGCACCAGTATGAGGCCGATGACGAGCTTCTCGGTCTTCATGGTGCGGTAAAACGTTTCGTTCTGCTGGTAGCGGTTTAGCACCCTGTAGCCAGGGCCTAGCAGGGCCACTATGTCGCGCTGCACCGCCTCCAGCCGCTGGCTGGGATCCAAGCGCAGCTCCAGCGCCGACACCGCCGTGCTGTCGTATCCCAGCAGCTTGCGCACAAACTCCACGGGGGCGATGGCGTACTGCATGTCGATGTCGGCCTGCACCGAGAACACCGCCGTGGGCATGATGGAGCGCTGCTCGAAGGCCGCCTCCATGGATAGCGGGGCCTTGCCCCGCTTGGGGATGTACACCGTGATGGGCTGGAAATGGGCCAGGCTGGCGTTGAGCGTTTGGGCCACGCCCAGCCCCAAGGTGATGAAGGGCTGGCTGCCCATCCACAGCCTGAAACGGCCATCGCGCAGGCACGAGTCCATCTGCGCGATAGATGCGTAGCTGCGCCCCACGCCCTTGATGGTGCCTATGTGCCGCTTGCTGCCGTAGGCCAGCAGGGCGTTCTCCTCCACCACCTCGCAGGTGGCCGATAGGCTGGGCAGCTCGAGCAGGTGCTGCACCTCGGGGCGCTGGGTGCTGAAGGTCTTGCCCTCGGCGGGCAAGATTTTTATATCGGCATCGAAGCGCGAGTACATGCCCTTGATTACGCCCTCGAACCCGTTGAACACCGACAGCACAATGACCAGCGCCATCACCCCCACGCTTATGCCCACCAGCGAGATGATGGAGATGATGTTGATGATGTGGAACGACTTTTTGGCCAGCAGGTAGCGGCGGGCTATGCGGAGCGGGAGGTTCACTGTGGCTGTTGGGGCTGGGGTTTATGGCATACGTAAAGCGTCTCGGCGGGGGGCAGGGCGTAGCGGGTTACCAGCTCGGGGGCCAGGGTGCGCACGAAGTCGTCCTCGGAGACGCAGAACCCCGCCTCGGCCAGACGCTGGCCATAGTCGAGGCCGTACAGCCTCAGGTGGTCGCGCTGGCCATAGCGCTGCTCGCGGAGCTCGGGCGTGTCGATGGCGGGATCCTCGAGGGTGCGCTCAAGGGTGGGGTCGAGCGGCACCTGTAGTATGGCAAAGCCGCCGGGTCGTAGCACACGGAACAGCTCGCGCATGGCCTGCCTATCATCGGGCACGTGCTCCAGCACGTGGTTGCACAGCACCACGTCGAAGGTGTCGTCGGCCAGCGGCATCTGCTGTATGTCCATCTTCACATCGGCCCAGGGCGAGTTGAGGTCGGCTGTGGTGTAGCTCAGGTTGGACATCCGCTTGAACCTCTTGATGAAGCAGTACTCCGGGGCGATGTGCAGCACCCGCATGGGAGCGCTGAAGAAGTCGGTGCGCTGCTGCAGGTAGAGCCAGATGAGGCGATGGCGCTCCAACGACATGGAGTGGGGGGCCAGCGCGTTCTGCCTCACATGTATGCGCCCGTAGGGGAGCATCCGGCGGTAGCGGCGGCCCGATATGGGGTCCTCGTAGCGCTGCCCGAGGTAGAACGTGCCCACCAGCCTAAGGAACATCCCGGCCATGCGCTGCAGCATGTGGCGGGGGATGAAGCGGGTGGCCAGCGATATGATGGTCTGCAGCATGTTCTGTCGGGCGATTACTGCTTGAGCAGGGAGTCTATGCGGTCGATGTAGTCGAGCGAATCGTCGATGAAGAACGACAGCTCGGGGACGATGCGCAGCTGATGCCTGACGGCGCGGCCCAACTCCATGCGGATGGTCTTGGTGCTCCGTTGGAGCACCCCCAGCGTGGCGGGGCCCTGGGCCGATGGAAACACGCTCACGTGCAGGCGGGCCAAGGAGAGGTCGGGGCTCACCCTGACACGGGTGACGGTAACCATGCGGCCGGGGAATAGCTCGGGGGTGAGGCGCAGGATGATGCCGCCCAGCTCTTTCTGTAGCAGCCGCTCAACCTTCTGTAGGCGTGTTCCTTCCATGGGTTCAATAGAGTTTTATCATGCCGTTCATATCCTCACGCCCATCACCACCACGTCGTCGATGCGGGGCGAATCGCCATGCCACTCGACCAGGCGGTGCGCAAGGATGTCGTGCTGCTCGGCCATGGGTTTTTGGTGTATTTCGAGCAGCAGAGCGCGCAGGTTCTTGCTCATGAATTTACGGCCATCGGTGCCGCCGAACTGGTCGGCGTAGCCATCGGAGAAGGTGTAGATGCAGTCGCCCTTCTTGAGGTCCATCTTGTGGTTGGTGAACGGGATGTCGCCCTTTAGGTAGAAGCCGATGGGCATCTTGTCGGCCTTGAGCTGTATCACCTCGCCATCGCGGATGAGCACCAGCGAGTTGTTGGCCCCCGCGAACTCGAGGGTCATCTCGGTCTCGTCCACTATGTACAGGGCCATGTCCATGCCGTCCTTGCTGGTGCCCACCTCGCCGGTTTGGTGGAGCGAGTGTATCACCTTCTCGCGCAGCTTGAACAGGATTACGTCGGGGTGCAGGTTGTTCACGTTCTTGGTGACAATCTCATTGATAGATGACATGCCGAGCATGCTCATGAACCCGCCCGGTACGCCATGCCCCGTGCAGTCGGCCACGGCGCTTATCTTCTTGTTGCCCACCTGCATGATTACGTAGAAGTCGCCGCTCACGATGTCGCGGGGCAGGTATAGGATGAAGTTGTCGGGGAATATCTCCGTCACTACCTCCTCAGGCGATAGCATGGTGTGCTGTATGCGGCTGGCGTACTGTATGCTGCTGGTAATCTCGCGGTTTTGCTCGTGCAGCACTTCCTTTTGGGCCTCTATCTCTTCTTTTTGGGCCACCACCTCGGCGGTGCGCTCCTGCACGATGGCCTCGAGCCGCTTGTTCTCGGCCTCGAGCCGCTTGGCGTTCCAGCGCACTATGCGCCACACCAGCAGCACGGCAACCACAATGTAGAGAAGGAATGCCGCAATGGTGCGGTACCATGGTGGCTTTATTCTGAACGAGAACGATGCCACCGTGCTCTCGGTGCCGTAGATGTTGCGAGCCTTTACGTGAAATGTGTACCTCCCCTCGTGCAGGTTGGTGTACACAACGCTGGTGCGGTTGCTCCAGGCGCTCCAGGTGGTCTCATCGGAGCCCTCTAGGTAGTGTGCGAACTGGGTGGCCTCCTCGTAGTCGAAGAATGGTGCACCAACGTGCACCTCCATGGCGTTGTGGCTGTAGCGCATGGTGGGCACATCGCTGTGCCCCTGCGCATTGGTTATGGCCAGGCTGCCATCGGCAAGCTGCTCGGTGTATGCGCCATCGAACAGCAGTGAATCTTTGAACGTAACGCGGCGGATGAGCGCGTTGAAAGGCTCGCTGTAGCTGTACTGCACGTGGGGATTGTAGCTGAACAGCTGCCCCTTGAATCCCATCCATAGGATGTCGCCATCGGCGTATAGGCATGGCGTTTGCTTCGTGGGCAACCCGCTGAAAGGGATGGCGTTGCGCACAAGACACCCAGTGGTGCTGTCGCGCTCCAGCAGCTCTATTCGGTGGCGGTTGCCATCGGTGCTGCACTGCAGCGCATAGCCGCCCCTGTAGGGGATGATCTTCGACACATGCGTGCCGTTGTAGCGCTGGCCGGCTATGCCGCCCATCTTGAAGGTGGAGTCGGTGTAGTCGAAGTGCATTATGCCCTTGCGGGTGAGCACAAATAGGCTATCGTTGAGGGCGATGGGGGTAACCCCGTCTTCGAAGCTATCGCCAAAGGAGATCAGCCTCCCCGTGGGGGTGAGCATCAGCAAGTACTGGATTGAGGATCGGAACCAGATGTTGCCCATGTGATCCTCGGCGATACCGAATACATCGCCAATTTCGCCGGTGGGGGTGAGCTGGATTAGGGTGTCGATGGCGCCATTGCGTATTTCGCATTGGAATAGGGCGTTGTTGCTGCCCACGTACAATCGCCCGGCGTGAAGCTTCGACAGCAGCATTGAGTGCACGTAGCACCGCGAGAACTCCGATTTAGATCTCACCAGCGGCTGCGGTTTGCCATTGGTTACCCCATAGAGCGTCTCTATTGTGCCCGCTATGGGCATGGCGCGGCCCTTGGGGGGGGAGTGCCCCACTATGGCCCCAACCTCAACGGACATCAGCTGCTGGAACGTGGCGAAGCCCTGCGCATCGGAGCCCATTACGAACAGGCCGCGATCGGTACCCACGTACAGGGCATCGCCCACGCGCAGCATGTCCGTGGGCACTCCGATGAGGCCATGCGCTTCGGAGAACTGCTTTATAGGAGAGTACAGGTCGATTTTAACTGGTGTGGCATCGGCCATGTTGAGCCACAGCGGCCCCTGGCCCTGCTGGTGGAAGTTGGCGATGTTAGCCCCGCGCAGATCCGAGTAGCCGTTCACGATGCTCACTAGACCTCCCAAGGTGTCGAGCTCAACAAAGCTCATGTTGTTGGAGAACAGGTAGCCTAGACCCACATTGCCGCTGCCCAACAGGTGGGCGGTGTAGGGCCAAGCCCCTGGGGTGCTCTCCAGCAGACGCAGTACTCCATGAGGGTCGTAAACGGGCGTTATGCCCATGTTTTGCTGGTTGTACTCAAATATGCCCCCATCGGTGATGGCCCAGTAGCGGTCGCGTCCCGCCCGCACCATGGCGTATATGCCCTTGTCTACCAAGGGCTGGGCGTGCGGATCCACGGCCACCTGCCCATCATCGGATAGGCGGAGCAGGCCGTGGTCGAAGTTGTTCACGAATAGGTTCCCACCGCACTCCGAGGCGATGAAGCTATAGCGGGGCAGCTTTATGGGCGTTACGCTGCCGTTGCCGCCCAGTTCGTAGATGTACTCCTCGGAGCAGAAGTACACCCTACCGCGATGTATCAGCGTGCTGAGGATGCTCCCCACCTGCCTGAGGCTGTCGGGGAGGCGGCTGGCCAACGAGGTGTACTCCATGGTGCCCTGTGCGTTGGGCCATAGGTAGCCGAAGTCGCCCACGCGGCCTACGTATATGCGACCCAGCGAGTCCGCTGTCATGGAGCGTACAGCATCAAAGCCGGTGTGTATGCGCCGCCAGCTACAACCATCGTACTCGTACACGAAGCCCTCGTTGTCGCCTATATATACCACACCCCGCTGATCCTGCACCATGCACCAAGTTTGGTCGGGCAGCTCAAAGCCCTCGGGCGTGTAGTGGGTGGACATGGGGTAGCCCAGACGGTTGTACTGCTGGCCCATAGCCCACGGGCCAGTCAGCATGAGGGGAAGGAGTAGAAGTTTTGCTATGTTCTCGATGCGTATTGAGCGATGCATACCTCGGGGCGCAATAAACCGCGTAAAGATACAACTTTTTGCGCTGCGGTGGGCAGTGGCAAAATCATTATAGCTGCCCAACAAACAGCATCGCATTGCTATTCAATACATTATTGTCTAGTCGCATTTTTTTAAGGGTTGGACGTGTATCCGTTGTCTAGAATATCCCTATTTTTAAGGTTCGCTAACGCACCTAACCGCTTACATAAAATACGCCCCAATGAAAGGTTATAATCTGCTGATTGTCACCACATTGCTGTCTATATGTACACATCTCCATGCGCCCATAGCGCAGGCTCAGGAGCTCTACATGAACAAGGGAATACTGAACCTTAGCCTCAGCGATGACCTACGCCACCGCGTAATTTCCTTAACGGGCGAGGCAGAGTTCTACTGGCAGCAGCTGCTCGAACCTGCCCATTTCGACACCGCCCAGCACCTACAGCCGACCTACATCCCCATACCCAAGTCGTGGCACAAGTGCAGCATCGATGATGGACAAACCCTGCTCCCCTCGAATGGCTACGCCACCTATCGCTTTGGGCTGGTACTGCCGAGGGGGCTGCAGCCCACAACCTTTACCCTGAAGCTCACCTCGGTGTTCAGCGCCTACAGGCTCTACCTGGGCTCGCTACTGCTAGCCGAGGTGGGACAGGTGGGCACCTCGCGCGAGACGACCACGCCCAAGTTCAGCAACGAGGACATATCATTCATCCTAGACGGTGCACCCAAGCCCACCGCTGACACCCTGTGGTGCGTGCTACAGGCGGCCAACTTCCACCACACACGCAGCGGCCTGCACGGGCCCATCAGGATAGGGATGCAGCAAAACATGCTGCACGCCAACCGCCTGAGCGAGTTCAAGATTGCGTTCGCCATCGGCGTATGCCTGCTGATGCTCATCATCTACGTAATACAGAGCAGCCTATACCGCACCGACGCGTCCATGGTATGGCTGGGCATAACGGCCCTAGCCATGAGCCTGCGCCTGGCCGTGATAGGCGATCGGCTGCTCACCGAGCTAATCCCCAACATGCCGTGGGAGCTGCTGTTCAAGCTCGACAACATCTCGGGCTTCTGCACCATACCGCTATTCGCGCTGTACTTTCACAGCCAGTACAAACGCGAGCTACCCAAGCGCATATTCCAGATTATCACCATAGTGGGCCTGCTGATCACGGCCATCGTAGCGGTATTCCCCCAGCGCATATACGGGCAAATAAAAATCATATTTGAACTTTACGTGGCCATAGGCGGGCTGTACCTCACGCTGGGGGTGATGCTGCGGGCCTGCATCAACAGGCGGCCCTACGCCATACCCACCTTCATGTCGCTGTCCGTGCTCTTCAGCACGGCATTCTACGATGTGATGGCCAGCATGGAGCTGGCCATGGTGCACAACCTAGCCTCATGGGGTGTGCTGGTGTTCTTCCTCATACAGGCCACCAGCACCACCATGCGCACCGTGCGCATACAAAAGCTGGCCGACACCATGAGCGCCCGCTTGCAGCAGCAGGCCGCAGAGCTAGAGATGAAGGTGGAGCAGCGCGTGGCCGAGCTGAGCAAGCAGCAGGCCGAGCTGCTGCAGCACCAGGCACGCGAGCAGGAGGAGAACTGGCGCAACGTGGGCACCGCCCGCATCAACGATGTGATGGTGCAGCACAAGGACAACTACCACGAGCTATGCCACAACACGCTCACAGCCATCATCAACTACGTGAACGCCAAGCTGGGCTGCATCTACCTACTACAAACCACAGACGATGGGCAGCAGCGGCTCGAGATGATGGCTAGCTACGGGCTCTCAAAAGAGCTGCAAGACCGCAACCACAGCATCGACACCGATGAGGGCTTGGTGGGCGCATCGTTCACCAAAAAGCAGGTGCAACACGTAAAAGATCTGCCCCAGGGCTACATCGAAATCAGCTCGGGCATGGGTGCCGCTACCCCCCAAGAGCTGCTACTACAGCCGCTCGAGTTCGATGAGAAGGTGCTGGGCGTGGTGGAGCTGGCCACGTTCGAGCCCTTCTCCGACAACGCCATGCTGTTCGTGCAGCAGGTGTCATCCATCATAGCCGCCAACCTCAACAACGCCATGATGAACGAGCAGAACGTGAGGCTGGTGAAGCAGTTCGAGGCCAAAGAGGCCGAGATGCGCGATGAGGCAGCCCAACTGCGGGCCAACATAGAGGAGCTAGAAGCCATACGCGAGGAGCACGAACGCCTGAAGGCCGAACTAGCCAACAGCCCCACCGCCGATGACCAACAAGCGTAAAATCATCAACGACCCAGTCCACGGTTTCATCGCCGTGGAGCACCCGCTGGTGTTCGACCTACTGGAACACCCCTACATGCAGCGCCTGCGCCACATCAAGCAGGTGGCCCTGGGCCACTACGTATACCCCGGCGCCACCCACAGCCGCTTCCACCACGCCCTGGGTGCCATGCACCTGCTCAACATGGGCATCGAGGTGCTGCGCTCAAAGGGGCACCGCATAACCCCCGATGAGGCCCAGGCCGCAGCGGCGGCCATCCTGCTCCACGATGTAGGCCACGGCCCATTCTCCCACGCCCTGGAGCACAGCCTGGCCGAAGGCGTAGAGCACGAGACGCTGAGCCGCCTGCTCATGCAGCGCCTCAACGCCGAGCTGGGCGGCCAGCTCGACATGGCCATGGCCATATTCGACAACCGATACCACAAGCGGTTCCTGCACCAGCTCATATCGAGCCAGCTCGATGTGGACAGGCTCGACTACATCAGGCGCGACAGCTTCTACACCGGCGTAACCGAGGGCACCATAGGCTCGGAGCGCGTAATCAAGATGCTCAACGTGGTGGACGACAACCTGGTAATCGAGGCCAAGGGCATCTACTCAATAGAAAAGTTCCTGATAGCCAGACGATTGATGTACTGGCAGGTGTACCTGCACAAGACCGTGGTGGCCGCCGAGCAGACGCTCATACAGATGCTGCAACGGGCCAAAGCCGTGGCCAGACACGACGGCGACCTAGAGGCATCGCCCGCGCTGCGGTACTTCCTGCAGCGCAACATCACCGCCGAGCGCTTCGCCCACCCCTCCCCCTCCGACGACCCGCTGGCCCACTTCGTCATGCTCGACGATGCCGACATCATGGTGGCCGCCAAGCGCTGGATGGCCCACCCCGACACCGCCCTAGCCACCCTGGCGCAGATGCTGGTGCACCGGCGGCTCCCCGCCATAGCGCTGAAGAACGCCCCCTTCCCTCCATCGCAGCTCGACGACCTGCACCAGCAGCTCCGTGCCCAGCACCCCGAACTGGCCCCCCACGCCCACCACTTCGTGTTCTCCAGCACAGTAAGCATACGGGCCTACCAGCCCGGCAACGAGTCCATCAAGGTGCTCTACAACAACGGCCACCTGGCCGACATCGCCGAGGCATCGGACATCCTGCGCACGGGTGCCCTCTCCAACGAGGCCACCAAGCACTTCCTGTGCTACCCCAAGCACCTGCTGAGGGCACCCGCACAATGGACCTAGCAAGATGCGCGCTCCCAACATATTTTTAACTACCTTTACCCCATGCCCGCCAAAACCCTCATAGCCTCAGCGCTCTTGGCTTGGGTGCTGCTATGCGTTGGGGCCATGGCCCTAGGAGCCCAGCCCGATGACGGCCAGCCCCACCTTGAGGCGGAGCTGCTGCGCACCCAGCAGGCCCACCCCGACACCGCCGTGAACCACGCCGCACAGCAAGCCCTGCGGCTGATCCATAGCGGCACACTACCCCAGCTGCTACAAGCCGAGCTGCACCTAGGCGAGCTGCTCTACGCCCGCAACAGCTACAACCTAGCGCTGACGCATCTGAGCACCGCCCTGCACCTAGCCCAACAGCTGGGTGCCGATGAGCAAGAGGCCCGATGCCTAGCCCGAATGGGCAACGTGATGCAGCTGAAGGGCCAATACGCACGAGCACTGGAACACTACGAGCAGGCCGCCAAGCTCAACCGCCGCCTAGGCAACCAGCAGCAGCTGGCCCGTGTGCTGGTGAGCCAAGGCACGGCTTTCGCCCTGACGGGCAGCAACATGCATGGCGTGGAGCTCATGCTCGATGCCCTGAACCTGCTCGAGGGCATGGCCGACACCGAGGGCATGGCATGGACCTCGCTCAGCATATCGAGGCTATTCAACCGCATAGGCCTAGGCGACAAGGCCATGCAGTACGCAGAGCAGGCCCTAAACCTGTATCGCAGCATACAGAACAGCAACGGCGAGCTGCTCTCGCTCACCGAGCAGGCCAATATCAACTTCGGCGAACGGCTGTACCCCGAAGCGCTGCGCATAGCGCGACAGGTGCTGGAGGCCAACACCAAGGGCAACAACACCCATGGCATGGCGGGCAACCACCTGCTGCTGGGCATCATCTACTACCACACCGACAGCCTGCAGCTGGCCCTGCAGCACCTGAACCGCGCCCACAAGCTCAAACACAGCCTAAACGACAGCCTAAACCTCTCTCGGTTGAACGTATACCTAGGCAAAACGCATATAGCCATGGGCCAGCAAAAAATCGGGCTGGGGCACCTGCGCACCGCCCTGCTGCTGGCCCAGCAGCAGCACCTACAGGCCGACCTGGGCGAGGCGCACCTCGGCCTATCGGAGCTGTACGACCAGCAGGGAATGCACCAGTTGGCCCTACAGCACTACCGCAGCTACGCGGCCATACACGACAGCCTGAACACCACCGCCATAGCCCGGCTCGAAATGCAGTACGACTTCGAGAAGCGCGAGCAGGAACGCGAGCTGATAGCTAGGCAGCGCGATGAAATTCAGCGCGTTAAACTACAGCGCCAACGCATCATATCGGCATTCCTAGTGGGTGCGCTAGTGCTGGCCATCGCATTCGCCAGCGTGGTGTTCCGATTCCTACACGAGAAACAGCGCTCCAACCAGATGCTCACCGAGCGCAATGCCGAAATCGAGCAGCAAAAGCACGAGATAGAAACCCAGCAGCAGCAAATCACCAGCAGCATCACCTACGCCAGCCGCATACAGAAGGCCATACTGCCCATGCAGCACACGCTCGACGAGCACTTCGCCGAGCACTTCGTAATCTACCAGCCCAAGAACATCGTCAGCGGCGACTTCTACTGGGTGGGCACCCTGGCCGATGGGCGGCTAGCAGTGGTGGTGGCCGACTGCACCGGGCACGGCGTACCGGGCGCATTCATGAGCATCCTGGGCGTATCGCTCCTCAAAGACCTGACAGCCAGCCGCAACCAGGATGCCGGCGACATCCTGTTCCACCTTCGGCGGATGGTCATCGCGCTGCTGCACCAAACGGGCCGTCCGGGCGAATCGCACGATGGCATCGACATGGCCCTCGCGCTATTCGACCGCGATGGGCTACAGCTCCAATTCGCCGGGGCCTACTCCTCGCTGCTGGTGGCGCGGCACGACCAGCAGCCCCCCGTGCCCGGGGCCACCGCCAAGAGCCTGAACGGCATCACCCTCTACGAGCTGCGGGGCGACAAGCAGCCCGTGGGCTACCACCTCACCGGCGAGCGGCCATTCCGCACCCTGCGCATGGGCTACCATCCCTCCGACACCTTCTACATGGCCTCCGATGGCTACCCCGACCAATTTGGCGGCCAGCACAACTTCAAAATCATGATGTCGGGCTTCAAGGAGCTGCTGCTACAGGCGCAGCCGCTCCCGCTGGCCCAACAGGGCGACTTCCTGCTCCAGCGCTACGAGCAGTACAAAGGTGCCGAGCGCCAAACCGACGATGTGGTGGTCATGGGCTTCAGGGTGCGAGAGTAAGGGCTGAAATTGAAAATATCCCCCAAAAAGGGAACAAAACCGCTACAATGACAGTAAAAACAGCATGGTGCAGCAGATTCCTGCTTTTGACGGTGCCGATGGGCCTCGCGCCGCCAAGCGCACACAAACAACTGAGGCTCAACGCTTAACCCCAAAAAAACTATGGCATACAAAGTAATTGACATCGAGGGCGTTGGCGAGACATTCGCCGAGAAGCTCAACGCAGCTGGCATCAAGACCGACGCCGACCTGCTGTCCAAATGCGCCAAGCCCGCTGGTCGCAAGGCCCTGGCCGAGGAGACCGGCATCAGCCCCAAGCTGATCCTCAAATGGGCCAACCACTGCGACCTATACCGTGTGAACGGCGTGGGCCCACAATTCGCCGAGCTGCTCGAAGCCGCTGGCGTGGATACCGTGAAGGAGCTGCGCCACCGTGTGCCCGAGAACCTACAGAAAAAGCTCGAAGAGGTGAACGCCCAGAAGAACCTAGTGAACCGCGTACCCGCTGTGGCCGAGGTGCAAAAGATGGTGGATCAGGCCAAGGACATGGAGCCCATGATGGAGTACTAAGCCTCCACACGCATAGCGCAAAAAGCGGGCTCCCTGCCGGGAGCCCGCTTTTCTTATCGCGCAGCAAAATGCCTTATATCAACCCCTTGCTATACTTGTCGGCAATCACGCGCAGCATATCATCGGTCATCGACTCCAAATCCCACTTAGGGCTCCAGCCCCACTCGGCGCGGGCGCACGAGTCGTCCATCTTATTGGGCCAGCTGTTGGCTATAGCGGCCCTCACGGGATCCACGTTGTAGGTCATCTTGAAATCGGGCCGGCGCCGCCTGATGGCCTCGTAGATAGCCGATGGCTCGAAGCTCATGGCCGTGATGTTGAAGCTATTGCGGTGCACCAGTTTGGCAGGGTCGGCCTCCATGAGCTGCACCACCGCATCGAGGGCGTCGGGCATGTACATCATGTCCATGTACGAGCCCTGCGGGATGGGGCACACGAACTCCTGTCCGCGCACGGCGGCATAGTAAATCTCCACGGCGTAGTCGGTGGTGCCGCCGCCGGGGAGGGTCTCATTGGAGATGATGCCCGGAAAGCGCACGCTGCGGGCATCAACACCGAACCGCGAGTGGTAGTAATCACCCAGCAGCTCGCCCGTAACCTTGCACACGCCGTAGATGGTCGACGGGCGCATGACGGTGTCCTGCGGGGTGTTATCGTGAGGCGACGACTCGCCGAAAGCCCCTATGGAGCTGGGGGTGAACACCGCGCAGCGGTGCTCGCGGGCAATCTCGAGCGAGTTGAGCAGGGCTCCCATGTTGATCTTCCAGGCCAGCTGGGGGTTCTTCTCGCCCGTGGCCGAGAGCAGGGCCACTAGGTTGAATATGGTGTCAATCCTGTATCGCCCCACCAGCTCGGCGAATTGAGCGGCGTTGAGGGCATCGAGCTCCTCGAAAATACCATTCTGTGCCAGCTTCTGACTCGACTTGGTGTCGGCCTTGATGTCGGTGGCCACCACGTGGTCGGCCCCGTAGATGCGCTGCAGATGCGGCACCAGCTCGGAGCCTATCTGCCCGCCTGCGCCCACTATCAGGATGTTCTTCATTGTATGTGCGGTTTGTGTGTGTCTGCGTACATCAGGACAAAAGCGGCAGCAAAAGTATAGATTTTGAATGAATAACGATGGCTTTTTTACTTAAATTTGCCCCTCTCAACCAACCATCCAAACCACCCAATGAGCAGCTCACCCAAGCAGATCCAGCTCCACGACAAGCACTTCGGCCTAAGCTACCCTGGGGCCGAGATTCTGCACGACATTCAGGCCGTGGCCGAGCGCATCAACCACGACTTTAAGGGGCACACAGGCCAGCCGCCCATATTCCTGTGCATGCTCAACGGGGCGTTCATGTTCGCCGCCCACCTGCTGGGGCGCATCGGCTTCGCCTGCGAGGTGTCGTTCGTCAAGTTCAGCTCGTACCGGGGTACGCAGTCGTGCGGCGAGGTGCAGCAGCTCATAGGCCTGAACGGCGGCCTAGCTGGACGCACGGTGATAGTGGTGGAGGACATCGTGGAGACGGGCTCCACCCTGACGACCCTCCACACCGAACTGCGCAAACAGGGTGCTGCCCAAATCCGCGTGGCATCGATGCTCCTGAAGCCCAACCGCTACAGCGGCCCCGTACCAGTGGACTACGTGGGGCGCATCATCCCCGATGACTTCATCGTGGGCTTTGGGCTCGACTACGACGGCCTAGGGCGCAACCTGCCCGACATCTACACGCTGATACCATAAGCTCAAACCTCGGTAATATACCCAACAATCAGGCCATAGGCCGAAATCCACCCAAACATGCTCAACCTAATCGTATTCGGGGCACCGGGCGCGGGAAAGGGCACACAGTCGGAGCGCATCATAGCGCGCTACGGCCTGCGCCACCTGTCAACCGGCAGCATGCTGAGAGAGGCCATAGAGGCCCAAAGCCCCATGGGCATAGAGGCCCAGCGCTACATCGACCATGGGCATCTGGTGCCCGATGAGCTGGTAATCGACCTGATAGCCAAGGAGCTAGACGTGCACCCAGATGCGCCCGGCTTCATCTTCGATGGCTTCCCGCGCACCTCGGTGCAGGCCCACGAGCTCGATGACATGCTGCTACGCAGGGGCCACCCCGTGAGCCTGCTGCTCGCCCTCGAGGTGGAAGAACAGGAGCTGGTGGCCAGGCTGCTCAACAGGGGCCTCACCAGCAACCGTGCCGATGACCAGAGCGAGACCGTCATACGCAACCGCATAGAAGTGTACATGCGCACCACGCTACCCGTAATCGACCACTACCGTAGACAGGGCAAGTACCACGGCGTGTCGGGCATGGGCAGCGTTGATGAGATTGCCGAGCGCGTGGCGCGGGCCATCGACCCGATAATATTAAAACGCTAGCCCGCACATCATCATGCTATCAATAATAGTGGCCATGGCCCAAAACCGCGCCATAGGGCGCGACAACCAGCTGCTATGGCACATCTCCGCCGACCTGCGGCGGTTCAAGGCCATCACCACAGGGCACGCCGTAATCATGGGCCGCCGCACCTTTCAGAGCATAGGGCGCCCGCTCCCCAATAGGCACAACATCGTGGTGAGCCGCAACCCCAGCCTCGTGGCCGAGGGCTGCACGGTGGTGCATTCGCTCACAGCCGCGCTGGCCCTATGCCCGCCTGCCGATGAGGCGTTCGTGATTGGCGGCGGGCAGATCTACGCCCAAGCCCTACCCCTAGCCCAGCGGATGTACATCACACTGGTGCACAGCGACATGGAAGCCGATACGTTCTTCCCCGAGTTCGCCCCAGCGCAGTGGCGCACGGTGGCCCAACGCAGCGGGGGAGAGGTCGATGGGCTATCGTTCAGCTTTATAGACATGGAGCGGGTTTAGCCCCGCCCATCGCCCAGCGTGGAGAGCGCGGCATCGATGCGGCGCAGGGTCTCCTCTTTGCCTATGAACGCGCAGATGCCGAATATGCTTGGGCCCTGACTCACGCCAATTACGGCCAGCCGCAGCGTGTTCATGAGCGCCCCCATGGGCAGCTGATTGTCTCGAACCCACTGCTGCACATGCGCTTCGGCCTCGGTGGCCCGCAGCTCGGGCATGGCTTCGAGCTGGGCGCGGAGGGCGCGGAGGTTGGACACGTTGTCGGACTTCCAAAACTTGTCTGCCGATTTTTGGTCGTAGCTGACGGGCGGCACGAACATGCGCTCGGTGAGCGGCAGCAGGTCGGGCACGAACGAAGCCCGCTCCTTTATCAGATCGATGGCCTGGGCGGCCCGATCGGGGCTTGCGCTCACACCTATGCCCTGCAGCATCGGCAATAGGGCCTGGGCCAGCTGCTGGCCGGGGCAGCGGTGCAGGTACTGCGCGTTGAACCACCGGGCCTTGTCGGGGCTGAACCGTGCGCCGGCCTTCCCCACGCGGTCGAGCGAGAAAGCGGCCACCAGTTCGTCCATGCTGAACAGCTCCTGCTCGGTACCAGGGTTCCAGCCCAGCAGGGCCAGCATATTCACGAAAGCCTCGGGCAGATAGCCGTCCTCGCGATAGCCCCGGGCCTCCTCTGCTCCATCCGCTGGGCACCAGCGGAGCGGGAACACGGGGAAGCCCATTTTATCGCCATCGCGCTTGCTCAGCTTGCCTTGCCCTTGAGGCTTGAGCAGCAGGGGCAGATGGGCGAACTGCGGCTGCGTATCGGCCCAGCCAAAAGCCCTGTAGAGCAGGTAGTGCAGGGGCAGCGATGGGAGCCACTCCTCGCCACGTATTACGTGCGATATTTGCATCAGGTGGTCGTCCACGATGTTGGCCAGGTGGTAGGTGGGCAGCCCATCGGCCGATTTGTAGAGCACCTTATCATCGAGGGCGGCGGTGTTAGCCGCTATGTGCCCGCGTATGAGGTCGTCCATCTCTACGGTTTCGTTCTCGGGCATCTTGAAGCGTATCACCCAGGCATCGCCCCGATCTATGCGGGCCTGCACCTCGCTGGGGGGCAGGCTGAGCGAGGTTTCGAGCTGGGTGCGCACCTGGTAGTTGTAGGCAAAAGCCTCGCCTCGGGCCTCGGCCTGCTGACGCAGCCCGTTGAGGGTTTGGGCCGAATCGAACGCATAATAGGCGTACCCGCTCTCCACCAGCTGCAGGGCGTAGCGCAAGTAGATTTCGCGACGCTCGCTCTGGCGGTAGGGGGCGTGGGGGCCGCCCTGCTCCACGCCCTCATCGGCACGCAGGCCGCACCAGCGCAGAGCCTCGAATATGTACTGCTCGGCTCCGGGCACAAAGCGCTGCGAATCGGTGTCCTCTATGCGGACGATAAAGTCGCCGCCATGCTGGCGGGCGAACAGGTAGTTGTAGAGGGCGGTGCGCACGCCGCCTATGTGCAGCGGGCCGGTGGGGCTGGGGGCGAAGCGCACCCTGACACGTCGATTGTTCATACCTGGGCGTTGTGTTGTGCCGCTGCTGGGTGGCGGCGGCTTGTTACGAATAAGGGGCTACCCCATTTGCGCGGTAGCCCCTTTGGCAGCCGATAGGAGAATCGAACTCCTATTTACAGATTGAGAATCTGTCGTCCTAACCGTTAGACGAATCGGCCAGCATGCGGATGTCCATCCCTCTGAAAGACGGCGCAAAGATACGGTACTTTTGGTCAATATCCAAACTTTTGGTCATTTTTTTTTTGCATCGCACGCGGCCCCAATGTCATCCGCGCTCTGATTGCAACAAAAACGCTATCTTTGCGGGGTTTACAATTCATCCCCAATGGTAGAGGAGAGCAACCAAGAGCTGGCCGTGCTGGTGTCCGTGGCGCTGCGTGGGCAGGACGAGGCCCAGGTGACCGACTATCTCGATGAGCTCGAGTTTTTGGCCCAGACGGCCCACATCGCCACCCAGCGCAGATTCGTGCAGCGGCTCGACAGGCCCCACACCAGCACATTCATAGGCACGGGGAAAATACGCGAGATTGCCGAGTTCGCCGAGGCCAACGGCACCAATGTCATCATCTTCGACGATGAGCTTACCCCCACCCAGCAGCGCAACCTGGAGCGGGAGCTCAAGCTCAAAATACTGGACCGCACCAGCCTCATCCTCGACATCTTCGTGCAGCGCGCCCAGACGGCCTATGCCAAGACGCAGGTGCAGCTGGCCCGGCTGCAGTACCTGCTGCCCCGCCTGAGCGGGATGTGGACGCACCTTGAGCGGCAGCGCGGCGGCACGGGCACTCGCGGCGGTGCGGGCGAGCGTGAGATTGAGACCGACCGCCGTTTGGTGCGCGACCGCATAGCCAAGCTCAAGGCCGACCTCGTCCAGATCGACCGCCAGATGTCCGTACAGCGCAAGGGGCGCGGGGGCATAGTGCGCGTGGCGCTGGTGGGCTACACCAACGTGGGCAAATCGACCCTGATGAACCTGCTGAGCAAGTCGGACATCTTCGCCGAGGACAAGCTCTTCGCCACGCTCGATACCACTGTGCGCAAGGTGGTGGTGGGCAATCTGCCCTTCCTGCTCTCCGACACGGTAGGCTTCATCCGCAAGCTGCCCCACCTGCTGGTGGAGTCGTTCAAATCGACGCTCGACGAGGTGCGCGAGGCCGATGTGCTGGTGCACGTGGCCGACATATCGCACCCGCTGTTCGAGGATCAGGTGAACGTGGTGAACCAAACGCTGCGCGACATCGGAGCAGCCGATAAGCCCACCATCATGGTGTTCAACAAGGTGGACCGCTACACCAGCATCGACCCCGACGGCACTGTCCGGCACCCGCCGCTCGGCGAGCTGCAGCGCAGCTGGATGGCTCGCAGCAATGGGCGCACGGTGTTCGTGTCGGCCCGCGAGCGCATCAATATAGATGCGCTGCGGCAGATGCTCTACCGCGAGGCCCGCGAGGCCCACGTGGGCCGCTACCCATACGACAACTTCCTGTACCCCGACCTCCCCGTGGCCGAGAGCTAGCGCAGCGTGGGGCCGAATGCGTCCTCGATGTGCTCCACGGCATAGCGCCCGTGGTTCCACACAATGGAGATGATGTCGAAGCGCACATCGAGGTCGGCCTCCAGCCTACCCACGTAGGCATCGGCGGCCTCCACCATGTGGCGCTGCTTTCGCTGGCGCACAGCCTCGTGGGGCTCCTGCCAGTAGTCGCTCTGGCGGGTCTTCACCTCCACCACCACGAGCGTTTGCCCCTGCTGGGCCACCACGTCGAGCTCCTTGTGCCCCCAGCGCCAGTTGGTGTGCAGGATGGTGTAGCCCTTGGCCCTGAGGTGCTCCACCGCTATGCGCTCGCCAGCATTGCCCAACCTCTTGGTGCTCATGGGCAGGGGCTACGCTATAAGCCCGTTTTGGGGCGCGGGTGCGAAGTCGAGCTGCACCGCCTCGGGGCGCACATCGAGCTGCACTGCGCGGCCCAAGATCAGGGGCATGTTCTGGCTGCCCGTACCCGACTGCAGTCCGAAGCATATGGGCACGTCGTAATCGGCCATCACATCGTGTATGATTTCGTAAGGGGCGCGGCCAAAGGGCTCCACTTCGGCGATGAAGTTGCTGAACGTGCCCACCACCATGCCCGCGATGGCCTTGAGCTTGCCGCTGCGCTTGAGGTGCATCATCAGCCTGTCAATCTCGAATGGGCGGCAGTGCCCGTGCTCCAGGAAGAGGATTTTATCCTGTGGCACCACATCGCCATCGGTGCCAATCTGCATGGAGAGGGTTGCTAGGTTGCCGCCCACCAGCTGGCCCGTGGCCGTGCCGTGGCGGTTGAGCGGGTGGGGGGGCAGCGTGTACGAAGGAGCCTCGCCCAACAGCGCCCGCACCAGCCGCAGGCACGAGTCGTAGTGATGGTCATCGACGGGGAACTCGGTGGGCATTATGCCGTGCATCACCTCCAGGCCGTACCAGTTGCATATAATGCTGTGCAGCTGGGTGATGTCGCCATTGCCCACCACCCACTTGGGGTTGGCCTGCAGATGGCGCAGGTTGATATGCTCAAGGATGCGCACGCTGCCGTAGCCATCTCGGGCGCACACGATGGCCTTCACATCGCTGTCATCGACCATGGCCATGAAGTCGGCCGCCCGCTCTTGGTCGGTACCCCCCAGCTGGAAGTGCTTGGAGAACAGATGGGGAGAGGTTTTCACCAGAAAGCCCTGCGAGGTGAAGAAGTGGATGGCCGTCCGCATCTCCTGCTGCGTAACGTGCCGCGCTGGGGCCACTAGCCCTATGGTATCGCCAAATTTGAGCGCCGGTGGGGATATTCGCTTCATGTACAAAGAGCTGAGGTAACAAAGGTTGGCTTATAAATGTAAACGATTATTCCCCACTTTGTTTCAATGGGCGGCTGAAAATTGGCCCCCCACAACTTTTTATGTAATTTTGCAGGTTCATAAATTCTTAAGCGACCAATGGCAAAAGAGTTCAAACGGTACATGATTACCACGGCGCTGCCATACGCCAATGGCCCCGTGCACATAGGCCACCTGGCTGGGGTGTACATTCCTGCCGACATCTACGTGCGCTACCTGCGTAAACGCGGGCGCGAGGTGATGTGGGTGTGCGGCTCCGATGAGCATGGGGTGCCCATCACCATTAAGGCCATGCAGGAGGGCACCACGCCACAGGCCGTGGTGGACAAGTACCACGCCATCATCAAGAACGCATTCGCCCGGCTGGGCATATCGTTCGACATCTACTCGCGCACGTCGAGCCCCATGCACCACAAAACATCGGCGGACTTCTTCAAGCACCTGCACGACAAGGGCGTGTTCATCGAGCGCACCTCGCAGCAACTCTACGATGAGCAGGTGGGGCAGTTCCTAGCCGACCGCTACGTTACCGGCACATGCCCCCACTGCGGCAACGAGGCCGCCTACGGCGACCAGTGCGAGCGCTGCGGCACCAGCCTCAACGCCACCGACCTCGTAAACCCCCGATCATCGCTGAGCGGCTCCGCCCCCACCCTGCGCGACACCAAGCACTGGTTCCTTCCTCTCGACAGGATGCAGCCCGAGCTCGAGCGCTGGATTCTGACCGAGCACAAGGAGTGGAAGACCAACGTATACGGCCAATGCAAGAGCTGGCTCGATCAGGGGCTGCAACCCCGCGCCGTGAGCCGCGACCTGAGCTGGGGCGTGCCCGTACCCCTGCCCAACGCCGAGGGCAAGGTGCTCTACGTGTGGTTCGATGCCCCAATAGGCTACATATCGGCAACCAAGGAGCTGAGCCCCGAGTGGGAGAAATTCTGGAAGGACCCCGACACCCGCCTAATCCACTTCATCGGCAAGGATAACATCGTGTTCCACTGCATCATATTCCCTGCCATGCTCATGGCCCACGGGGGGTACATACTGCCCGACAACGTGCCAGCCAACGAGTTCCTGAACCTCGAAGGCGACAAAATATCGACCTCGCGCAACTGGGCCGTGTGGCTCCACGAGTACCTCGATGAGATGCCCGGCAAGGAGGACGTGCTACGCTACGTGCTGGCCGCCAACATGCCCGAGACCAAAGATAACGACTTCACCTGGAAGGACTTCCAAACCCGCAACAACAGCGAGCTGGTGGCTATCCTGGGCAACTTCGTGAACCGCGCCATGGTGCTCACTCACAAGCACTTTGATGGCGAGGTACCAGCCATAGGGCCGCTCACCCACTACGACCAGCAAACCCTAGCCGAGCTGCCCCGCATAACGACCGCCATAGAGGACAACCTTGAGAGCTTCCGCTTCCGCGAGGCGCTCAAGGAGGTCATGAACATGGCCCGCCTCGGCAACAAGTACCTAGCCGACACCGAACCGTGGAAACTGCACTCCACCGACCCGCAGCGTGTGGCCACCATCCTACACATCGCGCTGCAGATTACGGCCAACATCGCCGTGGTGGCAGAGCCCTTCCTACCCTTCACCGCAGCGCGCATCGGGCAGATGCTCCAGCTCGATGCACCGCAATGGGACAGCGCGGGCCGCGCCGATGTGCTGCCCCAGGGCCACAAGCTGGGGCAGGCCCAGCTGCTGTTCGAAAAGATTGACGACACCACCATACAAGCCCAGCTCGACAAGCTACAGGCCATAAAGGCGCACAACCAGCGCATGGCGGCCAAGGTCGAGCCCGAGAAGCCCGCCGTGAGCTTCGACGATTTCGCCCGCATGGACATCCGGGTGGGCACCGTGCTAGAGGCCGAACGTGTGCCCAAAACCCAAAAGCTGCTCAAGCTCCAGGTGGACACGGGCATCGATGTACGCACGTTGGTGTCGGGCATCGCCGAGCATTTCGCCCCCAACGAGCTGGTGGGCAAGCAGGTGCTGGTGCTGGCGAATCTCGAACCCCGCAAAATAAAGGGCATAGAGTCACACGGCATGGTGCTCATGGCTGAAGACCTCGACGGTGCGCTGCGCCTGCTGCAGCCCAGCTCACCCATGACGAGCGGCTCCACCGTGGGGTAAGCCTACAGAATGCTACGCACTAAAAAGGCCACCCCGAATGGGGTGGCCTTTTTGGTGGTCGGTCCGCAGGGGCTCGAACCCTGGACCCATTGATTAAGAGTCAATTGCTCTACCAGCTGAGCTACGGACCGCTGCTCAAACGCGCTGCAAATTTACACCTTAAATTTGCTAGGCCCAAAGTTTTTTCAGAAAAAATGTTACCACAGCGCACAGCGCATCATGCATAGCGTTGTAAATCAGCAGAATAATCGGCAAAAAAAACTTTATCCCCCCAAGTGCCGCTCGTTGAGCAGATGCTCAAGCCCGTTGAGCTTGATCTCATAGAGCGTTTGCAGCAGCACCCCCAAGCGCCCCTGAGGAAACGCTCCGCTGCGCGACATCCATGCTAGGTATGGCTCTGGCAGACGGCTGAACTTCAGACCTTTGTACTTACCGTAAGGCATTTCCTTGGTCATTAAATCGATGATGATGCTACGGTCAAGACCAACGGGGCTACCATCCATAACGCTAATAATAAGCATATTAACGCTCAAGCGTAAAGCTCACGCACGACATCTTGCCGCCCACGGGCGGGTTCATCTTCGACACCTTGATCCGCACCCGCCGCACCTGCGGCTGAGCCGCATGGATGGCCGTAACGATACGCTCGGCCAGATGCTCTAGCAGCTTCGACTTTATGGCCATCTGCTCCTTAATTATCTGGTACACCTGCACGTAGTTCACGGTGTCGGCCAGCTCATCGGTCTGCTGGGCCACAGCGGAGTCCACCTCGAGTTGCACATCCACCAAAAAGCGGTTGCCCACCACCTGCTCCTCCCTGAAGTGGCCGTGGAAGGAGTAGAACTCCATGCCCTCAATCTCTATAAGCGCCATGATGCGTAATTTGCGGGGCGCAATGTACCTAAATAAACCATACGCACCAAAAAAATCGACCGGCCATGCACATCAAGGGGCGCATTTGTATTAACTTTGCGAACGGCAAACGCCCACGCACAGACACTCAACCCCCACCCCCGATGGACACCAACAGCGCAGCCGAAGGCAGGCAGAAAAATTTTCTAGAAGAAATCATAGAGGCCGACCTGCAGGCGGGCAAGCACCCCGATGGCATCATCACCCGCTTCCCGCCCGAGCCCAACGGCTACCTGCACATAGGCCACGCCAAGTCGATATGCCTAAACTTCGGGCTGGCCCGCACCTATGGCGGCAAGACCAACCTCCGATTCGATGACACCAACCCCGTGAAGGAGGACGTGGAGTACGTGAACTCCATAAAGGACGACATCCGCTGGCTGGGCTTCGAGTGGGCCCAGGAGCTCTACAGCTCCGACTACTTTGAGCAGCTCTACCAGTGGGCCGAACAGCTGATTTCCAAAGGCTTGGCCTACGTGGACGACCAAACCCAGGAAGAAATCCGCCAAAACCGGGGCACCGTTACTCAGCCAGGCAAGGAGAGCCCATGGCGCAACCGCTCCGTGGAGGAGAACCTCGACCTGTTCCGCCGCATGAGGGCCGGCGAGTTCGCCGATGGGCAAAAGGTGCTGCGCGCAAAAATCGACATGGGCCACCCCAACATGCTCATGCGCGACCCGCTGATGTACCGCATCATACACGCCCCGCACCACCGCACGGGCGACAAATGGTGCATCTACCCCATGTACGACTACGCCCACGGCGAGTGCGACTCTATCGAGCACATCACCCACTCCATCTGCACGCTCGAGTTCGACGTGCACAGGCCCCTGTACGACTGGTTCATAGAGCAGCTGGGCATATTCCCCTCGCGGCAGTACGAGTTCGCCAGGCTCAACATCAACTACACCGTGATGAGCAAGCGCAAGCTGCTGCAGCTCGTGCAGGAAGGCGTGGTGATGGGCTGGGACGACCCCCGCATGCCCACCATCTGCGGCCTGCGCCGCCGGGGATACACCCCCGAGGCCATACGCGCATTCGCCGAGAAGGTGGGTGTGGCCAAGCGCGACAACGTGATAGACCTGTCGCTGCTCGAGTTCTGCCTGCGCGAAGACCTCAACCGCCGCGCCGCCCGCCGCATGGCCGTGCTCAACCCGCTAAAGGTAGTCATCACCAACTACCCCGAGGGCCAAACCGAGGAGCTGGAGGCCATCAACAATCCCGAGGACGCATCGTATGGCACCCGCATGGTGCCATTCGGACGTGAGCTATACATTGAGCGCGAGGACTTTATGGAAGATGCACCGAAAAAATTCTTCCGCCTGGCCCCAGGGCGCGAGGTGCGCCTGCGCTACGCCTACCTGATCACCTGCAACGAGGTGGTAAAGGATGCCCAGGGCAACATCGCCGAGCTGCGCTGCACCTACGACCCCGCCACCCGTGGGGGCAACGCCCCCGATGGCCGCCGCGTGCAGGGCACCATACACTGGGTGTCGGCCCAGCACGCCATAGGCGCCGAGGTGCGCCTGTTCGACCGCCTGTTCTCGGTGCCCGACCCCAACGATGTGCCCGAGGGGCACGACTGGAAGGAGCACCTGAACCCCAACTCGCTGCGCACCATTGAGGCCAAGCTCGAACCCGCGCTCGGCGAGGCGCAGGTGGGCGAGCGGTTCCAGTTCGAGCGCATGGGCTACTTCTGCATCGACCCCGACACCGCCAACGGCAAGATGGTGATCAACCGAGTGGCCACGCTGAAGGACACCTGGGCCAAAATTGCCAGCAGGTAAGGTGCTTACACTTTTTTAGCGCATATTTTTTGCAGCCTCAGGAACAACCAAACGCAAAAAGCGCTACCTTTGCGCTGTCGAAAAACACTGATGCTGTCCTATGGTGTAATTGGCAACACGTCTGACTCTGGATCAGAAG
>JAFTDN010000119.1 GCA_017454165.1 Bacteroidales bacterium | reverse complement strand
TTCGGGACAGCACCATGGATGGGGGCTATGGCAACGACACTGCTTATGCCTATAGGATGTTTGGCGATGCTTTCGTGGCCGTGCAGCCCAACTCAACGGGCTTCGTGCTGCACGATGAGACGCGCTGGGACAGCCGCTCGTTCGATACGCTGCGCCTCGATGTGATGCTTGTGGGCCCCGACTATTATCGGTACCATGCATCCTTGGAGGGGGCTTGGGGGGCTGACTACTTTTTTGAGGCGGGTAATGCCATATCCAATATCGATGGTGGGCTGGGCGTATTTGCAGCCTATATAAGGCGTATGCTGTACATTACGCCTTAGCTCTCAGGGCTCGCGCCAGTCTCCATGAGCCTTAATCAGCACCACTAGCTCATCGATGGCCTGCTCCTCGGGGATGTTTGGTTTTACCAACTTTTTGCCACGGTAGAGCGATATGCGGCCTTTGGCCGCGCCCACGTAGCCGTAGTGGGCATCGGCCATCTCGCCTGGGCCGTTCACTATGCAGCCCATGATGCCTATTTTTAGCCCTTTCAGGTGCCCTGTGGCCGCCCTCACGCGTTGCAGGGTGCCGGGGAGGTCGTAGAGGGTGCGCCCGCAGCCTGGGCAGGCTACGTACTCCGTTTGGCTGATGCGCACCTGAGCGGCTTGCAGGATGGCGAATGCAGTGGCGCATAGGTCGGCGTTGCCGATGTTTGGGGCGGTGATCATGATGCCATCGCCCAGCCCATCGAGCAGCAGCGGCCCGATGTCGGCGGCGGCGCGTAGCTGTAGGCTGGGTAGGCTCCGCTCCTCGTAGTGCCGGTGTATGATGACGGGCAGGTGTATGCCCAGCTCCGCGAGCTTGATGAAGGCCGCTCGCTGCTCGGCGTAGCCATTGGTGTTGCTGGTGCCTAGTACCAGCACGTGTTCCGATGAGCTTTGCAACCACCTCACAGCCTCGGAGCTGAGTAGGTGCTGCATCTGTAGCTCTACGAATGCACCTGGTTGCCCGTTCATGGCTTGTTCTATCGTTTTCAGGCGGAAGGTGGAGGTGTCGTCATCGCGGGTGTCGGCGGTGAGGTACACATCGGCCTGCTCGGAGGGGCTGTCATCGTTGATGCGCTCCACCACCACGGGGGGGCGCTGTTCGCCTATGAGGCCGTTCCACTGTAGCGAGGGACGGCGCATGTAGGCGTCGGGATTGTAGGGGAGGTGTTCCGCAGGGGGGAGGGGTGGGTTGGGGGAGGGGCGATGCTCGAAGAGGGCAGCCAGCTCTCGGGCCACGGGTAGCTCGGCCTCAGGCGGCTCGGTGAGCGATACGCGGATGGTGTCGCCCAAACCGTCAGCCAGCAGGGCTCCTATGCCCACTGCTGATTTGATGCGGCCCTGCTCGCCATCGCCAGCCTCGGTGACACCCAGGTGTAGCGGGTAGGCCATGTCCTCGGCGTTCATGGTGGCTACCAGCATACGCACGGCCTGCACCATGGTGCGGGTGCTGCTCGATTTCATAGAAACCACCACGGCGTGGAATTGTTGGCGGTTGAATATGCGCAGGAACTCCATGGCCGACTCTACCATGCCTCGGGGCGTGTCGCCGTGGCGGCTCATTATGCGGTCGGAGAGCGAGCCGTGGTTTACGCCCACCCTTATGGCCACATTGCGCTGGCGGCATAGCGCGATGAGCGGCAGCAGTTTGTCCTCTATGCGTTGCAGGTCATGGTTGTACTCCTCATCGGAGTACGTTGCCCCCTGTAGCTTGGCTCTAGGGTCGATGAAGTTGCCTGGGTTGATGCGGACTTTCTCCACGTGCTGCGCGGCCTCCATGGCGGCGGCGGGGTTGAAGTGCACATCGGCGATTAGCGGCATGGTTATGCCCCGCTCGCGCAGCGCACGGACGATGTTTGCTAGGTTGGCCGCCTCGCGTATGCCCTGTGTGGTAAGCCTCATGTAGTCGGCCCCGGCCCTCGCGGCGGCGATGCATTGCAGCGTGGCCCCATCGGTGTCTATGGTGCTGGCGGTGGCCATGGTTTGTATGCGCAGGGGGTTTGCCCCCCCCAAAGGGATGTCGCCCACCCGCACTTCGATGGTTTTACGGCGGGTGGGCTCGGTTAGGCTCTCGCAGTAGTTCGTGTTCACACCGAGCGGGGATTTGGGGTGTCGATTTTCTGCATGTTTACGCAGCCTATGTGATGTGGGTTTGTTTTGAGCCGCTTTCGTTGGGGGGCCGATGCATATGTGCCTTGTTGTTAGAGGTTTGTTGTAGCTTGTAGAGTTCGTGTTGGATTGCCTTGAGGGCTGGAGCTATGCGCTTGTTCAGCTCGCGGATGAGCACTTGGGCGGAGCGGGGCTTATCGGGGCGCAGGTGCTCTATCAGCTCGAGCAGCCAGCCCACATCGTATGTCCTGAGCTGCATGAATGTTGATTTCATTCGGTGGGCCACCGCTGAGGCCTCGTCCATTTGGTGCCGCTTGATGTGCCCATTGAGCGCTTTGAGGTTGATGTGCGCATTGTCGAGGAATGCTTTCAGGATTGAGCGTAGGGCCATCACATCGCCGCCCGTGAAGCGGTGCAGCTCGTCGAGGTTGATGGCGCTGGCGGCGGGTGTTTTGCGATGCTCAGGACGGTGCTGTGGACGGGCTCTGGTGCTGAGGGCTTTTGGGGCTAGCAGGGGGCCGAGCGTGCTGAGCAGCTGCAGTTCGTTGAATGGTTTTATGAGGTAGCCCGAGAAGCCCCGTTCCACGAAATGTTCGGGGTCGATGGTGGAGCTGGCCGTGATGGCCACCACGGGGATGTTCCAGCCCCGTTCATCGACTAGGCGTGCTAGGTCGTAGCCGCTCAGGCCGGGCATTTGTATGTCGGTGATGATGGCGGCGTAGCGCTCCCTTTCCATCATCTGGGGTAGGTCGGAGGGGGAGCCCGTGCTGTGCGTCTCTATCCCAATGCTGCGGGCCATCTCTTCCACTATCATGCGGTTCACAGGGTCATCATCGATAATCAGCACCCGGCTGTCTGAGGCTATGCGGGCAGGGGCTTGGGGTTGATGGCTGTGGCCCTCGGGGGGCTGCGTGGCGTAGGGCACTATCACGCTCACCGTGGTGCCCTGTCCGGGCTGGCTGCTGAGGTGCAGCTCGCCGTGTTGTAGGTCCACCAGCTTCTTCACTATAGCCAACCCTAGACCCGTGCCTCCATGCTGACGCGCTATGCTGGGGTCGGCCTGTGTGAAGTCTTCGAACACAGTGTGTTGGGCATCTGTCGGAATGCCTATACCCGTGTCGGCCACGGTGAGCTGTAGGCTGGTGTGATGGGCGGTGGTGCGGGCGGTGCCCAGGTTCACCACCACGCTGCCCTGCGCTGTGAATTTTATGGCGTTGCTCACGAGGTTCATCGCAATTTGCTTTAGCCTGAAGCCATCGCCCCACAGCTCGGCGGGGAGCGTGGGGTCGGAGTGGACTAGTAGGTCTATGCCTTTCTCCTTGGCCCTATAGTCGAAGGTTTGGCCCACCTCGGCAATCAGCGCACTGGGGCTGAATAGGTGCTGGTTGAGGCGCATGTGCCCCGCATCGAGCTTCGAGTAGTCGAGTATGTCGTTGATTACGGCCAGCAGGTGCTGTGCCGATGATTGTAGGATTTGCACCTGCTGCCGCTGGGCCTGCGGCAGGTCGGCCCTTCCTATCTGCCTCACGAGGCCCACCACGGCGCTCAGGGGGGTGCGTATCTCGTGGCTCATGTTGGCCAAAAATTGCTCCTTGGCCTGCAGCAGCTGCTCAGCGTAGGTTTTGGCCTGCTGTAGCTGGGCTCTGTGTAGGCTGGCCCTCGATAGGTCGGCGAAGATGAGGGCGAGCAGCAGCACCACCACCATGATGGCTATGGCTCCCAGCGTTACCATCCAGATGGCCGTGCGCTGCACGAGGCTGCGCACCTTGGCTGCGCGCACGTGGACTGCCGATAGTTCGTGGTGCTCCAGCTCCAGCACTAACGAGCGTATTTGGTTCATTATCAGCCTGTCGCTGTCGAGCAGCAGTAGCTCTTGCCCTGATCGGATTTCGGCGTAGGCGGCCTGTTCGGCCTTGAGCTGGGCCATGCGGAGCTCAAGTTTGGCCAGGGTGGTGTCGGGGATGCTCCTGCCGTGGTGGAGGGTGTCGTAGAGGGTGCTAGTGTGGGTGGAAGTGAGCACGGAATCCACCCTGATGGGGCCCACAAAGAATCGTCTGATGCGGGCCAGCATACCGCTGGTGGGCACGGTGAGCGATGTGTCGCGGAGCTGGGTGGTTATGGTGGTGGCTTTCGTTGTGGAGTAGGAGGGCAGGGCATTGCGCCCCAGCTGCCCCACCTCGTCGATGGCGCGGTCGTAGAAAGTCTCGGGGGGGCGGTTGCGCTGCGCTGCCACCAGCTCATCCACCAGCTTGCGCTTGTCGTCCACCAGCTGAGCTATGCGTTGGACTATTCTGTGCTGCGCCGAGCTGTTGTCGAGCTGCGCTTGCAGCGCAATTACGCCCCGCTCCACGCTTTGCTGCTTGGCGTTGTAGGCCCGTAGGTATTGCTCATCGGCGGTGAGCATGTACGAGCGTATGTCGGACTCGGCCCCAAATAGGTCGGTCGTCAGTGTGCTGATGGTGAGCAGGTTGTCATTGGTTGGGCCTATTTGTCCGTGTATGCGGTTCAGCTCGCGGAGGCCCGAGAAGGCGATGACGGCGGCGGCCACGGCGAACCCCACTACCAGCACAAAGCCCGCCACCACTATGGGCTTTAGCCAGATGCTATAGGGCCGAGGGCTACGCTGGGCCATGGTGGGCTTGATTTTTAGCAGGGGTGCTCTACCTTGCCCATGAATAGGATGGTGCCGCTGGGGTTATCCTTTAGGATGAAAATGAACGGCCTATTGGCGCGGAAGATTTTGTCGCGCACCACGGCGGTCTTGCGCACCATCACGGCGGCGGTGGCGGCGGCGGCGGTGGTCCCCTCCTCCGACACCTCTATGAGTGCCTCATGATAAACGTTGGCTATATGTAGCTCCCTGTCGCCCGTTATGCCCGAGAGGTCGGCCCCAGAGCTAAAGGCGATGGGCATGCCCATGCTGCACAGGGTGGGCTTCAGTGCCACCGATGTGCTTATCTTGAACTTGGGCAGGTACACCTTCACCTTTTCGCTGGTGCTTAGCCCATCGATGGTGGCTTGGTATAGCTCGGGGCTCAGCTTGCTCTCCAGGTCGGCCAGCTTGGTGTGCTCGTGGGGCAGCATGATGAGCAGCGACATGCCCTTGCCCTGGTAGTCCATCTGTAGGGCATCATACCCATCGCCGTGGTAGATTCCGAATGCCTCGTTCACGAACATGGTGGGGCACTGCATGGTGCTGCCATCGGAGGGGAAGAAGTCGCGCATCTTGGTGTTTTGGGGGTCGATGGGGAGCTCCCACTTGCCCTTGAAATATATGGCATTGGTGAGCACCAGCTGGGTGCTGCTGCCTATGCTGCCCTTGGGCAGCAGGTTTTCGATGTGCCCTCTGGTGTCATCGGCTATGGCGCGGTTTATGACCCGCCGGGCCTCATCGGGCTGCTCCCTGAAGTCGAGGGTATGGGCTATGGCCCCGAAGTTGCGCTTCAGCTTGCGGCGGTAGCGGAAGATTGGCCTGTGGGTTTGATCCATCCACGTGCGGTTGGCTATGCGCACCTCTACATGCTGCTGCTGCGCTAGATGCTGCTGTAGCTGGCCCATCTGCTTGAATAGTTGCATGTTGTCTGGTTGAAAGTGCATGGTTTGGGCCATCTGCTGTAGGGTTTGCCCCTTGGCTCCTAGGGCCACCATGGCCATGGTGGGCGATATGCTGATGGGCGAGAACACCATGTTCTTGCCGGTTGCGGTCTGCCTGTACATGTCGAGGCCAAAGGCCGTAACCGCACGTTCGGCCTGCTGTGCGTGGGCGTACATGCTGGCGGACAGCGCGATGCTGATGATGCTTGCTATGCGTTTCATTGCGAGATGTAATTTGTGCTACTGGGGATGTGCGCTCGTTGCTCTGCGGTGGACAGCAGCCCGCATGCCGCGTTGATGTCGAGCCCGCGCGAAGCCCTTATGGTGGTGGTGATGCCGCGCTCCGACAGCGCATCGCGGAAGCGTACCATGGTCTCGGCTGGCGATGGGCTGAAGCGGCTGTCGGGTGTGGGATGCAGGGCAATCAGGTTGATGCGGCACTCTAGCCCGGCCAGCAGCCTCAGCAGCCCCTCCACGTGGCGGGGGGTGTCGTTCAGGCCGCGTATCATGGTGTACTCAAACGAAACTCTGCGCTGTCCCGTCCAGCGGTGCCGCCGCAGCTCTTCCACCACTTGCGCTATGGGGTGTGCCCGTTCCACAGGCATCATGCTGGCCCGCTCATCGGCAAAGGGGGTATGCATGCTGACTGCCAAATGGCATCGGCTTTGGGCCAAAAATCGGCGCAGTGGTGGGAGCAGTCCTACCGTGGACACCGTGATCCGCTTGGGGCTCCAGCCCATGCCCCATGGGGCGGTGAGCACCTCGGTGGCCCGCAGCACGGATTCTAGGTTGTTGAGCGGTTCGCCCATGCCCATGAATACGATGTTGCTCACTCGGTCAAATTCGGGTATGGAGCGCAGCTGGTTCAGAATTTGTCCCTCGCTCAGGTGCTGCTGGAAGCCTTGCCGGCCCGTGGCGCAGAACTCGCAGCCCATGGCGCAGCCCACCTGCGATGATACGCATAGCGTAGACCGGTTGGCCTCGGGGATGTAGGCCGTCTCTACGTAGCGGTCGCCTACGGCGAAGAGGTATTTCTTGGTGCCGTCTTTCGACTCCGTGGTGCGTATGGGGGGGGCGAGCTGTACGCTGTGTCGCTCCGACAGCCGCTGGCGCACGGCCTTGGGGAGGTTGGTCATCTGTTCTAGGCTAGTGGCATGCTGGCGGTAGAGCCAGTGAGCTATCTGCCCTGCGCTATACTTGGGTAGCCCCTCAGAGGCAGCTAGCTCGCTGAGTTCGGTGAGAGTTTTGCCGTAGAGGTTCATACCGCTGGGGGTTATGGTTTTTGGGGGCTCCCAAGGCGGAGCATGTAGCATAGGGCTACGCTTTGGAACGATGCTGGCGATTGCGAATGGTTGCCCAGATAGTTCACGTTGTACATGTCGCCTAGGCCGTAGCCGTAGCGGCCTTCCACCTGTAGCACACCCCATCGGAGCTCTAGGCTCAACCCCAGCCCAGCTATGATGCCGTAGTCCACGCGGTTGTCGCGCAGCGGCTTCAGCTGGTAGGGCTGCATGTCGAATTGGCCATCAGCGCGCTGCTCGCCCGTCTGCGCGTTGAGCATGTAGGCCATGTAGGGGCCCACATTGACGTGGACGAATGCCATGCCGCCCAGCCTAAATCGGAACTGAGCCATGGTGGGGAGCATCAGGTAGGTGTTCAGGCGGCGGTAGGGCTGCTCGAGCGAATCTTGCGGATGGGTGCGGTAGCCATGATGGGTGAGCACCAGCTCTAGCTGTACGCCCGCCAACTTCTCCACGTAGAAATCGGCGCGGGGGTTGGGCTTGTAGTATTTGAACGCCACCCCGAGGTCGGCCCCACCATCGTACACGCTGTGGGTGCGCATGTATGGGTTGATCAGCTTGGCCTTTGAGGCCGACCAGCCCCCAGTCAGCCCTAGGTAGGGCTGGCCCATGGCCATGTGGGCCAGCAGCACGAGTAGCAGTATGATGCCTATCCTTTTCATGGCTGCTGGGGCTTGTTGAATGTGAGCTCGTTCTCCCAGTTGGCCCTTACGTTGATGACCTCTGAGCCCTCAGCCTCGTATATGAAGGTGCGCTCGGGCTGCTGGCCTTGCAGGTACCGCCCTGAATCCCACTGCTGGTTGCCGTTGGCATCTTCTATGAGCCTTATTTTGTATTTGTTTGGTTGTATGTATTTGAATGTCACTATGTTGCTTTGGGCAACGCTGCGCTCCACCATCTTCCCCTGCTCGGTGAGCAGCTCGGCCATCACGGGGGTATCGAATCCGCTCAGCTTTAGCCGCACCTCACCTAGCTGCTCGGGGTTTACCCCTTTTAGCGATAGGCGTAGGGTGTCAAGCGGCTGTCCGTTGTACAGCGCAAATGTGTGCGGCAGTACGGTGAGCGCGTATGCACTGCTGGGTTTCCATTCGGGGGCTATGTGATACTTCAGCGGGCTTAAGCTGTCGGGCTGTATGGCTATGGGCACGGGTATGCTGTCGGGCAGGAGCAGGAGCACCGCGCCATCGGGGTGGGCCAGCTGTGCGGGGTAGGGGAGTGTGAGCATGAGCGGTTGGTTGGGCTTTACGACCCCATTGGCTGGCACCGAGGTGCTTATGGTGCCGGCTTTGGGTTTGCTGCTGGGCTGGTCGGAAGGCTCGGACTGCTTGCCCCGCCGCTTGGTTTGGCGCCTGCTCATTATGCACTCGTGGCATATCAGCAGCACGGTGTCGGCGTTGGGGTGCAGCAGGTTGCGCTCATCGGTTTTTTTGTAGCGTAGCATCACTCCTATGGTGTCCAGCGCGAACAGTGTGGTGTCTGTAATCCAATATCTTATGGTGTCGCCGTTGTTGTCGGGCTCGCCCACGCACCAGGGCTCTATGGCCGGTTCGAAGCCTAGCGGCTCAAGAGAAAAGCCGCCCACAGGCCGGCGAGAGAAGAACAGGCTGAAGGTGTGTGAGTTGGGGCGCTCCTTGTTGGTCAGCCGCTGCTCCGCCCGCTCCTCTGCGAACATCCGTAGGGGCGGCAGCTCGGGCACCACCGTGTCGTATGGGCTGTGCATGTAGCCCCGCAGGTCTATGCCGTTGATAAAACCGATGCGCTCCACGCCCTGATTGTAAAGGTAGTCGGCGTTGCGATCGGCTAGGGCCACAATCTTGTAGTCCATCGGCTTCAGGTTGCTCAGGTGGAACGATCCGTCGGGCTGCGTGCGGGCCACGTGCTGGGGGCGGGTAATGTAGGGGGCCGAGTCCGATGGCTGGGCGTAGAGCATCACCATGATGCCCGCCAGCGGGGCGTTGCTGAACGCATCGGCCACCGAGCCGTGTAGGCACAGCGAGTCGATGCTGGCCCCGGTGGAGAAGGCGAACTCGAAGTCGGCGTAGGGATTGCCCTCGTTCACGTCCTTGATGGCATCGCCCAGATATATGGTGTAGGTGGTGTTGTCGAGCAGCGTGTCGTTGAGGCTGAGCACCACCCTTTTGCCGTTCACCACTAGGCTGGCTGGGCGTTTCAGCGGGGGCGACACCAGCAGCTTCTGCTGGTAGTTGTCGAGCTTGATGAACTCGTTGAAAGTGAAGGTGAGCTTGCTCCCCTTGAAGTTGGTGGCGTTGGGCAGGGGGGTGCTCCCCGTCATCACGGGGGCCAGCGTATCCATGGGGCCTCCCGTGGGAGCCACCACCTTGGCGCACTGCGGCAGCAGCAGCACCGACAGGCCAACGGCCACCAGCAGTAGGGCTATCTGTTTCAAGGCTGCGATGAGGAGTTTATGGCCACAAATTTAGCGTTTTCGGGGCGATATTCCAAATGGAGCGGGACACGTCCGTCCTTTGTTCACTTACGCCTGAAGTAGCGGAGCGATGGCTCTGCGGCCATGTAGGCATCTATAAGGCGGGGCACCGAGTAGCGCTCAAGCTCATCGATGGGCACGCGGCGGTAGTCGGCCCTGAGCTTGTAGCCCGCCCGCTCCACCTCCACTATGATGAAGCGTGCGTGGATGTTGATGTGCGTGAGCTGATGCCTGATGCCCTCCGACACCGAGAGCACGCTGAAGTGCCCGTCGCCGATCAGCTCAGCCCAGTCCGGGCTGAGCATGAGCTCTTCCACAGGCAGCGGGGCGGGCAGCTCAATCAGCGGGAACTCGTAGAGCGAATGCCAGATGTCGCGCTCCTGGCGGCGGCGCACGAATGTGTGCCCTCCGTGGCGCACCATCAGATAGTAGAAATAGCGGTCGCGCACGGCAGCGCGCTTCCCCTTTACGGGGAGCTTGCCAATCATGTTGTTGCGCAGCGCGTAGCAGCGCTCGGCCATAGGGCACTCGCCGCACTGGGGCTGACGGAAGGTGCACACCAGCGCCCCAAAGTCGATGATGGCCTGGTTGAACGCGGCGGGGTGCTGCCGATCCATCAGCTCGCTGGCCAGGCCGAAGAACTCTTTGCGCCCCTGGGCGCTGTCGGTGGGGGTGAACACCCCGAACACGCGGGCCAATATGCGGTACACGTTGCCATCGATGGCCGGTACGGCCTCGCCGAAAGCGAATGAGGCCACGGCGGCAGCCGAATATGCGCCTAAACCTTTTATCTTTAGCAGCTTGTCGTAAGTGCGCGGCAGCTCTCCGCCATGCTGCGCTACCACCTGCTGCGCCCCCGCGTGCAGATTGCTGGCGCGGGTGTAGTAGCCTAGGCCCTGCCAAACCTTCATTACATCATCGAGCGGAGCTGCGGCTAGCGCACCCACCGTGGGGAAGCGGTCGATGAAGCGGATGTAGTAGTCAATACCTTGAACCACACGTGTTTGCTGCAATATCACCTCCGACACCCAGATGCGGTAGGGGTCGTTGGTATCGCGCCACGGGAGCTCCCTCCCGTGCAGGGCGAACCACCTCAACAGATGTAGAGAAAATGGCATGTCTGGAAGATATGTCGCGATAAATTCTTGTCAAAATTAGCAACTTACGCCACTGAATGAAAAAAATGTCGTATATTTGCACCCGCTAATTTGAGCGAATTGAATGATAACCCTTTGATACTTAAAGTTTCAAGCTATGACCAAAGCAGATATCGTTAACGAGATCTCCAAGTCCACAGGGATTGAGAAAGTGACTGTGCAGAAGACGGTAGAGGCCTTCATGGAAACCGTGAAAGACTCGATGATTAAGGAGAAGAACGTTTACCTCCGCGGTTTCGGTAGCTTCATCATCAAGAAGCGCGCCAAGAAGACCGCACGTAACATCTCCAAGAACACCACCATTGTGATTCCTGAGCACTTTGTCCCCGCTTTCAAGCCCGCCAAGTCGTTTGTCAGCAAGGTGAAGAGCAACGTAAAGAAGTAATCAAGCCGAAGTTTTACCCCTAAAATCCCACAGCCATGCCCAGCGGAAAGAAGAGAAAGCGGCATAAGATGTCCACCCATAAGCGGAAGAAACGGCTACGCAAGAATAGGCACAAGAAGAAATAGGTCCCTGCACTATTCTTCCGGAGTGCGGGTTTCTTACCCCACCACATAACCTAAAGTACGCCGAGAGGGGTATTTTAGGTTTTTTGCTTATAACCGAACACCCACCATAAACACAATTACCCGTGAACACCGAGCTAGTCATCGACGTCCAGGAGAGCGAGATAGCCATCGCCCTTGTGGAGGACAAACGCCTCGTTGAGCTCAACAAGGAGCGGAGTAATGTGCAGTTTACGGTTGGCGACATCTATCTTGGTAGGGTGAAAAAAATCATGCCGGGGCTCAACGCCGCCTTCGTCGACGTGGGCTACGAGAAAGACGCGTTCCTGCACTACCTCGACCTCGGCTCCAACGTCCACACAGTGCACGGTTACACCCTTGCGCACTATGCCCGCAAGGTGAAGCCTATGCCCCTGTCGAAGGTCAAGTTCGAGAAGGAAATCGACAAGAATGGCAAAATCAGCCAAATGCTCACCGCTGGCCAGCCCGTGCTGGTGCAGGTGGCCAAGGAGCCCATCTCGACAAAGGGCCCCAGGCTGACCTCCGAAATATCGTTGGCCGGGCGCAACATCATCCTGCTCCCGTTCGCCGACAAGGTCTCCATCTCGCAGAAGATCGAATCGCGCGAGGAGCGCAAGCGCCTCAAACGGCTGATGGAGAGCATCCTGCCCAAGAACTACGGTGCCATTGTGCGCACCGCCGCCGAGGGCAAAAAGGTGGCCGTGCTCGACGCCGAGCTCCAGGGCCTGCTCAAGCGCTGGGAGGGCGCACTCGACAAGCTCCGAACCGCCAAGATGCCCTGCCAGCTCGCTTGCGAGCTCAAGCGCACCACCACCATCCTGCGCGACATGCTCAACGGCACCTTCAACAGCATCACCGTCAACGATGAAGCCCTGTACCACGAAATCCGCGACTACATCGTAACCATAGCCCCCGAGAAGGAGAAAATCGTGAAGCTGTACAGCGGCAGCGTTCCCATATTCGACAGCTTCAACCTCTCCAAGCAGATCAAAACCGTCTTCGGGCGCATCGTTTCGGTCAAAAGCGGCGCGTACCTCTACATCGAGCGCACCGAGGCCCTGCACGTCATCGACGTGAACAGCGGCAATCGCTCAAAGTCGAACACCGACCAGGAAAACAACGCCATCGATGTGAACCTAGCCGCCGCTAACGAGATTGCCCGGCAACTCCGCCTGCGCGACCTGGGCGGCATCATCGTGGTCGATTTCATCGACATGCACCTGGGCGAGAACCGCACCAAGCTCTACGAGCACATGAAGGAGCTCATGGCTCAGGATCGAGCCAAGCACAACATATTGCCACTGAGCAAGTTCGGTCTGATGCAGATTACACGCCAGCGCGTCCGCCCCGAGATGCAGGTCGACACCCAGGAGAAGTGCCCCGTGTGCCGGGGAAGCGGCGAGGTGGCCCCCACCCTCATCCTCGACGACCAAATTGAGGGCAAGCTCGCCCTAATCGCCGTCACCAAGGCCCACCGCCACCTGACGCTCAAGGCCCACCCCTACATCGCCGCCTTCCTGAACCAGGGCTTTCTCTCGAAGCGCTGGCGCTGGGGGCGCAAGTACCGCTGTCGCCTGAAGGTAATCCCGATTTCATCGTACCACTTCCTGGAGTTCCACTTTTTCGACTCGCACGACATCGAGATAGATTAGCCAACCACCGCTGCACACGGCAAAAACATAGGGGCTGCTGGTTCTCAGCAGCCCCTATCTTAACCAAACCTAACCAGTAAACCTCATCACGCCCCCATGGAGGGCCGTGAATCAACTTTTACACCGCAAAGATAGTGCATCAGTATATTTTTGTACGTTAATAAACAATTAAACAATATAAATGTATGTAATTGAATATTGTTTTATATTTATACTCCTGATAATCAGTGCGCTGTGTGCGTGTTGCCAATGATATGCCCAATGGCCTGATCTGTAGCTACATGGCGCGGATGCTAGGTATATTCAGCGATAAGCGCTATCTTTGCTATCCATCAATATTTACCCATCATGGACGTAAAACACAATGTAAACGTACAGTCCGAAATCGGCGAGCTAGAGGCCGTCATCATACACCGGCCAGGCCCCGAGCTAGAACGGATGACCCCATCAAATGCGCACCAGGCTCTATACAGCGACATCCTGAGCCAGCATGTAGCCCAGGCCGAGCACGCCCAGCTGAGCGGTGCCCTGGGTAAGATATGCAAAACCTACGAGGTGGGCGACCTCCTCCGGGCCACGATCGACAACCCCCAGGCTAAGCAATCGCTCACGCATCGGATATGCGACCACGAAGGTCTCCCGCACCTCTACGACCACCTCATCGACCTGAGCAGCGCCGAGCTTAGCCAGATGCTCATAGAGGGGCTCCCAGCCACCGCTAACAGCAGCTTTGCTACCACTCTAGGGCAAGACCGCTACGACCTTAAACCCCTCTATAATCTCTACTTTACCCGCGATGCATCTATGACGATAGGCAGCAGGGTGCTAATTGGAAAGATGTCGAGCCCCGTGCGCGACCGCGAGGCCATGATCATGGAGGCCATATTCGCTGAGCAATTCGGGGCCGACACCGTGAACCCCTTGGGCAACGGCACTTGGGGCGGTGCTACCATCGAAGGCGGCGATGTGCTCGTGGTGCGCGACGACATCCTGCTCATCGGTAACGGATGCCGTACCAATAGCATTGGCATAGAGTTCATAGCCAAGCAGTTTGCCACTGGGCCTGGGCCGCAACACATTGTGGTACAGGAGCTCCCGCATTATCCCGAATCGTTCATCCATCTCGACATGGTGTTCACCATGCTCGATAGGGACAAATGCATGGTGTACGAGCCCGTGATATTTGGCAGCTACCGCACCGTCCACTTCGTGGTGGAGAACGGCAAGGTGCTCAAAGTAGAACCCGTGGATAATGTTTTGCAGGCTCTGGCCAATTTGGGCATTCACCTCAAGCCACTATCGTGCGGAGGGGCCGATGCCTGGATGCAGGAGCGGGAGCAATGGCACAGCGGTGCCAACTTCGTGTGCGTGGGGCCGGGCAAGGTGCTGGGCTACTCGCGTAATCAGCGTACCATAGAGCAGCTGAGTCTGAATGGGTTCGATGTGATTCGGGCCCACGACCTCATGGCCGGGCGCATCAGCCTCGAGGGCCGGTCCAGCTACGTGATTACCATCGATGGCAGCGAGCTGCCCCGTGGCGGTGGCGGAGCCCGATGCATGACCATGCCCGTGAGGCGAAAGCCCGTAGCGTGGTGACCAGAAAGCTCGACAATGCTGAGCTTCACCGCCTTACGTTAGAGGAGTACCGCAAGGCACCGAAACTCCCAGTGGTGGTGGTGCTCGATAACGTGCGTAGCCTGAACAACGTGGGGTCGGTGTTCCGCACCGCTGATGCCCTGCTTCTCGAGGCCATATGGCTGTGCGGCATCACTGGCACCCCGCCCCACAACGAAATCCATCGGACGGCCTTGGGCGCCGAGCTTTCGGTGCCATGGCACTACGCCCCCCACACGCTCGGCGCTGTGGCGCAGCTGCGGGCCGCTGGCTACATAGTGGTGGCTGTGGAGCAGGTGGAGGGCAGCGTACCGCTGCCCAGCTTTGCCCCGCAGGGGGACGAGCGCTATGCCCTGGTGTTCGGGAACGAGCTGCGCGGGGTGGCGCAAGACGTGGTGTCGCGGGCTGATATGTGCTTGGAGATACCCCAGTTTGGTACCAAGCATTCGTTCAACATCGCAGTGTCGGTGGGCATAGTGCTGTGGGACATCTCCTGCAAGCTAAGAGCTTTAACCTAGTCCTCGCCAGCAAACAAAAAAGGCAGCCCACTCAGGGCTGCCTTTTTGTTTGTGTATGATCCTTGTTTTAGAAGAGGGCCTTGAATATCTCGTTGGCTGCGAACACGCGGAACTCGGCATCCTTCAGGGCGCGATCCTTCAGGCTCTTGTCCTTGCTGATGGCAGTGCGCAGGTTGTCGATAACCTCGGTTTCGCTTTCCTGACGGGCAGCCACTATGGCGCGTCCGTAGTAGTCCTTTGCGGAATCGTTCTTGGCGAAGGTATTCTTGGCTGCATCGAGCTTGCCGTTGAGCAGCGCGGCCAGGCCGTGATTGAACGAGTCGGTTCCGCCCAGATACTCCAGGGCAGCGGGGTACTCATTGTTCAGTATGGCCATGATGCCGAGGTTGTACTTGGCCTCATCGCCAGCGTTGGCCCCCTCAACGAATAGGCCCTTGGCCTCATCGAAGTTGCCCTCAAGCATGGCAATGCAGCCACGGTTGTTCAGCACAGCAGGGGTTTTGTCATCGGCGGGGATTTTGTCGAGCAGGGCCTTGGCTGCGCTGGCATCCTTGGCCTTGATCTGCATGGCGGCGGCGTTGTTGTAGCCACGAACGCTGTTGAACTTCTCGCCAGCTTTGGTGTACAGGTCAATCTTCTTGGCATCGTCCTGTACGAGAGCAGCGGCGTGTAGCAGCTCCTCCTCGCGTAGGTTGTCGATGTTGTTGTTCTCGCCCATTTGCTTCAGCTCTTCATCGGTGAGGCCCTTTACATCAACGGTGGCGGTCATCACCGAGCGGCGCAGCTCAGGAAGGATGCGCTCCTCGAGCACACGATAAACCTTCGACATGTTGCGAATTTCCTTCTCGCGCACATCGAGGTCGGAGTACATCGACAGCACGCGCAGAATCAGCTCCTTGTCCTCGATGTCGGAGCCCTGAACTGCGGCCTGGAAGCCGTCCCAGTCCTCGTTCTTGGAGTCAACGCTCACCTCTATGCCGTTCACCTTGGCCTTCTTGAAGATATCGGCCAGATATTTGTCGGTGTTCTTGCCGCGGTCGGCGGAGAGCTTCTCGTTGAAATCAACGGGGCCTTCGGGCGAGGCGTATGAGGAAACGTTCAGCCCCTTAATCTCCATGTTGTCGGCTTTGGCAGCTTCCACCAAGAAGTCGTTCAGGGCTTTCACATCGTCTTTGGTAAGCTCCGACTTGCGGATGTCCGACTTGCGCACCACGAACTGGATTTTGGCCTCTTTCTGCTCGGAGGCTACGCCCACGTACTCATCTTTGATGAGGCTGGGCATGGGGTCGGTCTCAACCAGCTTGTAGGTTGCGATGGTGCCCAGGGCAATTCTTTGTGGGGTCTCAAGGTCGGCGGTCTCGTCTTTGTAGGTAATCGACATGCGGAGCTCGATGTAGCTGCTGAACATCTCGTCCTTGTAGTCGTACTCCACCTCGTGCTTCCAAGAGCCACCTGCCTCGAAGGGGATGACCTGATTGTTGGCCTGAACGTCTTCGCCCTGTAGCATTTTAGGGGTCAGAGCCAGCTCGCCGCCATTGTAGACTACGTAGGGAGTTATGGTGACGGTGGCCTTCTTGTTGAAGTACTTTCCAGGGATGGTACCCTCAATGTTGGCCTTCACCTTATCTCCATGAACTTCAACTGGATTGGGATTGCACTTTACGGTGAACCCTTCAGGAAGTTCTTTCATTTTCTCAAGGTCACCGCAGGCCCCCACCAGGAGGGCGGCAATGATGACCGCAAACTTGAACCATTTTACTCTCATACCGAAAAAGTTGATTTAGGGGGATTAGTCTTCGAATATCACCGAGCAAATATACGATGTTTATTTCGAATATCAAACAAAAAGGTTGCGTTTTTTAGGCCAAAACGCGGTGCACGCCGTTGGGGTATCGGGTGTTGAATATTATGTCTTTGATTTTCAGGTAGTCATGCTGATTGCCCACGAAGTCTATATTTTGTGTGTCTACTATCAGGATGGAGTACTCGGGGTGCTGCTTGAAGAAGGTGGAGTAGCCTTGGGCTATGCGTTCTAGGTACTCCGGCGCGATGCGCTGCTCGTAGTGCCGTCCGCGGCGCTGGATGTTCTGTAGTAGCCGCTCGGGGGGCAGGTGTAGGTAGACGTAGAGGTCGGGTCGGGGCAGGGTGCTGTGCATGATGTGGAATACCTGTTGGTAAAGCTTCAGCTCATCGCCGCGGAGCGTGTTCTGGGCGAAGATGAGGGACTTCATGAAGAAGTAGTCGGCTATGGTGAGCGGCTGGAACAGGGAGCCCCTGCGGATGTCGGCGTTGAGCTGCTGGTAGCGTTCGGCCAGGAACGAGAGCTCTAGCGGGAAGCCGTAGCGCTCGGCATCGGCGTAGAATTTGGGCAGGAAGGGGTTGTCGGCGAAGCGTTCGAGCACGAGCTTGGCCCCCAGCTCCTCAGCCAGCATGGAGGCCAGGGAGGTTTTGCCCGCGCCGATGTTGCCCTCTATGACTAGGTATTGCATGTCTGGTTGTACGTGGGGCATGGCGGTCGGGTGTTGGTGGATGGAAAAGGGGGCGTACACGAGCTACGCCCCCTGAGGTGATGGGGTAACTGGAGTGTGCGCTCCGCTATTATTGCTTGGGCGCGATGCCCATGTGGTGCATGATGAAGGAGTAGATGTCTACGTATTCCTGTATGGCGATGGAGGTGGGGCGGCCCGCACCGTGGCCTGCGCGGGTCTGAATCCTGATGAGGGCGGGGTTCTTGGCCTTGGGGTTCTTGGCCTGCATGGTGGCTATGTACTTGAACGAGTGGGCGGGCACCACGCGGTCATCGTGGTCGGCTGTGGTGACTAGGATGGCGGGGTAGCGTACATCGGCCTTGATGTTGTGTAGGGGTGAGTAGCGGAGCAGGTTCAGGAACTGCACCGAGTCATCGCTCGACCCGTAGTCGTTCACCCAGGCCCAGCCGATGGTGAATTTGTGGAAGCGGAGCATGTCCATCACGCCTACCTGCGGTATGGCCACGCCGAATAGGTCGGGGCGCTGATTGGTTACTGCGCCCACCAGCAGGCCTCCGTTGGAGCCTCCCATGATGGCCAGCCGCTTGGGCTGGGTGTAGCGCTCGGCGATGAGGTGCTCGGCGGCTGCGATGAAGTCATCGAATACGTTCTGCTTGTTTAGCTTGGTGCCAGCGCGGTACCAGTTCTCGCCGTATTCGCCCCCGCCACGCAGGTTGGCTATGGCGTACACGCCGCCGTTTTCGAGCCATAGCAGCCGCGAGGTGCTGAAGCTGGGCAGCAGGCTGATGTTGAACCCGCCGTAGCCGTATAGCAGCGTGGGGTTGTTGCCATCGAGGGCTATGCCCTTTTTGTGGATGATGAACATGGGCACCAGAGTGCCGTCCTTGCTGGTGTAGAATACCTGTTTGGTTTCGTAGCCGTTGCCATCGAAGTCTATGCTGGGCCTGAATATTTCGGTGGAGGTGTTGCTGGTTATGTCGTAGCTGTACACCGTGGTGGGGATGGTGAATGATGAGAAGGTGTAGAAGGCCGTTTGGTCGGTGTTGCTGCCGCTCAGGCTGCCTATGGTGCCTATGCCTGGTAGCTCAATCTCGTGGAGTTTGTTGCCGTCTAGGTCGTACACATCGGCTTTGCTTTTGGCATCCACTATGTAGCTGGCCACGATGCGTCCGCCGACAAGTGCGCAGCTGCTCAGCACGTCCTTGGTTTCGGCGATGATGTCAATCCAGTTGCCGATGTCCTGTGAGTTCATGTTGATTTTTACGAGCTTGTACTTGGGGGCCTTGTAGTTGGTGTGTACTATCAGGTTGCCGTCCACGTGTCCCACCACGTTGTATTCGTATTCGAACCCATTGGTGAGCTGCGAGAACCCGCTGTTCTTGTTGCGCAGGTTCTTTACGTACATGGTGTTGCCGTATGTGGATTCGGTTTCTGATATTATCAGGTAGTGCTCGTCATCGGTTACGTGTGCGCTAAAGGTGCGTAGGGGGTGCTGCTTGTCTTGGAAGATGAGCTCATCGGTTTTGGGGTCGGTGCCCACTTTGTGGTAGTACACCTTGTGGTGTTTGTTGATGTTGGATAGTTCTGAGCCCTGCTCGGGCGCATCGTAACGTCCGTAGAAAAATCCGTTGCCGAACCACGACATGCTCGAGAATTTGACCCAGTGAATCTCATCGTTGAGATCCTTTCCCGTGGCGATGTCCCGCACCTTGATTTTTTGCCAATCGGAGCCAGCCTCGCTGATGGCGTAGGCTAGGTATCGGCCATCGCGTGAGGGGCTTGTGGAGGATATGGCTACAGTGCCGTCATCGCTCATGGTGTTGGGGTCGAGCAGCACGGTGGCGGGTTCGTCGAGCGATTGTGCGGTGTAGAGCACGCTTTGGTTCTGTAGTCCCGTCTTCTTGTAGAAGTAGTAGCGCCCCCCCTCCTTGAATGGGGTGCCCATGGCATCGTAGCTCCATAGCTCGGATAGCCTGTTTTTTAAAGCATCTCGGAATGGGATTTTGTTGAGGTGGCTGTTGGTGAGGTTGTTCTGGGTGGCCACCCATTGGGCTACCTCGGGCGATAGGTCGTTCTCGAGCCATCGGTAGGGGTCGGGCACTGTGGTGCCGAAGTAGTCATCGCTTACGTTGCCTTGGGCTGTTTGGGGATATTGCGTCTTGTTGTGGTTGCACGCGGTTGCCAGCATCGTCACAATCATCGTTACGGAAGCAAATCGTTTCATTGTCAGTCTGTTGCGTTTGTGTCTCTTTGGGAGGCTCTTCTCTTGGGGTAGGGGTAATTAGCTGTGGTAAAAATAATTGAATTGGTTCGATTTGCACAATTTTTTGTGGTGTTTATTGGTGTGTTTTTTGTTAATGTGTTGATTTATAGATGTTAAAATGGGGGAGCGCACCGCGCTCCCCCATGGAGATTGGGGCTGTGCTGGTGGCTATTGCTGCCTGGGCTTGCGCTCGCGGTTGTGCTCCTTGAGCCCGTCGGGTTTGGGCAGCAGCACCTTGCGCGATAGCTTGAGCTTGCCGGTTTTCTTGTCTATGTCGATTAGCTTCACATCGATTTCATCGCCCTCGTGCAGCACGTCCTCTACCTTGTCGAGGCGGCGGTGCTCTATCTCTGAGATGTGGAGCAGGCCGTCCTTGCCGGGGAGCACCTCAACGAATGCTCCGAAGGGCATTATGGACTTCACCTTGCCGTGGTACACCTCGCCCACCTCGGGTACGGCCACTATGCTGCGGATCCATTTCACGGCGGCATCGCGGTCGGCGGCGCTGCAGGCGTATATGCTCACCTGTCCGCCCTGGTCGTCCTCCTCTATGTTGATGGTGGTGTTGGTCTCGCGCTGTATCTCCTGTATCACCTTGCCGCCAGGGCCTATCACCGCGCCTATGGAGTCGCGGGGGATGGTGAGCAGCTCTACGCGGGGCACGTGGGGCTTGTAGTCGGCGCGGGGCTCGCTGATGGTCTCCACCAGCTTGCCCATGATGTGCTCGCGGCCCTCCTTGGCCTGTTGCAGGGCCTTGGCCAGCACCTCGTAGGAGAGGCCCTCCACCTTGATGTCCATTTGGGTGGCGGTGATGCCATCGCGGGTGCCGGTTACCTTGAAGTCCATGTCGCCCAGGTGGTCCTCATCGCCGAGGATGTCGGAGAGCACGGCGTAGCGCTGGCTGCCCTGCTCGGTGATTAGGCCCATGGCGATGCCCGATACGGGCTTCTTGATTTTTACGCCGGCATCCATCAGCGCCAGGGTGCCAGCGCATACGGTGGCCATCGATGATGAGCCGTTCGATTCGAGGATGTCGCTCACTACGCGGATGGCGTAGGCGTTGTCATCGGGGAGCATACGCTTGAGGGCGCGGTGGGCTAGGTTGCCGTGGCCTATCTCGCGGCGGCTCAGGCTGCGGGGGGCGCGGGCCTCGCCGGTGGCGAATGGGGGGAAGTTGTAGTGCAGGGTGAACTTTTCGGAGCCCTGCACGAGCACCTCGTCGATAATCTTCTCATCGAGCTTGGTGCCCAGGGTTACGGTGGTGAGCGATTGGGTTTCGCCCCGGGTGAACACGGCTGAGCCGTGGGCCATGGGCAGGTAGTCTACCTCGCACCAGATGGGCCTGATCTCGTTGGTTCTGCGGCCATCGAGGCGCTTGCCCTCGTTGAGGATCATGTTGCGCATGGCCTCTTTCTCCACGGCGTGGTAGTAGCGCTTCACCATGAACTCCTTCTCGGCGCGCTCCTCCTCGGGGAGGGTCTCCATGAATTCCTGCCTGATGGCATCGAATGCGGCGGCCCGGTCGTGTTTGGGCTGCATCGATGTGGCCACGGTGTAGGCGCGGTCGTAGCAGAACTTGTGCACGGCGGCTTTCAGCTCCTCATCGTTGGTCTCGTGGCAGTAGGTGCGCTTGCTGATGCCCAGCTCCTTGGCCATCTCCATCTGCAGTAGGCACTGCGGCTTGATGGCCTCGTGGGCGAATTTGATGGCCTCGAGCATCTCGGCCTCCGACACTTCGTTCATCTCGCCTTCCACCATCAGGATGTTGTCGTAGGTGGCGCCCACCATGATGTCGATGTCGGCCTTTTCGAGCTCGGCGAATGAGGGGTTGATTTTGAGCTTGCCGTCGATGCGGGCCACGCGCACCTCAGAGATGGGGCCGTGGAATGGGATGTCGGACACGGCTAGGGCCGCCGAGGCGGCGAAGCCGGCCAGGGCATCGGGCATGACATCCTTCTCGGCCGATATCAGGTTCACGGTTACGAAGGTCTCGGCGTGGTAGTCGTCGGGGAATAGCGGGCGTAGGGCGCGATCCACCAGTCTCGATACCAGCACCTCGTGATCCGATGGGCGGGCCTCGCGTTTCATGAAGCCGCCGGGGAAGCGCCCTGCGGCGGCGAATTTCTCGCGGTAGTCCACGCTGAGCGGCATGAAATCTACGTCTTCTTTTGCTTCCTGAGCGCTCACCACGGTGGCGAGAAGCATGGTTTTACCCATTGTCAGCACAACCGAGCCGTCGGCCTGCTTGGCGAGCTTGCCCGTCTCCACGGTGATGCTGCGGCCATCGCCTAGGTCGATTGTTTTTGTTATTACGTTCATAAGTAATTGATAAAAAATTGTTTACACATCTCTCGGCCCGACATCTGTCCATGCGCTGCGGGTGGCCGAGCGTTCCCGCATGGGTATTGGGTTTGCTATGGGCTGCGTATAAAAAAAGGCAATGAGCCATTGCCTTTTTGTTGGGAGCCTACTTCCTGAGGTTCAGGGCTTTGACGATGGCGCGGTAACGCTCGATGTCGTTCTCCTTCAGGTAGTCGAGCATCTTTCTCCGTTTACCTACCAGCTTCAGCAGGGCGCGCTGTGTGCCGAAATCCTTTTTGTGGGATTTCAGGTGCCCTGTCAGGTGGCTGATACGGTAGGAGAATAGCGCAATCTGGCTTTCGGGTGAACCCGTGTCGCTATTGGACTTCCCGTAGTTTGCGAATAGTTCTGCCTTCTTCTCGGCGGTTAAGTAGTTCATTGCGTTGAAAGTTAGAGGTAGATAAACTTTAATGAGAAAATTGGCGCAAATATACGGCTTTTTTCTCAGGTGTGGGCGTATTTGTGCCGATTTATTGCATGTTTGTTATGTATTTTGCTGTGTATGTGGTGTTTGTGTGTCGTTTGGTGTGTCGTTGAGGTAGGCGGTGCCCACCTCGCAGTGCAGGCATTTTTTGGCATCGCAGCGTGAGGCTTTGAGGTGGATTGCCGCCTGAGAGTCGGCGGCGGAGCTGATTGTTAGGCCGAGCTTCTTGAAGCCATCCACTACGCTGTTGGCCTCGGGGGGCATGGTCTCTAGGATGTGCAGTGCCTTGTCGCACGGGCCGTTGATGGCGCGGCTGCGCCCGTGGGCGAATAGGAAGGGCACGGTGGCGTTGAGGATGATGGTGTGGGCCAGCCCGCGCCCTATGGGCTTGGGTGTGGAGCGCGGGCTCTCCTTGCCGCCGAGGGTGTAGTGCCTGTGCCAGAAGTCCGATGGGGTGGCCGTGTACAGGTGCTCCAGCGACTCGAGGTCGGGGGCCTCCATGGAGCGCGAGAAGAGGCCCGTGGACTGGGATATGAGCGCGGCTAGCTGGGCTATGCGCAGCGTTGGGAACGAGGAGGGGCGCATGCGCAGGAAGCGCCACAGCGCTCCGTCGATGGGGGTGAGGCCGTATTTCTGGGCTAGGAATGTGTGCTCGCTGAGCAGGCGGGCGGGGTAGCTACCCGCTGGGTGGGGTGTGGGGCCGTGCAGCAGCCCCGACTGCCCGAATAGCAAGGCTTCTATTTGGAATGGGCTGTTTTTGTGTTTGCCCAGTATGGTCAGGGGGAGTGATTGGGCCAGCAGCTCGGCGGGCAGGGCGTTGGCCTTCAGTCCGAAGCAGCGCACCACGGCGCGGTAGTAGGCTTCCTCCCAGCTGCCCTTGCAGCGCACCACGGTTGCGAGCACCTGCTCCGATTTCTGCTGTAGCCGCTCCACCATGAGCCGTTGCAGCATGGCGAGCTGCCTAAAGGGGTCTAGCTCCTGCATGTGCCTGTGGCATGGAATCCTGCCCTCGGAGTCCATCAGCTTGTTGAGGCGGGCCTCCATGGCGCTGGGGTAGGGGATGGCCAGCGTGGGGATTTCTGCGCCATGGGCGCAGAGGGCGGGCCTGTCGGCGTGGACCACCACGTGTAGCACCACGTTGTTGTAGCGAGGGTCGGTGTGGTGCCCGTGGGCGAACCAGTCCGATGCCTTGACGTGCATCTCCACGTTGCCCGCCCATAGTGCTCCGCCCAGCCGCACCTTGGCGTTGAAGAAGTCGGGGCCAGCATGGGGGTTGGGCAGTCCTGGGTCGATTACCTCCACCTCCTCGCCCTGCGCGGTGCGCAGCCCGTTGAGGGAGAACGGGCGGTGTTGCCAGATGAAATGTAGCAGCGCTTCGGTCATCGGGGAGGGGCATTCTGTGGGTGGTATGCGATAAAATACGACCAAATTTACGAACTTTGTGGTGCAATCGGCGCAAAAAGTAGTAAATTTGCGCCCAGCTTTTGGGGCCAAAGCCCCAAGCGCGGGGTGTAGCGCAGTCCGGTTAGCGCGCTACGTTCGGGACGTAGAAGTCGCGAGTTCGAATCTCGCCACCCCGACCAGCTCTTTGGTTTTAGCTCGGATGCGGGGGGCCCAGTTTTGGCGCCCCGCTTTTTTTGTGCCGCGGGGGGCTGCTATGGCAGTGGGCGGACGTGCAGGCTGTCGCCCTCGACATGCATCTGGGGCTCCCCGCTGTAGTAGATGGAGCCCGTGCCGTGAGCCCCGGCTCGCAGCGTTTGGCATGGGCCAAGCAGGGCATCGGATCGGCTGTAGTGCCGTATGTGGGTGGTTTCTGTTTCGAGCAGCCGCCCATCGAAGCTATTTGAGCCCTCGAACATTTCGATGTCCGCATATGCGGCGCGGCCTGCCATGCGGAACTCGCCGTGGGCGTTGTCCCAGTGCGATGATATGTAGGCGTAGTCGGTGCTCAACGTTATGTCGATGTTCACGTATGGGCTTCGGGCCAAGAGCCCGAATTGCGGTGTGCGCAGGGTGTCGGCGGTGCCTATGGCACATGGGGCGGTCAGATGTATGCTGCGTAGCGTGTTGGGGGGTAGGTGGAGTGCTATGCGTATGTGCTTGTATCCGCTTAAAAAGCGATGGGCTATGTCGTTGGTTAGGTGCAGGTTGCCATTGCACAGTGCTACGCCTATGCGGTTGTGCAGGTTGTGGGGGCATTCCACCTCGGCAAACCGCGCCGAGTCGGTAATCAGCACTACGTCCATCATGCCCTCGATGAGGAGCGTGTCGAACGGTTGGGGCAGCTTGTGCCTGTGCGTAACGGTGGGGCCTGGGGCGATGGATTCGGCTAGCCTACAGCTGCTCAGCATGGCCAGCGCGGTGCATATCGCGAGTATGTTCGTTGCGTTGCGTATCATGTTTATGACCAGCTATTTAGTCAATCAGTTTGATGCGATATCGGATTGATAGCTCGATGAAGTCGGCCTGGGCGAAGTGGTGGGTTTTGATGGCGATGGAGGTGAGCAGTTGGGGCAGTATCTGGTAGCGTAGGCCCAGCTTGTTGGTGATTCTGCCGTTGGGCAGGTAGCCGCTGTTGAGGTAAAGCCCAGGCTGTATGGCGATGTACAGCCGCCCTGCCTGAATGGTGTAGGTGGGGTGGAGCGTAACGAGGTAGCACCAGCGCGGGTCGAAACCGTCCTCGGTTTTGTGCTTAAAGCGGTAGTGCTTCAGTAGGCTGCGGTCGTGATACATGGCCAGCTCTAGTCCCCATAGTCCCGATGGCGCGAGGCGATGCTGGAGCTCAATGCTAAGGCCCAAGCACGGCGTTAGCGTGTTGTCGTTGGGGCGGAATGCCTTGCCGCCGAATAGCGCGCCGCACAGCAGGCCCAGCTTGGTGCTGTCGGAGCCCGTGGGCCGCTCGGCGATGGGCAGCGCGAGCGGCCTTATGCGGTAGCGGGCTGCGATGGAGGCGCTCAGCAGGTTGAAGCCCTTGTTGGGCTCCTTTAGGTTGCCATTGGAGGCGTGGGTGAGGCCCGCCATCATGGCGATGTCGAATTGTTTGGAGAGCTGGTATCGTAGCAGCAGGTCGTATTGGAAGAACACATTGAGGCTTGTGGACAGCGCGTAGTTGCGTATGTTGATTTGCGGGTGGTGGTGCTCGGTGGCATACGACAAGCCTAGGGCTATGCGGTTGCCCACGTTGAGGCGGTGGTGGGCGGGCCTGAAGTGGAAGTTGATGTAGCCGTAAAGTCCGTTCAGGTAGCCGTGCACGCTGTTGTTGCCCAAGTTCGACAGGTAGTAGCCCACCCCGGCCACGGGGTAGTTGTAGCGGGCGTGCCAGTCTTTTGAGCCATCGGTTTGTATGCCCACGTTGAGCATGAACCCGGTTATGTGCCGCTCTACGAAATAGGCTATGTAGTCGTGATGGGGCATCACCGCTCCTATGCGTGACTCTAGGCTCAGCGTCAGCCTGCTGGACAATTGGGCTGCGCATGGCGCGGCTGGGGTGAGCAGCCACAGCAGCAGGGAGCAGGAGCGCAGTGTTGGGGTTGTCCTATAGCTCATATAGCAGGCTGATTTCGATTACGTTGTTGCGTGCGCCCTTGTTGCGCCAGTGCTCTATGGTGTGGGCGATGGGCATCAGGGGGATGATTGAGTATGAGAATGCGGCCTCGGCGCGTAGGCGGGGGCCAAGGTGGATGTGCGCCCCAGCTGTGGCCGCCAGCTCGTAGCGGCGCAGCCCTATGGTGTGCTCCCGTGGCACCTCGCCGCCGATGTTGAACTCGCGCAGTGAAGTCAGGTAGCCGCCGCTGAGGCCTGCGACCAAGCTCATGCGTTGGTTTAGGCGGTAGATGGCCGTCAGCTGTAGATCTAGGTAGTTGAGCTGTAGTGCGAATTTGGTGCTTCCTGGGGCTTCGCCCCGGGCGCGGCATCCCTTTTGGAGGTAGCGGAATTTTGCCATAGCGCTCCATGCCGATTGGGTGTGGTATTCGACCCACAGCCCGGCTATGGGGCCAGCCTTGTGGTAGCCGGCGTAGCTGTCGCCATCGACCTGCGAGGCGGCCAGCCCTATGCATGGGCCAGCGACGAAGCGCTGGCCCTGGGCGGTGGTGGGTTGTAGCAGGGCCAGCAGGGCTATGAGGGTGGCTATGGTTCTGCGCATGGGGGTAGGGAATGAAAAAAGGACGGCATTCTGAAAAATTGTCGTCCTCTTGCGCTTGGAGCTGCGTGGCTACAGGGTGCGGCCGGGGTACTGCTTCAGGGCTGCATCGAGGCATTCCATGGCGGCCCGCAGGTCGTCTATCTGTAGCACGTAGGCTATGCGCACCTCGTTCTTGCCCAGCCCTGGGGTGGAGTAGAACCCGGTGGCCGGCGCCACCATCACCGTGGCCCCGTTGTGCTCGAACTCTTCGAGCAGCCATTGGGCGAAGCGGTCGCTGTCGTCGATGGGCAGCTTCACCACGGTGTAGAACGCGCCCTTGGGCTTGGGGCAGTACACACCCTCCATGCGGTTGAGGGCCTCTACCATGTAGTCGCGACGGGCGATGTACTCGTTGTACACCTGCTCGAAGTAGGCTTCGGGGGTGCTCACGGCGGCCTCGGCGGCCAGCTGTCCGAATGATGGGGGGGAGAGCCGGGCCTGGGCGAATTTCATGGCGGTGGTGTAGATGTCGCGGTTGCGGGTGATGAGCGCCCCTATGCGTACGCCGCACATGCTGTAGCGTTTCGACACGGAGTCGATCAGCACCACGTTGTCCTCGAGCCCTTCGAGCTGCATGGCCGAGAAGTGTTTGTGCCCATCGTAGCAGAACTCGCGGTACACCTCATCGGAGAACACGTACAGGTCGTGCTTTTTGACGATGGTGGCCAACCTGCGCAGCTCCTGCTCGGAGTACAGGTAGCCCGGTGGGTTGTTGGGGTTGCATATCACTATGCCCTTGGTTCTTGGGGTGATGATGCGTTCGAACTCGGCGATGTCGGGCAGGGCGAAGTCGTTCTTGATTGAGGCCACGATGGGCTTTACCACCGCGCCGGCTTGCAGGGCGAAGCTGGCGTAGTTGGCGTAGAACGGTTCGGGGATGATGACCTCGTCGCCGGGGTTGAGGCAGGCCATGAAGGCCATGGTGATGGCCTCGGAGCCGCCCGTGGTAACTAGTATTTGGTCGGCCTGTACGTTGATTCCTATGCCTTGGTAGTAGTCGGCCAGCGCACGGCGGTAGCTCTCGTTGCCCGCCGAGTGGCTGTACTCGATTACCTTGAGGTCGCAGCTGCGCACGGCATCGAGGGCACCCTGCGGGGTGGGGATGTCGGGCTGGCCTATGTTGAGGTGGTATACCTTGCGGCCTTTTTTCTTGGCGGCCTCAGCGAAAGGCACTAGCTTGCGGATGGGGGATGAGGGCATGGCCTGCCCCCGGTCTGATATTTTGGGCATTTGGGGTTGATTTTGTGGGTACGTGGTGCGGTTTTGCGCCGCGCAAAGTTACGATTTAAAGTGATAGCGCCTCGCCGCGCATGTTGGTTTTGTGCTGGGGCTGGGCTAGTATGCCTTTCGACCTTTGATTGTGCCCTCCACTATTTCGCGCAATGTGCTGGTGGATAGCTTTTTGGATAGCTCGTTGTAGGCGGCCTCCACGGCTTGTTCGGGGTTGAAGTGCGAGCCGTTTATGCTTAGGTTTTTGGCGTAGCGTTCGGCATTATGCTCATCGGTGAGGGTGAGCTTGGTGTCGAGCTTGGTGGCCCATAGCCCGTTGTTGCTTCGCTTGCTGGAGCTCGTGGAGTGTATGAGGAGCGTGTAGTCGGCGCGGCCTTCTGTTTTTGGGCTTACGCCCAGCTCGGAGAGCTTCGAGCTGGCTGTGCGTAGCAGCTTTTGGTGCTGCTCGTTGTGTGGTGTTATCTGTACCAGCACGCTGGGTTTCTGTATGCTGATGGTGGTAACATGGCTGGGGGCGGTGAGCTTGGCCAGTATGCGTTTGAGGGTGAGGTCGGCGGTGGCCTCTTTCACCAGGGTGGCCATGTCGATGCTTACTGTGAGCTGCTCGGCGCTCTTGGCGGAGCGTATGGCTCCCGTGCTGAAGCTGGCCTTGCCGTTGCTGGCGGTGGTGGCGCGGGGTGAGGTGAGCGGGCGCTCGGTGTAGACTGCTTGTAGGGGGATGCTGGCCTGGGCCTTGCCGCCGTAGCTCACGCTGTAGCGCAGCGTGCTGGGGTCGATGGTCGCGCCCACCTTGGTGCTCACGTTTTGCGGCCCATCGATGCGCAGCTTGCTGGTGGCCGTCATGAGCTGCTCTATCAGCTCGCTGCCCAGCGCTATGTTGCGCCCGCCCAGCTGCGCATCGAGCGATTCGTTTAGGTAGGGCAGAATGGGCTCCATAGCTCTGATTAGCAGCACGATGCCCATGTGGGCATCGTTGCGGGCTAGGCTCTGCGTGGCCTTGTCGAGCAGGTTGGCCGATTTTTGCGTGGCGGTGCTGCGCTTGAGCTGCTGTTGCTGCTGGTAGTGCGCTTTGGATAGGCGGTAGTAGGCCCAGTACTGGGTGGGGCCCTCCCAGGTGTCCACCAGCTCGTAGCCCTCGAGCTCTTTCTGCGTTTCGGCCCGCACGGTCTGCGAGAAGTCCTCGATGTAGATGTTGCGCGTTTCGAATGCGCTCAGGGCCGAGTTGGCCGATACGTTGATGGATATTTCGCTGGCCAGGTCGGCCAGGGCGTTCTGCTTGGCCTGCTGCATGTAGTCGTTTGGTGAGCCGGTTTTATTGGCCTGGCCCAGCCCGATGTAATATTCGCGTGAGGTGGGCCTATTGCGAATCCATTCGGCCTCGGGTACGGCCTGACGTGTGGCCCTGGGGCCGCTGCAGGCCAACAGCAGGGCGAGCATTGTTATGCCTGCACGGAGCTGTGCTGATGTGCTAATTCTCTGGGTTGTATGCATTTATCTTCGTGGCAACGGTTTCGCTCACCTCGTTGAGGGCCATCTCGAGCAGGGCTGCGGTTGAGGTGATGCTGCGTTCTTTTGTGCACTTCGACTGCAGGGCGTACCTAGCGATGGAGTTGTCGTCGATGCGGTCCTTGTCCGATTTTTTGTCGATATGCTCCCAGTGCCCGGGCACTAGCTGCGAGCAGTTGCCGTTGAATACTATGTAGGTTTTGCTCGCGCTTTTTGCTGAGCGGGCCACATCGGCCAGCACAACCTGGCCGGTTTCCACCGACACCAGCTGGTAGCTCAGCGCCACCGAGGCCGACGTGCTCATGGTGTGCTCCTCGTAGGTTACCTTGTCGTAGCTCACCTCTGTGATCTCTTTGCCCGTTTCCTTGTTGCGGGTCTTCTTTTCCTTGCGCAGGTAGCCACGGCAGAGCGTTCTTTGGGTGGTGATGGGCTGCATTCTGAGGGTGGTGATGTTGCCCTGTAGCAGTGATTTGGCGGCTAGCAGCTGTCCCACGCTGATGTTGTCGGCCCCAGCGGCTATGGCCCGCCGTTGTTCTTGCAGTATTTTGGCTTGGCCGTCCACTATCTTGATAAAGACGTTGTTCTTGGCGTTTACCGATGCTATTACCTTGGCCCTGAGCGGTTGAGCATAGTCGGTGGCGAGGCCCTTGGGCTGGCCGAATGCTTCCACCCTGATGGTGAGCTGCGCTCGGCTAAGGGCGTCGGCCCGTAGCTCTGCGGCATCTTTGTAGTGCGGGTAGGTGTTTACCAGCGTGGTCAGGGTGGTGTAGGCTTTGCGGTGCTTGCCCTGTTGTAGCAGCTTTTGGGCTGCTTGGTACTGCGGCTCGGCTTGCGAGAGCATCAGCATCTCATCGATGTTGTCGTTGTGGTGGGGCGCGATGCTTTTGAGCTCCTTGAGCAGGGCCTCGGCCTGTTGATAGCGCTCGGCATCGAGCATCTGTTGGGACTGGCTGTATATTTGGTCGGCGTAGTGCTGTCGGGCATCCTCGTAGGTCGATGTGGCCTGTTCGGGTATTTGGAGCTGTACCCCCAGCTTGGACGACTTGCTCACCATGTCGGCCATCTCCATGTATCTGTACACGGCGGTTTTGTGGTCGTCGCGGTCGGCGGCACTCATCACCTGCGTTGTTTTTTCGTCCACGGCTCGCTGCCCCGTGTTCTTTAAGCCCACCATGGCTTTCACGTTGTCGTTCTTGGCTGCTAGCGACACGATGTAGGCCTTGGCGGCCTGTTCGTAGAGGCCGGCTTTCTCGAACTGGTTGCCCTTCTTCAGGTATTTGCTTGCGGTGCATCCGCTGACCATCAGCGCGGCCATAGCGATGGCTATGGCATGTTTGAGCATTGTGTTCATGGAGTTGTAATGCTGCCCGTGCGAATGCAAAGATACATAAATAACCTGTAGGTTGTTTGCTACGGATTGGGTGGCTGGGTCGGCCGGAGTGCACCGTGGGCACATGTACACGTAGCACTTGTCATTGCGGGCGCAGCTCGATGAGCACACCGTGGGGTTGTACTCATGGCCGTTCTGTTTCCCCCTTTAGGGCTGCCTGCATGACGGGGCAGCGCGGAGCGCTGCAACAGATATTGCCTAGGGCATCGCCCTGGGCACGGGGGGGATTATGCGCGATGGACAATGCAGCCTGTAGGGCTGCAACATCAGCAGGGGGCAGCACCATCAACGGTGCCTGAGCCTGTCGTTGCTGGTGCCTGAGCCTGTCGAAGGCACCGTTCCCCGCCCCACGCCTTCGACAGGCTCAGGCATCCCAAAAACAGCAGAGGCGGGGAGCTCCCCGCCTCTACCATCTATTACAGCTGCGATGCTATCACTGCCCTACATGCGTACTACCTTGGCCACGGCGTGGCCCACGCGGATGATGTAAACACCTGCGGGATGGCCGCTCAGGTCGATGCGGATGCGGCCCATAGCGGCGGGGGCTGAGCCTGCCACTGCGGGGGCTGAGCTTGCCGAAGCTCCATACGTGGGCACTCGCAGCACCAGCTGGCCGCTGGCATTGTACACCAGCACCTCGGCGGCGGCGGTGCTTTCGATGGTGCCTTCGATGGTGCCTTCGACAGGCTCAGGCACCGTTAGCCATAGCTCGCCAGTGGTGGGGTTCGGATATACACTCAGGCCCTCGCGGTGGATGCCGAGCAGGCCCGTGGCATCCTCCACCTTCTCGAACACGGCCACCAGCTCGGCCTCGCCCGTGCACTCAAAGGTGTAGGGGTTGGCGGTGCTCACCTCGGCACCGCCCTTGGTCCACCGCACGAAGCGGTAGCCCTCGTTGCCCGTGGCCGTGAGCCGCA
>JAFTDN010000118.1 GCA_017454165.1 Bacteroidales bacterium | reverse complement strand
TGCGCTCCCAGTAGCGCTTGTCGCGCGACACCTCGCGTAGCAGCTTCTCAAACGTAACGTAATCGGCGCCCACGGTGCCCTCGGCCTCGGCTATCACCTGCTCGGGCAGGCCTATCTTGCGGGCAATCTCGAAGGCGAAGCTGCTGCCCGGCTCGCCCAGCTCGAGGCGGAAGAGCGGCTCTATGCGGGCGTTGTCGAACAGCATGGCCCCATTCACCAGCCCTTCGGTGCTGGCGGCCATGTGCTTGAGGTTGGAGTAGTGGGTGGTGATTACGCCGTAGGCACCCTGCTGGCACAGGCGGCGCAGTATGGCCTCGGCTATGGCCCCGCCGGCGGTGGGCTCGGTGCCCGCGCCGAACTCATCGATGAGCACCAGCGAGCGGCTGCCCGCATGGGCTAGGCAGTGCTTCATGCTCAGCAGGTGCGAGCTGTAGGTGCTCAGGTCGTTCTCGATGGACTGCTCATCGCCAATGTCGATGAATATGCTGTCGTAGAGCCCCATCTCGGAGTTCTCGAGCACCGATGGCAGGAAGCCGCACTGCATCATGTACTGCAAAATTCCCACCGTTTTGAGGCACACCGACTTACCGCCCGCATTGGGGCCTGATATTATCACCATGCGCCCCTGCTGGCCTAGCGTGATGTCGAGCGGCACCACCGCCTTGCCCTCCTGCCGCAGGCTGCGGAGCAGTACGGGGTGCTTGGCCTGCCGCAGGTAGGTGCCCGGCGTGGGCTGCACTATGGGCATGGCCCCATCGAACTCGATGGCGAACAGTGCCTTGGCCCTCACGCAGTCGATGTCGCCCAGAAAGTTGAGCGCCGCCTGCAGGTCGGGCAGGTCGGGCCTGAGCTCATCGGTAAGCAATTGCAGGATGCGCACCACCTCGCGCCGCTCCTCGTGCTCCAGCTCGCGAATCTCGTTGTGGGCCTCCACCACCTCGATGGGCTCGATGAACACCGTGCGTCCGGTGGCCGACTCGTCCTGCACGATGCCCTTCAGCCTGCGCTTGTTGGCCGCCGCCACGGGCAGCACCACTCGCCCCTCGCGCATCGAGGGCTGCGCATCGGGGTCGATTAGGCCGGCGCTCACGGCCTGCCGCAGCACCTGCTGCACCACCTTGGCCACCGATGCCTGCTTGGCGGCCAGCGCCCGCCTGATGGCAGCCAGTTCGGGCGAAGCGTTGTCCTTCATGCGCCCGAATTTATCGATCACACCATCGATACGCTGCACCACCTCGGGACATGCCGGCACCCCGTAGCTCAGGTCGTAGAGGGCGGGGTAGCTCTGCGGCTGGTGCCCCAGAAAGGCGATAATTGCCCCCGTTGCGCCGAGCGATTGCCGCAGCTGTAGCAGCTCGGCCTCGGCCAGCCAAGCCCCGCCCGCCCCTACGCGGGCCAGCGGCTCCGTCAGATCGTGGTAGCCCTCCGTGGGGAAGGCCGATGGGCTGAACAGGCAGATGTGGCGCAGCTCGTCCACCTGCCGCAGGCGCGTTTGCACCAACCCCAAGTCGGTGCTGAACGCGGCATGCATCACCCGCTCAGCGCCGAGCGGGCACAGGCATTTGGCGGCGGTCAGGGCTCGCACCTTGTCGAAACCAACCTTTTGCTCGAACCGTTCGGGGTAGATGTGGGGCAAATGGGGCACTGGGCTTATTTTGGGCGCAAAGATACTACAAAATTGGCTACCTGATGTGCGCTGACGGGATTGCTGAGCCTGCCCATAGTATATGATTTTGGCAGACTCAGCAATAATAAATCGCGTCTTCACAATGGTTGAGCTGGACGTATGGCGACGGGAGCCCCCGCCGTCGCAACATAACAGCTTCACCTTCTCACCACCTTGGCCATAGCATTGCCCACACGGATGATGTAAAGACCAGCGGGATATGCGCTCAGGTCTATCAGCACATGCTCTTGCGGGGCAATGCGCCTTAGCAGTAGCCCGTTAGCATTATACACCTGCACCTCATATTTGATGACTGACGTGGGCATATCTTTCACCCAAACTACACCATCGGTGGGATTGGGGTAACACGAGAGGACTTCTTGCAATACTTCGAATAAGCTGGTGGTGCTTCCTCCGCTCTCTTTCAGCTGCTCAAACACCGCGCTTACGCTGATGCTAGCAGTTACATTGCTGTCGGTGCGCTTTGCGGTGGTAACGCCATCGCTCCAATGCTTAAACTCGTACCCCTCATCGGGCACGGCCTCCACCTCAACGCCCGAGCTTCCATGCTCCACCGTCTGCGTGGCCGCACCGCTAATGCTGCCGCCTTCGGCTGCGGTGTAGGAAAGGGTGTAGGTGATGCGCTCAAACACTGCGCTTACGCTGATGCTAGCAGTTACATTGCTGTCGGTGCGCTTTGCGGTGGTAACGCCATCGCTCCAATGCTTAAACTCGTAC
>JAFTDN010000117.1 GCA_017454165.1 Bacteroidales bacterium | reverse complement strand
CGTCGCTCGAGAACATATTCTTTGAGCAGCGTATCTACCGCGAGCTGGAGCGCGATGTGGACACCTGGGAAATCACGCTCAGTAACATCGAGAAGCAGCTCGAACCCTACGCCCATCTGCTTCGCCAGCCCATAACCCGCGACGATGTGGTGAAGCTCACCGAAAAGCCCGTGCGCAAAATATCGAAGTTCGACATAAAAAAGGCCGACGAATATATTAAAGGTCTTGAGGTTGAGATAGATGAGGTGCAGAATCACTTGGCGCACATTGTCGATTATGTGATTGCCTACTACCAACAGGTGAAGAAGAAGCACGGCAAGGGACGCGAGCGGCGCACCGAGCTGCTCAGATTCGACAATATCGAGGCCGCGAAGGTTGTGGTGGCCAACGAGAAGCTATACATCGACCGCGCCGAGGGCTTTGTGGGCACTGCCCTCAAGGGCGATGGAGTGGAGCTGGTGTCGCCATGTTCCAACATCGACGATGTGATTGTGTTCCTGAAAGATGGCCGTTTCTTCGTTAAAAAGGTGCAGGAGAAAGATTTTGTGGGCAAGGACATTATCCACGCCGCTGTGTACACCAAAAACGACACCAATACGGTCTATAACGTGCTATATCGCGATGGCCTCAACGGCTGCATCATGATGAAGCGCTGCAATATCACCGGCACCACCCGCGACCGCGAGTACAACATCACCAAGGGCACGCCGCGCTCCGAAATACTCTTCTTCAGCGCTAACCCCAATGGCGAAACCGACATCCTGAAGGTATTCCTGAAACCGCGTCCGCGTTTGCGCAACCTCATTCTTGAGCTCAACTTTGCCGACATCGCCATCAAGGGACGCGGCGCAGCGGGCAACATCTTCACCCGTTTTGCCATCCACAAGCTGCAGGCCAAGGAGAAGGTGGCGCAAACCGCTGGCCAAAAGGTGTGGTTCGATGCCGATGTGCTACGCCTCAACACCGAGGGCGTGGGTACGCTGGTGGGCGAATTTGCGCTCAATGCCATGGTGCTAACCATCATGCGCAACGGCTCCTACCACCTTACCGGTCAGCCATTCTCGGCGCGTTTCGACGAACTGCCCATGCGCATTGAGCCGTTCGACCCCGACCGCATTTTCACGGCCATCTATCGCGACGAAGCTCAGAAACTGTACTACCTCAAGCGTTTCCGTTTCGAGCCATCGAATCGCGACCAAACCATCCTGCCCGAGGGCGAGCGGCTAACGCTCGTGGGGCTATCGCCCGAGCTCTACCCATCGGTGCTGCTGGGCACGGTGGATAGGTTGGGCAAAAAACAGACGCAAACGATTGATGCCGATGCGTTTATAGCCGTTAAGGGCGTTCGGGCCAAGGGCAAGCGGCTGGCCAACTATGAGCTGCGCAGCGCGGTGTTCGGGCAACCCCTACAGAAGGAGCGTTCGGCATTCGCCGACGAGGCCACCGCAACCGCGCAGCCCGAAGCCGAGGTGCAGCCTGCCAACGAGCCTGATGCACCGCAGGGGCTCAACCTGAAGTTCGACAGCTAATCCGCGTCCACGCTATGCTCCAGCGGCATGTCTATCTGTTGGGATTCATGGCTTGCGGCAAAACAACCGTAGGGCGCGTGCTTGCCCAGCACCTCGGCTGCCCATTTCACGACCTCGACGCGCTGATTGAGCAGCGGCACGGCAGCACCATAGCCGCGCTCATGGCCAAGCACGGCGAGGACGCGTTTCGCCGCCTTGAGGCCGACGAACTGCGCCAAGCCGCTCAATTGCCCGCTGGTGTGGTGGCCACTGGCGGCGGTACTCCATGTTTCGGTAGCAACATGCAGTTCATGAAGCATCAGGGCATCACGGTGTACATAGAGCTACCCGCCGCCGAGCTGGTTGAACGCCTATCGGCGCAGATGGGCCATCGCCCGTTGCTCATGGGCATCGCTCCCGCCATGATGCTCCCGTTTGTGGAGCAGCTCCTCGCCCAGCGGCATCCCATCTACTCCCAGGCCCACCACCGTGTTGAGGCCAGCGGCCTCAGCCCTGAACAGTTGGCAGAGGGTATAGCCAGGCGGCTTCCATTATCGTAGCGGTTATGAGTTTGGAGAGTTTTTTTCTTACTTTTGCACCTAAATCGGTCGTTTTCCAATTTTTTGGAAACAGCCGCCGTTCTTTTGCGATGTCGGAACGTTTCCGGCAACTCAAAACAATTCATTATGCTTAACAAAATGAAACACGTCCTTTGTGGACTCGCCCTCATAGGAGGGCTTGCCGCCATGAGCGGCAGCAAAACGGCCAATTTGGGCCTTTACCTCTCAAATAAAGTCTGCGACAATGAATATGTTGATGCAGCAGCCACAGGTGCTGGTGGTGCAGCAGGTGGGTATATTGGAGCTAAAATTGGCGCATCAATTGGTAGCGCAGGAGGCCCTGTTGGTGCCATTATTGGTGCTGCCGTAGGAGCAGCGTAGAGCCCCAAAAGAGGAGATGCGTGGGGATGTCCATAATATCCCCACCATTTCCTTTTTAATTTCTAATAGCATTATGCATATATATATTCTTTTAGCGGTAGTATTTGCCTCGCTTGTGGTGTTAATACCAATAGGAATAACCATTTTGGTGTCGGGCAAAAATCTTAAGCGTAATCTGTCTGAACTCAGTTTAAAAGCTTTGGCTATTGGCTGGCTGGTGCTTTTTGTGATGTTTGTGACAGCGTTTTCGTTGGTCATGTCCCTCTCTGCCAAAGATAATGGAATATTGATGGAGCTCATAATACTCGCTATCGTGGTTTCGGTCGGCCCTACGTATGCCTATTTCATAGAGCCTATTGTGCAGTGTAGCCGAAGAAAATCCATCGACAGATATACTTTTGTAGAGGACTATAAAGTTGTGGAAACCAATAAGCCAAGAGCCAATGCATACGCCACGGGAATACTCCCTTTTTCTAAAACAATAATTGTAGGCAAAGGCATCGACGAGTATCTCAACGAGCAGGAGCAACGGGCGCTAATCTACCACGAGATCTACCATCACAAAGCCAACCACATGCTCAAATTCTATCTGATTACCATGGTGATATACGTCACAGCAGCTTGTGTTTGGAGTTGGTATCTGCGTAAACTGCCAGGCAACGAATATCTGCATATTGCTCTCTTTTATGGAGGCGTGGCTGGTGTGTATCAAATTGTACAGGGCTTAGTCCAGCGTCGATTCGAGAAACAGGCCGACCTGTACTCCGTGCAACAGATGGGCAGCTACGCCCAAATATCGGCACTGCGCAAGCTCTACGCGCTTTCGGGTACGCCCGAAAACCAAAAGGCCATAAACTATCCCACCCTGGCCCAACGTGAACGCTATGTGCGCGAAAAAGCCCCTGGCCTACCTGATTAGCGCGGGCGCGTTTGTGCTGGGATGCGCCATTGCCGCGCTCATTCACAATAGCGGCGATTGCATAGCAAAGCCTATAGTGGCTCCTGCCATCAACTGGGCAAATGCGTTCGACGCCGAAACGCTCAATCAATTCGCAGAAAAGTTCATCTATATCTACAGAACCAACATGGTTGTGCTGCTGCTTATATTGTATGCAGGATTCTTCAGCGCAGGTGCGCTATCGTGCCTCATTTTGTTGTGGAACGGACTGCTGGCCGCAGGGGTATTCGCACGCTGCTACAGCATGATGGCTTGGCACGATTTGGTGCACTATTTCGCTCTGCATGGGGTACTGGAGCTATCGGTGTTCATATGTGCAGGCGCGGTGAGCCTCGGCGGGGTGCGTTTTTTTAGCCATTTGCTAAAAAATGAAATTCGTACTGATTTAATACCAAGGTTTTCAGTCTTTGCGGGGCTTGGCCTGCTCTTAGCCGTAGCGGCCTGCATCGAAGCTTTTCTATTGGTAAACTGCTAACTTTTTAATCTCATGGCAAAACGATTGCTGCTATCGGCAGGATTCCTCCTGCTGGTGCTGTTGGCCTCGGCTGTGTATAGGAACAGCGTTATTGTGGGGGCTTTCCCAGCGGAAACCCACGCACTGCTCAAGGTTACGAGCAACATCACCAGCTTCATCAACTCCATCATTGCGCTGCTTATATATGCGGCCATCTTCTACTTTGCCTATAGCGTTGCAAAGGCCTTCGACAGCGCGGTCGGGCTCTCCGATTATCTCGATTTGGTGGCCGATATGCTCTATTACTTCTGCTTGGTGGAGGGTGTAAAGGTTGTGCTTGCGCTTTTGTTCCTAGAGGGAAGCTTGGTGAATATAGAGCCCGACGAAACCATTAACATTCAGCTGATGAGCACCGTATGGTATCGCTACAATTTGCTGACCGTTGTTTGGGGCTTGGTGTTTTTACCCCTGTTTGCCTATTACTCCATGCGCCGATCCGAATCGATAACTAAACGACAGGCTTTGGTTGTTGCGCTTGCGCTGTTTTTTGGCTTTGCGCTGTTCAATTTCTATCAACTTCTTCCCGATAAATCGTAGTACAGTATGCAAAGCCATATTTCTTCTCGATTAGCAAGAGAGCAATGCTGCCAATAACACGTCAGCCTACTTCATTTTGTACGTCAATGTGAATAAATTCACCATTCATATAGGGAGTATCCTAAAAATGCGTAACTTTGCCACGTAAACATAGGACAAACTATAGCGTTTGCTGTTGTTTGGAGCTTAGGAAACGACCAAAATTCCCCAAAGACCCACAGGCAACAATAGGCGAACGCTCACGCTTTGGCGTGGGCTTGCTTATTTGGGTCGAGGCTCTTGGTCGTGCCGCTAAGCCAATAAGATGGGTTCACGCCATTCGTGTAAGCAGCAGCAAGGTGCTATCTGAAGGTACAAAGCACTATATATGAGCAACCTACTGAAAGCCGAAAAGCTGTGCCGACTGCACGAACACATCAAAAGAGCCACGCAGCTAACGCCTATGGCATTAGCAGAAAGCTTAGAAATATCGCTATCAACGCTTTACAACTACATTGAGGAGCTGCGGCTGTATGGTGCGGAGGTGTGCTACGACAAACTGACGCAAACATTTAGTTACGCTAATTACTTTGAGTTTACGCTCATAATCAAGAGCGAAGACCAAAACTTAGTCCTTGGCGATGCTCATAACGCGCAGGAGTAGTCGCTGTTGTTAGTGCATACAGCATCAATACGGAGGGGGTAGCAAGCCAATCCTATCACCGCCTCATAGCCATTGGCCTAAGTTCCGCACAACTGGCCGAGGCGATAGGGAAATTGCTCCCGCTAAAACTACCATAAAATCAGAAGTGGCACTTCTGATTTTCTCATAAAATCGGAAGTGCTACTCCCGATTTTCTTACTTTTTCGGCTGCAATAAATTTGTGCAAATATCTTAATGTTAATATTTTATATAACTTTATTTGATTGTCTGTTTAAATTCGTCTGAGTAATACTCTGTATTTGATATTTGTTCGTATACGCTTAGGTTGATTGCTTCGCGATATATGTGGTTGTCATGTTGTAATATGCTTGTTTTTAGTGTGTTATAGCACGTGTGTGGTTTTCATGCGTATGTGTTCGCAGAGACAAGGGGGGCATGCCCCCTTGTCTATCAGTTCTTTGCCCATCTTCCCCCTTGTCTATCAGCCCCTTGTCTATTAGCCTCCCTTGTCTATCGGCCCAGTTGCTTGAGCATATTGTGCAAAAATCAGTAGTGCTACTGCATATTTATAGGTAAAAACAATACTTACACTCCAGTAATTCTCATATATTCTATACTTCTACTACAGAATTTCTGTGAAAATCTATAGTTCCACTCCATATTTTCTGAACTTTTTTCTTGCATATTTATGTGATATACACTAACTTTGCGTTTTTAAAGCTATAGCCGTATGTTGAATAGGGCACTTACTTTGAACGAGGTTGAGACTGACAGCTTGTTTCTATGGGGAAGCCGTCAGACGGGAAAAAGCACATTGTTGCGCTCGCTCTTCCCCGACGCGCCGCTCTACGACCTGCTGAAGAGCGATGTGCGCACGGCGCTGCAGATGCAGCCATCGCGCCTACGCGAGGAGTGCGAACTGCTGAAGCCGGGCAGCCTTGTCATCATCGACGAGGTGCAGAAAGTGCCCGCTCTGCTCGACGAGGTGCATTGGCTCATCGAGAATTGCGGGCTGCGCTTTGTGCTGAGCGGCTCCAGCGCCCGCAAACTGCGCCGTAGCGGCGCAAACCTGCTGGGCGGTCGTGCCCTGAGCCAAACGCTGTTCCCCCTGGTGAGCGCCGAGATTCCCAACTTCGACCTGAATCGCGCCCTGAACTGCGGCATGCTGCCCCGGCACTACCTGTCGGCCAACGCAGCGCAGCGCATCCGCGCCTACATTGGCGACTATTTGCAGCAGGAGATTATTGAGGAGGCTATTGTGCGGCAGCTCAATTCGTTTATGCGTTTTTTGCAGGTGGCGGCCCTGTGCAACACCGAGATTGTGAACTACGCCAACATTGCGCAGGATTGCGGCGTGTCGGCCAAGACGGCCAAGGAGTATTTTGCCATTTTGGAGGAAACCATGCTCGGGTTCTATCTGCCCGCTTTTACGCGTGTGGCCAAGCGCCGCGTGGTGCAGTCGCCCAAGTTCTACTTCTTCGACGTGGCCATCCCCAACCATCTGCTCCGACGCACCCCACTGCGCCCAGGCACCGATGTATATGGCCATGCGCTGGAACACCTTGTGGTGCAGGAATTGCGGGCTTTTTTGGCCTACCGCCATGGAGGCGACAAGTCGCTTGCGTATTGGCGAACGCTCGACAACCGCTACGAGGTGGATGCCGTGATTGGCGATGCCGAGGTGGCCATCGAGGTTAAGGCCGCCACCAGCATCAGCAGCCGCGACACGCGTGGCCTGCGGGCTTTTGGCGAGGAGCATCCCAACGCCAAGCTGTTCGTTCTGTCGTTGGAGGAGCGTCCGCGCAAGCTCAACGGCATCGAGGTTTGGCCTGTGCAGCAGTTCTTACAGCGGCTATGGGCGGGCGAGGTGGTTTGATGCCTTGTTTATTCAAACACCCTTATCCTAAAGTTGTTGCCCTGTTCGCGCAGCTCAATGAAAGGATATGCGGGGCGCATTCGTTAATCGCCAGGGGTGCGGAAGTGCTGTAGCACTTGGCTGTCGCGGTAGCGCCCAGGGCTGTCGGTGCTCCCCAGCGAGCGAAAAAGGCTGTGGTCGCTATCGAAGTAGTAAATCACACGCAGGTTGAGCCAGTGGGGGTGCACCACCACTGGGTAGCCCGTGCTGCGCGACAGCTCCATGGCCTGCTGCACGGCCCGCTCGGTTTGGGTGCTACGGGCGGCGTAGGGCAGTTGGCAGCTGTCTGGCTCAAAGTTGATAGCCATCAGCGCAATCAGCCCGCAGCCAAGTGCCATTGAGAGCCAACGCATGGGCAGCATGCGCAGGTAGCAGATAGCCGAGAGCAGTAGCGGCGGGGCAACAAAGTAGAAGTAGCGGTTGAGGAAGAACCTCGTGCGGTACGACAGCGCAAACGACACCACCAGCGGCACAGCCCACATGGCCGTTAGCCACACAGCGTAATGGTGCAGAGCGGTTTGCGTGTTGCTGTCGCGGCGTACAAGCCAACGCCATGCCCATAGCGCGGCCGCCGTTGCGCCCGCCAGCAGCACCAGCAGCGTGATGTAGCTACGACCCCAAAAAAAGTTGAGCATTTGCGGTAGTTCCATCACGCTCTGCGAGCGTGGTATCCATGTGCCAGCCAGACCCGAGGTTAGCAGACGTTGCCAAACGAATGGGAGCAGGGGCGCAAACAGCAGTGCAATTGCCGCCAGCATCACGGCAAACGGGCGGCCAAGCGCACGGCGCAGGCGTGGAACAACGAGCCAGAGCGCGGCCTGCATCAGCGGCACCCACGCGGCAAGGTAGTGGCCATAGAGCAGCAGCAGGTTGCTCGTCCCAAGGCCAACGAGGTAAAGCTTGCGGTGCTTGCAGTGTTTTTCCTCAGCAAGGCGCAGGAACAGCAGCATTGATGTGGCAGAGAGCAGCCCCAGCAGGCTATAAACGCGGGCTTCGTGGGCGAGGAACAGCGATAGGGGCGAGAGCGCGAAGAGCAGGCTAACGCCTATTGCCCCCGCCGTGCTGTCGATTCGCCTACCCGCAGCGTAGAGCGGCACCACGGTGAGCGCGCTCAGCAGCGCCGACAGGCTGCGCAGTGCCACGGGGCTGATGCCCGCAATCCAAATCCAGCCGTGCAGCAGCAGTTCCCACAGGGGTGGATTGTCGCCCTGCAGCAGCGTGCGCACAATAAACCCTATGCTGCCCTGAGCATGATAGGCCGAGAAACACTCGTCGTTGCCCAAATCGGCCACCCCAATGCGCCACAGCCGCAGCACCAAGGCCAACACAAAAAGCCCAGAAACAAGGGCTATGTGCGTTATTCTGCTGCTATTTTTGTGGCGGTGTTTGCGCATTCCGCTGCAAGGTTACGCAAAACAGCGGTTTGAGGTTGCTTTTGTGATTTTAGCCAGGAGGTTTTGTTATAGGGTACAGTGGTCATTTCAGTTCCTTCAGTAGAAGTTTCATTATTTCATCTTTAACCGCTGCGGGTAGCAGTGTCGATGCTACAACACTTCCTTGACTAAAAATTTCTACAAGCATATTGCGAAACTTGGGTCAGAATGAATAGCTATAATTTATCTGGCTGGTTAGAGAGGATGATGTAGTTGAAACAGTTTCAGAAAATAAGCGATGCTGATCGGAAACATTGGCATTCAATACGTGTCGTT
>JAFTDN010000008.1 GCA_017454165.1 Bacteroidales bacterium | reverse complement strand
CGGAATGGTGTAGGTGGCCGCTCCCGCCCCCGAAACGCCCGCCACGCCGTGGGTTGAGCCGTGCGGCTGCGCCCATAGGCCTGCCGCGCCCATGCATAGCAGCAGGGCGAGGGCGAGGGCAATATGGCGCGGGCGGAGCATGGGCGTTAGTTCTTGATGATCTTGTAGGTGCAGCGGTCGTCGGGCCAGATTAGTTGCAAGAGGTAGACCCCGTCGGGGTGCGCCGAGAGGTCGAGCGGCAGGGGGCTGCTGCCATCGTGCTGGCCCTGGGCTATGGCCGCGCCGCCCATGCTGAGCAGGCGGTAGGTGTAGGCTTGGCCATCGCCCTGCACCTCCACGCGCAGCTGGCCCCGCGTGGGGTTGGGGTAGATGCGCACCGTGCGCTCGCCGCGCTGCACCTCCACGGGTTCTGGGGCAGCGGATTGTGCGGCTGTGCTGCTGGCAATTTGCTGGTGGTCAAGCGTTTCGGTCTTGCTCTTCTGTTCGTTTTTGGGCTGCTCGAGGCGCACCACGTAGCAGCGCACCATGTTGCCCGCCGCATCGTGCTCGAAGGCCATCTCCACGGGCTGCTGCGCCCACGAGAGCAGGGGGGACAGCAGGAACGCTAGCAGCAGGGGGAACTTGTTCATAATCATGGTTGAGGTTGGTTATTTGCAAATATAGCCCAAAAGGCGCTAGGCTGCAAGCGTATGGGCGAGTTTTTTTTGTGCAGCTATCTATCTATCTATCTATTTATCAATAAAATATGAGTTTTTTTTGCGTTCTCAGAAAAAGAAAGGGGGAGGCCGTCAAGACCTCCCCACGTTGCTGCTAGCTGCAGACAAGGGGGCATGCCCCCTTGTTTCAGCCGCGGTAAAACGCAGCTACATGCTGGCTTTGGGTGTCTCCCCAAAAAAATTCCATCAGCGCTCACCAGTGCAATCATTGTCCGGAGCAGCTTTATCAGCGGCTGCATCGCCAAAGGCCCTCACAATGTGCTTTACGAGCCTATGGCGGATGATGTCGTCGGAGCCGAACTGTACCGCCGCAATGCCCTCGATGCCATGCAGCAAATCCATGGCCCTCACCAAACCCGAATCGGCGCGGCTCGGGAGGTCGATTTGCGTAACATCGCCCGTAACGATGAACTTGGCGTTGCTGCCCATGCGCGTCAGGAACATCTTGAGCTGGCTCAGGGTGGTGTTCTGGGCCTCATCGAGGATGACGAAGGCGTTGTCGAGCGTCCGACCGCGCATGTAGGCCAACGGCGCTATCTGCACGGTGCCATCGTCCATGAGGTCGGCCAGACGGCGGGCGGGTATCATGTCGTTCAGGGCATCGTAGAGGGGCTGTAGGTAGGGGTCGAGCTTCTCCTTAAGGTCGCCGGGTAGGAAACCGAGCCGTTCGCCCGCCTCCACCGCGGGACGGGTGAGGATGATGCGACGCACCTCCTTGGCCTTCAGCGCCCTAACGGCCAATGCTATGGCGGTGTAGGTTTTGCCCGAGCCCGCAGGGCCGGTGGCAAAGAGCAGGTCATTGCGGTCGTACAGCTCCACTAGGCGGCGCTGATTGGGTGTGCGGGCCTTTATGGCCCTACCATGGCAGCCCACCACCAGCACATCGGCGGCCAGCTCCTCGGCACGGCTCAGCGCATCGGGCGCACCAGCCACAATATCATGAATATCGGTCTCGCTCAATCGGCCATATTTAGCATAGAAATCTATCATCTGCAGCAGCTTATCCTCAAAATTATCAATCTGGGAGGATTCGCCAAAGGCCTTGATCTGATTGCCCCTAGCCACCAATTTGAGCATAGGGAACATACTGGCTATGAGCGAGAAGCGCAGATTGTTCACCCCATAGATTACCATCGGGTCGATGCGCTCGATAGCAATGGTGCGCTCGCTGGGCTTCATCTCTGCGATGTTGTGAGTAGACATGGCAGCAATATTTATGCGCAAATATAGCACAAAAGCGCCCACAGGGATGGGGAGCATACATAATTTAGTAATTTTGCTGGGCAGCTGCCAGCCATGAAGAGAAGATTGCGCTCCGCGATGATCCTGCTTCGGCTCACGTCGGAGAGCGTGGGCTTCGCCCTATGGTCGATCAGGGCCAACAAGCTGCGCACATTCCTATCGCTCTTCGGTATCACCATTGGCATCTTCGCCATCATATCGGTGTTCACCGTGGTGGATAGCCTCGAACGCAATGTACGCAACAGCCTCAACTCACTGGGCAGCAATTCGATATACATACAAAAATGGCCATGGGGCATGGGAGCCGAGGTTTACCCGTGGTGGAAGTACATGAACCGCCCCGTGCCCAGCCTACGCGATCTCGATGAGGTCAGGGCACGCAGCCTGCTGATGGAGGCCGCCTGCTTAGAGGTGGCCGTGTACCGGCAGGTGGAGTTCCAGAGCAACAGCGCCCGCATAATGCTGACGGGTGTGAGCAGCGACTACGACCGCATTCGCACATTCGACATCGAACGGGGACGTTTTTTCACCCCGCTCGAGCTCGGTTCGGCCCGCAGCATCGCCGTGCTTGGCAATAAGATTGCCGATGAGCTGTTCGGACGCACCGAGCCAGTGGGGCGGACCATCAAGATTGGGGGGCACAAGTTCACCGTGATGGGCATCTTTAGCAAGGAGGGTACATCTGTCGTAGCCAACGAGAGCCTCGATGAGCAGGTGGTGGTGCCCGTGGGGGCTTTCTCGCAGCTGGTAAACCTGCGCTGGGCCTCTCCCAGCATCATCGTGCAGGGCCGCCCCGACATCCCCCTCCCCGAGCTGGTCGATGAGCTGCGGGGCATCATGCGCTCGTTCCACCGCATACACCCCGCCGACGACGATGACTTCTCGCTCAACCAGGTCAGCATGCTCCAGAGCTCGCTCGACTCCATATTCACCACCATAGCGCTAGCCGGGGGCATCATCGCCTTCTTCTCCATCCTGGTGGGCGGGTTCGGCATCGCCAACATCATGTTCGTGTCGGTGAAGGAGCGCACTGGGCAGATAGGCATACAGAAGGCCCTGGGGGCCAAGCGCCACATCATCCTGACACAGTTCCTATTCGAGTCGGTACTGCTCTCGGTACTGGGTGGCATCATCGGCCTGATCGTCATATTCCTGCTCACCGTGCTGCTGGGCCACGCGCTGGACGACTTTGAGATCACGCTCAGCGCAGGCAACATCGTGCGGGGCCTGCTCATCAGTATCACCATAGGCGTGGCATCTGGTCTCCTACCTGCCCAGCGGGCATCGCGGCTCAGCCCGTTGGCGGCCATCAACTCCACCCCCTAGCGCTCGGACGGCCCGAGCTGGCGGGCGAGACGCACAAAATCATCAACCGAGAGCTGCTCGGGGCGTAGCTGCGCAAGCCAATCGGGCACGGACGCATCGGGGAAGGCCGATCGGAGCGAGTTGCGCAACGTCTTGCGGCGCTGATTGAAGGCGGCCTTCACCAGGCGCACGACCGTGGGCTCGTGGCAGTCGAGCCGCTCCTCTCCGTTGCGCACCAGCCTAATGACCGCCGACTTCACCCTTGGGGGCGGAATGAACGCCCCCTCGCCCACCGTGAACAGGTAGTCGATGGTGTAGTATGCCTGCAGCAATACGCTCAGAATACCGTAGGCGCGCGACCCTGGGGGTTCGGCTATGCGCAGGGCCACCTCGCGCTGCACCATGGCCACCACCTCGGTTACCTGCTGGCGCGAGTCGAGAATTTTAAAAAATATCTGCGATGAGATGTTGTACGGCAGGTTGCCAATAATGGCCAGATGCCCATTGGTGATGCTTTTCAGATTGATTTTTAAGAAATCGGCATTGAGCAGCTGGGGGGTGAGCGCGGGCAAATGTGCCCGCAGGTAGCCCACCGATTCGGCATCCACCTCGGTGGCCCACAGCCGTGGGCCAAACCGCTCGTACAGGCGGGCGGTAAGCACCCCCATGCCGGGGCCAATCTCCATAACGCATTCAGCATCAGCAGCGGCAAGGCTTTGCACTATCCGCGATGCCACCTGCGCATCGTGCAGGAAATGCTGTCCGAGATGCTTTTTGGGTCTAACGTCCATACTTCAAAGGCATTGCGATATTTTGGGCGTATGCAATCACGACTCGGGGTTCACCACGGGATGAACCGGGCCTAGGCGCGGCATGGCGAGCATGAGCTCGGCCCTACGCCCAATAGTGTCGGCCATGGGCCTAGGCGGCCTAGGTAGGCTCCGCTCAACGAGCTGCATCAGCTCATCGCCATACACATCGCGGGCCAGCAAGCGCCCCTGCCTATCGATCAGAAAGTTGCACGGCAGCTCCACTATATTCAGCTGGGAGAAGATGCTGTACTCCTGCGGATTGCCCACCACCGTGCGCAACCATGGCACGGTATCGTTCAGCGGCTGGGCATCGAGAGTGCTCACCACCTGTATCAGCTCGAGGCCTCGACCCCTGTAGCGCTCAAACAGCGCAGTGAGGTCGGCCTCCCCCCCTGCCGCCTCCCCCCAGCGGGCTGCAAAGTCGAGCAGCACCAAGCGGGCGGGCGAACCAGGGAGCTGTATCTCCGAGCTGTCGGACAGGGGCACACGCAGGGTGGGCATCATGTCGCCGGGCCGCAGCGAGGGGCCGCTCAGCGCAGCCCCATGGTATAGCTCCAGCTTGCGCACCATGTCGCCGAAACGCACCACATCGGGCCTGTCTGGGTACACCTCGCCAAGGCAGCGGGCCACCTTGCGGTAGGCATCGCGATGCTCGGCATAGCCCATCAGCCGTCCGCCCCCATCCATGGGCAAATTCAGCAGCAGCATGGCCGTCAGGGAGTACGGATTGTCATCGATGTAGCTGCGGAGCAACCCCTGGGCCAAGCCGACAATACTGTCGGCCCGCTGCTGGCGTAGCGGGGCCGCGCTGTCGGGCAAAGCGGCAAGCCCCATCAGCTCATCGTTGTAGACCGATAGGCTGCGTTCGATAGCCAGCAGCTGAGCCGATTCGGACGAGCCGCGCAGCTCAGCCCCGCCCGGGGTGATGGTCAGGCCGATGCGGTCGCCGGGGTGGAGCACCAACGCGATGGGCCCCACGGATCGCTCGAACCGGAGCTCGGCCAGCTCGCACACGTCCACCTGGCAGGTCAAGGTGAAGCTGCCCGATGCGCCCACCCTGCACGAGTCCACGTTGCTCCCCTGCCCATCGCGCCACAGGGCGAGGTAGACCATGCCGCCAGTCGCGCCACGTGCGATGCCCTCCACCTCAACGACCCTTAAATCGGCCCCGCACCCGCACAGCGCCAGCATGGCAATTATGATTGCATTGCGCCTCGATAGCATCTCTTCCAAATTTTGGGGTTCAAATTTAATCTTTTGGCCGTTAATTGCCCACCCCAAAGCCCATGGGCATCGGCTTGGCATTCACAGTATATAGTAAAAACACGAACACTTACATGCGGCTGGGCTTAACATGAGCGCCCATTGAATTGCAATAAAATGCTATATATAAGCATATTATACACATTCACGTCCACAGCTGGCCATCAAATGGCCCAATACGCGCTAGCATCCCTGCGGCTCATCGGGTGGTAGCAGGTGGGGGCGCAGCCGGCGGGTACGCTCTAGGGCCTGCTCCAGCTGCCAGCGCTCAATCTCCTTGAAGTTGCCCGACAGCAGCACCTTGGGCACCTCCCAGCCATTGAACACCGCAGGGCGGCTGTACACGGGCGGGGCCAGCAGGTTGTCCTGAAACGAGTCGGACAGGGCCGAGGTCTCATCGCCGAGCACCCCAGGGAGCAAGCGCACCACGCTATCGACGATGACAGCAGCGGCCAGCTCGCCGCCCGAGAGCACGTAGTCGCCTATGGACACCTCGCGGGTGACGAGGTGCTCGCGCACACGGTGGTCGATGCCCTTGTAGTGCCCGCACAGCAGCATGATGCTCTGCTTGCCGCTGAGCTCGTTGGCCAGGTGCTGGGTGAGGGGCTCGCCATCGGGCGAGGTGTAGATGATCTCGTCGTAGGTGCAGCGCGACTTCAAATCCTCTATGGCCCTGTATATGGGCTCCACCTGCAGCACCATGCCCGCATCGGGGCCGAATGCGTAGTCATCGACCGAGCGGTGTTTGTTGGTGGCGTAGCTGCGCAGGTGGTGCAGGTTGATGCTCACCAGCCCCTTGTCCTGCGCCCGTTTGACGATGGAGTGGGCGAACGGCCCCTGGAGCAGCTCGGGCAGCACTGTGATGATGTCGATCTGCATGCGCGGGGCTATTCGTTGAGGCCGATGATGTTTTCGAGCTGCTTGAAGTTCAGCGGCTTGTTGATGTAGCCGCAGATGAGGCCATCGGTGATGGCCTGCTCGATCTCGGGCAGCAGCTCGAAGCCTGTGAGCAGGAACACCCTCATGCTGGGGCTTTCGGCGCGAATCATGGCGGCCAGCTCGAGGCCGTTCACATCGGGCATCTTCATGTCGGTGATTACCACATCGATGTCGGGGTGCTGGCGCAGCAGCTGCATGGCCTCATCGGCGGAGTCGGCTGTGAGCACGGTGAATTTATTCTTGTAGTTCACGCTGAAAAGCATGAGGTTCATCCTCTCATCGTCAACAAAAAGAATTTTTTTCATCTCTATTTCTCGTTGTTGTTCTTAAGTAACAGGGGCAGGTGGATGGTCATGGTGGTACCCTTGCCCAGCTCGGAGGCGACCGTGATTTCGCCCCCGTGGTCCTTCACGATTTTTTGGCTGATGGACAGGCCGAGGCCCGTTCCCATGCCGGGGGGCTTGGTGGTGTAGAAGGGGTCGAACATGTGCTGCAGCACCTCGGGGCTGATGCCCGTGCCGGTGTCGGTCACCTGCACCACGGCGAGCTTGCCTGAGCGGTAGGTGGACACCTCTATGGAGCCGTTCTCCACCGCGTGGATGGCGTTCTGGATGATGTTGACGAACACCTGATGCAGCTTGCCCTCGTTGCCTAGCACCTCGAGCTTCTCCACGGAGAACTTGGCCTTGAGCTTCACGCGGCCCTTAAGCTGGTTGTGTAGCAGCACGGTGCAGTTGTTCACAATGGCGTTGATGTCGCAGTGCTCATCGCTGCGGTCGCTGGAGCGGCTGTAGCGGCCCATGCCCTTCACGATGTCGGAGGCTCGGTTCACGCCCTCGTGCACGGCGCCTATGAGTAGCTGTAGCTCTGGGTTGTTCTCCAGTACGCCCACATCCACCATGGCCTCTATGCCCTGTATGCCGCCGCGTATGTAGTTGAGGGGGTTGTTGATTTCGTGGGCTATGCCCGAGGCCATCAGGCCGAGCGAGCTCATTTTCTCGTTCTGCACGAGCTGCTCCTGGGCCTCGCGGAGCGACTTCATGGCTCTCTCCAGGGCGCGGTTGTTGTCCTCCAGCTGGCGGTTGGTGTCGATTAGGGCCTCGTTGGTGGTAACCAGCTCCTCGTTGGTCGATTGTAGGGCATCGGTGCGCTCGGCCACCTGCAGCTCGAGCGTTTCGCGGTAGCTGGAGAGCTCGGCCTCGAGCTCGTCGCGCTCGGTGGTGTCCACCACCAGGGCCAGCACGCAGGGCTCGCCGTCCATCTCTATCGGCACGGCCGAGGCTAGGCCTGAGTGTACGTGCCCCGCTATGTTCTTAAAGGTTACGGGCAGGTTGCGGATGTAGCCATCGCGCTTGAGGCCGCCCCATATCTTGTCGGCGGGCTGCACCGAGTCGGGGGGGGCCACATCGTACATGTGCTTGCCAATGGCCTCATCGAGGGTGCAGCCCATGAAGCGGCACATGCCATCGTTGGCCCAGCGCACCTGCTTTTTGAAGTTCACCACCAGCACCATGTTGGGCATGCTGGTGAGCACGGAGAGCAGCGAGTTCTCGCTCTTGTGCAGGTCTTGCAGCAGGCGGTCGCGCTCCGAGGTGTCCACGATGGACGCCAGCACCATGCGCTCATCATTGAAGTCGATGCCCACTAGGGAGATTACTCCGCTGTATCCGTTGCCATCGCGGTCTTCATACGCAAGGGCCACGTTTCGCGTAACGGCCCGCCCCGAGTATGCCTGCTGAAATAGATAGGTGATATTTGCTGCGCTCTCTGCTGCGCTCTCTGCTGCGCTCTCTGCTACGGAAACGATCTTGATAGAGCCCCTACGCAGCAAGCTGTAGAGCGGAATCTTCCGCACCTCCTCTTTTTTTATGCGCAGAAATTCAACGATGGCGATGTTGGCCCAACGGATGTTGAGCTCCTCATCGAGCAGGGCCACCATGTTGGGGATGGAGTCGAGCAGCCGCTCTAGGTTGGCCTGAGAGCGGCGCATGGGGGAGGTGTCCACCATGGTCGAGAGCAGCACCTGCTGTCCCATGAATTTCAGCAGTGTGGCCGAGAGCAGCACTTCGTACTCAGCTCCATTGCAGGAGAAGGGCATGAGCATGTTGCGCACCATGCCGTCTGTGGATAGCTTATCCCATAGCTCCTTTCGATACACCAGGGGGTCTATCACATCGTAGATGCTTTGGTGCTCCATGTCTTCCAGGCTGAAGTTTAGCAATTGCTCCAGCTCGCCATTGCACCATAGCAGATTGTCGTTCAAATCGGTGAGCATCACCATGTTGGGCAGCGAGCGCACCACATTCCAGACTTCCCGTTCGCGCTCCTGCACACGCTCCATCTCTTCGTGCTGACTGGTGATGTCCATCATTGAGATAAACATCAACGGGGGGGAGCTCTGTACGGGCTGTACTATCGCTTGGTACTGGCGCGGGAGCTGGTTGGGCTGCTCTATGGCTACCGTCGTGTTCACGGTAAACCCGTTGGCGAAGAGCTTGTCTATGAAATCGGGGCTACCGAAGGGGGCGGTGTGGACAAAGTTCAGCAGGGGGCGGCCCACGATGCTATCAACGACCACCAGCTCGGCCCTATGGAATGCGCGGTTCACCATCATGATGCGGCCCTTGTCATCGGCCAGCACGATGATGTTGGGCGTTTCGTTGCTCATGATCTGCACCAGCTCCTCGCGGTGCCGCAGCTCGGCCTCGAGGTGCTTCTGCAAGGAAATGTCGATGGCCATGCCCTCGGCCCCCACGCAGCGGCCCTGCTCCATGATGCGCGATAGGTAGAACCTGTAGTAGCCCAGCTTGCCGCCCGCCCTGATTTGGTAGTCGGAGCCCATGCTGATCCTGCCCGGCCTATGCTTCGTCAGGCTGCTCTGCAGGCGCACCCTGTCGCCGTCCAGCAGCATGTCGAACACGTTGATGCTCTCGATGCGGGTGCTGCGGTCGATGCCCAGCACGATGTATCCCTGGTCGTTGAGGTAGCGTAGCCTGCCGTCCACGCCGAAGCCGAACATCACCTCGGGGAACGAGTTGATGAAGTCGCGGTGCTTCTGCTCACGCGCCATCACCTCAACGTTGAGCTGCTGTAGGCTGATGTTCATACTGGCGTGCTGCTTCAGCTCAAAGTCGTAGTTAACGTGGGCATACACAATGAGCACCCCCGACATGAGCATGCTGAACACGAAGTCCACCATGGTATCCCATCCCTCCAACCCTTTACTAGTCAGGTCGCCATAATACATAATGATGAATAAAACCACCATGATGGCGTTTATGCACGCCATTATATAGCCCATGCGCAGGTGTGGTATTACCATGGGCAGGAGGAACATTGACACGTAGACGTAGAACAGGTTGTTTATGGTCATCCATCCTGCCGAGCCTTCGACCATCACTGTGCTCCACGTGGCAAGCACCACCGTAACGCATAGGGCATTGGAGGCAAAAGTTAGGTTACCCCTGCGTAGGATTACCCTGTATAGGTGCATTACCCCCACAACTAGCAGCATTATGGGGATATACAGCAATGTTTCGTACCGTTTGAGGATGAGATGCTCCGTTACCTGCAACACCACAGCCGATGCGAACATGATCTGGGCCAATGTGATGAACTGGTTCACCACCTTAGCCCTACCCTGCGTTACGTAGGAGGCGTTTCGGAACGCCGAGAGCGTTGGGGGTAGCTCCATCCCCACTCCACCTACAGTCTTCCTATTTTTTATGCGTATACCCATGTGTTATTAGCCCTTCCCCAAAAGGGGGATTTTATCCTTTCCAAGCACCAAAATTAATAAAAATGCCGTTGCTCCCCCTTTTCATTTTTCTTTTTTTTGAACGAATAAGCGCTCCCACGGCCTCGGCTGTGGTGTAGAACGGGTATAGGATCTGTAGTGGTAGGTAGTAGGGCAGCAGGTTCCGTTGGCCCGTGGCCCTTAGGTATCGCAACATGAGCGGGGTGTCGGCCAGTAGCTTGGCCGCCCATAGGGCGGGCGCGGTGCCCACGGGCAGCAGCCCGCAGGCCGAGGCCGGCACGGCCAGCGCTATGCTCAGGTTGAACAGGGCCACGAGCAGGGCTACGACCACGGAGTCGGCATCGGTGTAGGCGGTGGCCTTTGATGCCCAGCGCATACGGCGGGCTAGGCGCTGGCGCACTCCCCCGTCGAATCGGGTGCGCATGGCCATCAGGGGGCTGAGGCTGCACCGCATGGACAGCCCCATGCGCTTAGCGCGGTGCAAGATGAACACATCGTCGCCGGTGTCGATGTCGGGACGGAGATGGTGGGCCGAGGGGACGGCGGCGGGGCCAACCGTCAGGTTGGCCGAGGCGGCCATGATGGGCCGCCCCAGGCCGAAGGCCCCCGCCGCCGCCGCCTGCAGCGAGGCGTAGTCGAGCGCATCGAGCGGTGCCGCCCAGTGGCCGGTGGGCTGCACCAGCACGGCCCCCTGCAGCAGGGCCACACCGTGGGACCAACGTAGCAGCTCGGCCAGCCAGGTGGGCGGCGGGATGCAGTCGGCATCGCAGAGGGCCACCGTTCCAAATCGGGTGCGGGCCAGTCCCTCGGCGAGGGCTGGCTTCTTCCCCCGTGGGGGCAGTCGGAGCAGAGCTACGCCGTCCCCAGCGGCCTCCACCATGGCGGGGCCACCATCGGTGGAGCCATCATCGATAAACAGGGCCTCCCAGCGGTGCTGGGGCAGCGTCTGGGCCCTGAGCGCCCCCAGCAGGGCGGGCAGGTTGTGGACCTCGTTGCGGAATACCACCACCACGCTGATGCCAGCATCGGCGGGCGGCTCGGCGGGCTTGGGCTGGGCCAATACGCGCCCCAGCCCCACCCACAGTGCCCACATCAGCAGCACGTATAGCGTGGCGATAATACATAAAACTATCACAATCAATGCATTAACCATCGGCGCATCATCCATCTACTCCCCAAAAAACAGCCCGATTCGCTGGGCCGCCTCGCGCAGCTCATCATCGGGGCGGGCGATGTTGAGGCGCAGCCAACGGGCATAGCGCGAGCCAAAGTGCTCGCCGGGCACCACGGCCACCCGCTGCTGCTGGTAGAGCGCCGAGGCCACCTCGAACCCATCGGCGGCAATGCGGGCGGGTAGCTCGGCCCATACAAAGCAGCCCCCATCGGTTGGCGGCATCCCAAATCCCAGCCCGCGCAGGTGGGCGCTCAGGTCGCCATAGGCCGCTGCCAGCCGTGCGCGGAGGTCGGCGGCGTAGCGCTCGGCCTGCCCACCATCGCTCAGGTAGAGGGCCAAGGCCCGCTGCATGGGTGCCGAGGCGCATAGGCCCACGTAGTCGTGCACGGAGCGCAGCCCAGCGGCATGGTGTGCATGGTGCAGCACGTAGCCCACCCGCCACCCCGTGATGCACAGCGACTTGGAGAAGCTGCCCACGATGAACAGCCGCTCGCCGAGCCTATCGGCTGGCACATACACAGGCTGGTGGAAGTACAGGTCGTGGTAGACGGCATCGAACACGATGTAGGCATCCGCCTGCTGGGCCGCCTCGAGCAGCTGTAGCACCTGCTGGCGCGAGAGCGCACGTCCGTGAGGGTTGCCAGGCGAGGCAACGAATAGCAGGCCGATGCGCTCGCGGCGCAGCTCATCGGCCAAGCGGTGCATGTCGAGGAAGCCATCGGGCCCTGGAGCGAACGGCACGTAACGATGGCCGAATATGCAGGGCAGGTGGCTGTGGCTCTCGTAGGCCGGCTCGATGCCCATGACGGCCATATCTGGCCCCAGCAGCTGGGCGATATAGGTGTAGAGCAGCGACAGTCCCTCGGTGCCCCCCTGCACCATCAGCACGTTGCCGGGGCCAAGGCCGTAGCGCTGGGCCACCAGCCGCAGCAGCTGGGCATCGCCCTGCCCCGGGGCGTATTGGTGGGCATCGGTGCGCAACACCTGGGCCAGCGCATCGAGCAGCTCGGCGGGCGGGCGGTGGCCGGGGATGCCCTGGGCCAGATTAAGGCCGCCGTGGGCCTTCACCAGGTTGCTGAAGTGGCCTATATATGAGCCCTGCGGTTTTTCCATAGCGTCAGGATATTTGGTTGTCGGCGCGATAACTGGGCACCGGCCAGCGGAACCACACTGCCATGAGCGCGGGCAGGGCCATGTTGATGGCCCACAGCGCGAGGGCCGCTGCGGCCACGCCGCCCTGATTCTGCGAGAGCGGCCCCATGATGGCCAGCGCCGCGCCCAACCTGACGGCCAGCTCGGTGGCCGCCACCGAGGGCACAAAGGTAACAAAAAGGTAGCTAAGCGCCACTCCCACGTAAAGCTCGGCAAAGGGCGCATCGACCCCGAACGCCCGCAGCAACAGCACGTACTGCGTACTGAATATCACGTACTTAAACAAACTAAGCCCGATTACGGTTATCGCCGTGGGCCGTGCCAACGGCAGGCTGAGCCGCTCATCGGCCCTGAGCAGGCGGCGCACCCAACGCCGGCGGTGGAGCCAGTCCAGCAGGAGCCCGTAGCGCAGCATGGCCGTGAGCAGCACGCACATCGCCAGCGCAATGGCCCCGGCGGCCACGCCGAGCATCCATACGGGGACATCGGGCACAAGCCCCATCGGATAGCATAGCCCAAGCGCAATGCCCCCAAACAGCAACGTGGCCAGCTGCTGGCCCATGGCGCACCACACCGAGGCGGCCAGCGCGTTGGGCCTATGCCGCTGGGGTACCTGCGCCATGCGCCCCAGCGGCTCGCCGATACGGTTGGGGGAGAGCAGCCCCACGGCCACACCATACCATACCGCCCGCCAGCTCAGGGCGAACGAGGTGGGCATGAAACCTCGCGTGGTCAGGAGCCATTTTAGGGCCTCCACGGCCCAAACCGCCGCCATCATCAGCAGCACCAGCAGCACAGTCAGCAGCGGGAGCCAACGCCCCTGGGCGAACATCTGCCCCAGCAGCGCCCAGTCGGCCAGCGTCAGCCTATAGAGCACAAAGCCATAGGCCAGCAGGCCCACCAGCACCCGCACCGCTGTTTGAGAAGCACATCGAACCATGCAAGCAAAGGTACAAAAAGCGCTTCAGCATAAGCCCCCCAACTTAAAACAACAATGGCATGGGTATTCGGCGCTTTATTGCTATTTTTGTGGCCAGAAAATAGCACCTAAACACCCATGAAGCTTAGTAAAATAGGATTATTCGCACCAATACCCATGATGCTCGTGCTGGGCTCATGCGCCCACAAGAGCGATGTGCGCATCGCGGTGCGCATCGACAGCGCTGAGAGCACCACGCTGTACCTATCGAGGCTGGACTTCGGGCGCTCCTCCATCATCGACTCGGCTAGGGTACGCCAGGGGCACAGCGTGAAGCACTTCTGGGTGGCGCAGGGTGCCGAGCCCACGTTCTACACCGTAACCGTGGCTGGGCATGGCTCAGTAACGCTGCTGGCCAAGGAGGCCGAGCGCATCGAGCTGAGCCTGAACGCCGAGCGCATCAACGGCTACAGCGTGAGTGGCTCGCCCGAGTCGGAGCGTGTGCGCCTGATGGCGGTGAACTTCGCCCAATCGAGGCAGCGGGTGGACAGCCTGAGCCGCATAGCCGACCCGCTCGCCGCCGACCAACAGCTGACGCAGGAGCTGGAGCGACAGCGCAGGTTCTACTCGGACATGATTATGCAAGAGCCCATGTCGAAGGCCAACGTGATGGCCATATACCTGAAATACGATGAGGGGCTGTACCTCTTCGGCTCATCGGACGACCTGCCGATAATAAAGACCGTGGCCTCGGCCATGAACGCGCTCTACCCCGAGTCGGACTACTCGCAGGGCATGCTGAACGATGTGAAGCGCATAGAGCGGATGCTCTCGCGGATGAAGCTGCGCCAAGTGATGGACGGCCTAGAGCAGCAGCTACCGGAGCTGAGCCTCGAGCAGCCCAACGGGCAGGAGCGGCAGCTGTCATCGCTCAAAGGCAAAGTGGTGCTGCTCGACTTCTGGCACACCCAAAACCCCGCCTGCCTGATGGAGAACCGCGAGCTGCTGAGCATCTACCGGCAATACGCCGCCCAAGGGCTGGAGGTGTACCAGGTGAGCATCGACTCATCGCGCACACAGTGGGCGCAGGCCATGGACGAGCACCAGCTGCCCTGGGTGAGCGTGTGGGGCGGGCAGAATGCCGCCGCCCTCATGACGTACAACGTGAGCAAGATACCATCGAACTACCTCATCGACCGCGAGCAGACCACCATACTGGGCAAAGACCTCTACGGCGATAAGCTCCGCAAGGCCCTGAAGAGCCATCTAAAATAGGGCCAATGCCCAAAGCACCGCCCGCCCGTGATCTACTTCGCCTCCGACATGCATCTTGGCTACCCCAGCTACAGCGAGGGGCGGCATCGCGAACGGCTCCTCTGCTCGTGGCTCGATAGCATAGGGCCCCATGCCGAGGCCATATACCTAGTGGGCGACATCTTCGACTTTTGGTACGAGTATGGGCACGTGGTGCCCAAGGGCTACACCCGTTTCCTGGGACGCATAGCCGAGCTCACCGATAGCGGCGTGCCGGTGCACTTCTTCACGGGCAACCACGATGTGTGGATGTTCGACTACCTTCCCTCCGAGCTGGGCATCGAGCTGCACTCAGAGCCGCTGCTGCTCGACCTTAACGGCAAGCGCTTCATGCTGCACCACGGCGATGGGCTAGGCCCAGGCGACCGGGGCTACCGCCTGATGAAGCGCTGCTTCCGCAGCCGCACCCTGCAGTGGATGTTCGCCCATCTGCTGCACCCCGACCTATCGCAGTGGATTGGGCACACCTGGAGCCGGCGCAGCCGCGCCTCCAAGCCCCTCACCCACCCTTTCGGAGGTGAGACCGAACGCATCACGCAGTTTGCGCGGCAAACGCTTGAGCATCAACATATCGACTATTTCATATTCGGGCACTGGCACTCGCCCGCGGTGTACCCGCTCAACAGCACCTCAACGCTGGTAGTGCTGGGCGACTGGCTGGAGAACTACACCTACGCCCAGTGGGACGGCCAGCAGCTAGAGCTCCTCCGTTTCGGGCTATAGACCTGAAACGCTCCCTGCTCATCAACAAAAACGATAAACTATGGACAACCCCACCCTAGAGATGCTGAAGTCGCGGCGCAGCATCAGAAAATACAAGCCCGAGCAGATTGCCGAGCACGAGCTGCATGCCGTGCTCGACGCAGGCACCTACGCCGCCACGGGGCGCGGCAAGCAGGATCCCTGGATTGTGGCCGTGCAGAACCCCGAGCTGGTGGCCCAGCTATCGGCCATGAACCGCGCCGTGTGGGGGCGCGACATCGACCCGTTCTACGGCGCACCCACCATCGTGCTGGTGTTCGCCTCGCACCCCGACACCTGCCCCACCGCCGTGTGCGATGGAGCGCTTGTGCTGGGCAACATGATGCTGGCCGCCCATGCCATCGGGCTGGGCTCGTGCTGGATTAATCGCGAACGCGAGATGTTCGCCACGCCCGAGGGCATCGGGCTGATGCAACGTTTCGGCCTGCCCGCTGGGTTGATAGGCATAGGTGCGCTGGCGCTGGGTTATCCCGCCGAGCCCCCTCGCCCCGCCGCCCCCCGCAAGTCCGACTACTATCGGGTTATACTGTGATGGGGGCATGAGCCCCCACCATCACACGCTAATGCACGAACCGGTTGGTGTCGAGCCGCAGGAAGATGAACAGCAGCAGCGTGAAGGCCCACAGCGATGAGCCGCCATAGCTGAAGAAGGGCAGCGGGATGCCGATTACAGGGAATAGGCCCACCGTCATGCCGATGTTCACGGCCACGTGGAAGAATATGATGCTCACCACCGAGTAGCCGTAGATGCGGGCGAACGCCTCGCGCTGGCGCTCGGCCAGCTTGATCAGGCGGAGCAGCAGCAAGCCAAAAAGCAGCAGCACCACCAACACCCCCACAAAGCCCCACTCCTCGCCCACGGTGCAGAATATGAAGTCGGTGCTCTGCTCGGGTACAAAGTTAAACTTGGTCTGCGTGCCGTTAAGGAAACCCTTGCCCAACAGCCCGCCCGAGCCGATGGCTATTTTCGACTGATTCACGTTGTAGCCCCAGCCCAACGGGTCCTGCTCTATGCCCAGCAGGTCGTTAATGCGCTTCTGGTGGTGCGTCTCTAGCACGTGGTTGAACACGAAGTCGGCAGACAGGGCCAACCCCATGGACACCAACACAAATCCGCCCACGAACAGCGCCTGGCGCACCCTGGAAAAATACGAGAACACTAGGGCCATCAGGGCGCACACCACTAGGGGGACGGTGAAATAGTAATCGATGTCAATCTCCACATCCACGATGTTGGCAACCACGTACATCAACAGGCCGATGCTCAAGGCGGACAGCAGGATGCGCACAGCATCCTTCGTGCGCCGGGTGCTAAACCAATAGATCAGCAGGCCCATCAGCAGCAGGCCCGTGGCGATGGCCGGGATGTCGAGCACTAGGGTGAGGATAAATAGCAACGCCATGAACACGCCACACATCAACACCCAACCCGGTAGCCCCTCGCGGTAGAGCACCAGCACGAAGGCCACCAGCACCATGGCCGAGCCTGTGTCGTTCTGCAGCAGGATGATGCCCGCTGGCAGCGCGATGATGGCCCCCACCTTGACGTAGGCCCAGAATGTGTTGAGCTTGAAACCCTGCTGGCCCATGAGCTTGGCCAGGGCTAAGGCCGTGGCGAACTTCACAAACTCGGCGGGCTGTATGCCCAGCGAGCCCACATGCAGCCACGAACGGGCGCCGTTCACCTCGCGCCCGAACACCAAGGTGGAGAGCAGCAGCACGATGGACAGGCCGTAGATGACGTAGGCGAACACGGAGTAAATCTTGTTGTCGCTCAGCAGCACCAGCAGGCCCATGCCGAATGCCAGTCCAATCCATATAAGCTGCTTGCCGTAGCGCTGCGAGAGGTCGAGTATGCTACTGTGCTCCTCGCTGTACACCGCAGCGTAGATGCTGAGCCAGCCCATGAGCACCAGCAGCAGGTAGATGAGCACGGTTCCCCAGTCGAGGTTCGACAGTAGGCTATTTTTTCTTGGCATGGCGGTCGAGCAGGTTGGCGTTGAGTATGCGCTCCTCCATCCAGGTGCGGCTGACGGAGCCGTTCAGGTACTTCTCTATCATCAGGCTGGCTATGGGGGCGGCCCATGTTCCGCCAAAACCGGCGTTCTCCACGTACACGGCAATGGCTATCTGTGGGTCGTCCTTGGGCGCAAAGGCGAAGAAAACGGAGTGGTCGTTGCCATGGGGGTTCTCCGAGGTGCCCGTCTTGCCGCAGATGCTGGCTCCCGGCAGGGCCACCCACCGGGCCGTTCCGCCGCTGCTGGCATCGCCGTTCACGGCCTGCTCCATGCCAGCAATCACGTACTGGTACCACGTGCTGTCCACGCCGGCGTAGTGCCTCTGTGCGTACTGCGGCGCGAGGTCCTCCGACCCCTCCACGCTGCGCACCACATGGGGGGTAATGTAGTAGCCCCGGTTGGCTATAGTGGACACCAGGTTGGCCATCTGCAGCGGGGTTACCAGCAGCTCGCCCTGCCCTATGGAGAGCGATATGACGGTGAGCGAGCTCCACACGCCTCGGTACACCTTGTCGTAGATGCCACTGCCTGGCACCACGCCGCCCAGCTCGTTGGGCAGGTCGACGCCGAGCCTGCTGCCATAGCCAAACGAGCGCACGTACTCGGCCCACGCATCGAATGCCGTTTTGATTGATGGATAGCGCGGATTGTCGAGTATGCTCCTGAACACATAGCAGAAATAGGTATTGCACGATGTTTGGATGGCCTGCGGCAGGCTGAGGGGCGAAAAATGCCCATGGCAGCCCACGCCGCGTCCTATGGGATAGCGGCCCGCACAGGCGTAGCGGGTGGTAGGGGCCACCACGCCCTCCTGTAGGCCCACCAAGGCGTTCACTACCTTAAAGGTGGAGCCGGGCGGGTAGAGCGCCATGATGGAGCGGTTGAATAGGGGCTGCAGCGTGTCGAGTTGCAGGGCGCGGTAGTTGGCCGTGCGGGCGCGGCCCACCAGCAGGCTGGGGTCGAACGTGGGGGCCGACACCATGGCCAAAATCTCGCCAGTCCTGGGCTCGATGGCCACCACGCTGCCTATCTTGTTCTGCATCAGGCGCTCGCCATACTCCTGCAAGTTGATGTCGATGGTACAGGTCATGTTGCGCCCGATTTGGGGCACCGAGTCGTAGCGGCCCTCCTCGTAGGGCCGCTGTATGCGGTTGTGCACATCCACCATGTATATCTTGGTGCCCTTGATGCCGCGCAGCTGCTCCTCGTAGGCCCGCTCTATGCCGTTGATACCTATATAGTCGCCCAGCTGGTAGTAGGGGTTCTGCTTCATGATGGCCTCGTTCACCTCGCCCACGTAGCCCAGCAGGTGGGCGGCCACGGGCCGCTGGTAGGCCCGCATCATGCGGGGCTGCGCCTCGAATCCCGGGAACAGGTACATCTTCTCCTGAAATCGGGCATAGGCCGAGTCGGACACCTGCTTGAATAGCACTACCGCTTTCCGGGGCGAGTAGCCACGCTGCTGGCGTATCTGGTCGAACGCCTCGCGCACCTGGGCGCGGGTCACATCGAGCAGCGAGGCCAGCAGGGCCGTGTCGAGGTCGCGCACCTGGTTCTTCACCACTAGGATGTCGTAGGCCATGCGGTTGGCCACCAGCAGCTCGCCGTGGCGGTCGAATATCAACCCGCGCGCGGGGTACTGCGTAACGTAGCGCAGCACGTTGTTGTTGGCCGAGTGCTTGTACGAGGTGTCCACCACCTGAATGTAGAACAGCTTGATGGCTATAACGCTCAGCACCAGCACTATGATGCCCGATATGATGATATTCCTGCGGCTGTACATCTTTTGGAAAGGTTTGCGCCTTGCGGGGGCCAGCACCGCCCATCGCAATTGCAAAGATACGCAAACCAACAATAGGCAGCAGAAAATTCGGCCACCAAATTGAGCTCCATCGCGCTTACCCATGCGAGCTCTCTACTCCCACCCCATGAGCAGCGGTGCCATAACGCAGCACCCCAAAGAGATTGATTCAACCCTTCCTGTCGATTTATAATTTACAACTTTTCTGATGGCAAAGCGTTTTAAATCATTCATCAATTTAACCACCCATAAAACAAGCTTCGTATCCTTTTCATAGCTATATGGGAAATCACCTGTAACAGTTTTTGTGAAATTGCGTCCGTATGAATAATTAACATATAATCAATAAATTACAGATTTTTTTCTCGGAACATCCGAAATATAATAATTGATTGTTTTGAACAAAGTCATTCTGCATTCAGAATAAAACTTATTGCAACATGTTGTAGCAACTCTAAGGTTAAAACACCCCACACAAAAATCCACACGTTTTGCTCCAACATTCGTTATGATGCCTTGCAAACCTTCGGTGAATTTTGTTTCTATGTTGTCATATATTCTTGCCATATTACTCTCAACAGCCTAATTTACAGCACCAAACATACCAGCAACAGGCGTATGGAATCAACCTACCTCCCAAAAAATCAACGCGCTACAGCCCAATGGCTGCCCCCCACAACCTACCGCCTCACCCTGAGGGCCGAGGCTATCAGGATGAACAACACAGAGCAGGCCGTGCTCAGCGCTATGCGCAGCAGAGTGAGCCAGAGGTGGTGCAGGGTGAAGCTCGCCAGCAGAATTAGCACCGTGTGATGTATCAGCACCAGCACCAGCACGTAGCGGGCATACCACAGCAGGCCCCCATCCAGCCCAGGGGCCTCCAAGCGGGTGCTGTCGGAGGGGCCAACGAACAGCCGCACGAACGACATCACCAGCATGGCCGTGGCGTGCAGACCCAGCGAATGCATGAACACGTCCATCAGCAGCCCGCAGGCGAAGCCCAGCAGCAGCTGCTGCCAGCGCCTCACCCCGAAGGGCAGCACCAGCAGCAGCATGGGGTAGATGTAGGGGCTGGCGTAGCCGTTGAAGTTGATGTTGTTGAGCACCAGCAGCTGCACCGCGAATAGCAGCACGGCCAGGCCCACGTAGCGCGTCACCTCTCTAATCATCGTTGGGGCTGTTTTCTTCGTTAAAGTACGGGAGCTCCAAAGCTCGGCGCTCGGGGGCCTCGGCCGAGCGCACCACGTACACGTAGTCCAACGATCGGAAATCATCGAACAGCACCACGTCCACCCGATACGCGCTGCCCCCATCGAGCTCGTAGCCAGCTATGGTGCCTATGGGCACATCGCGGGGGAATATGGCCGAATGTCCGCTGGTGACCACGGTGTCGCCCACTGCGAGCCTCACATGCATGGGGATCTCGCTCAGCCTGACACGCCGGTAGTCGAAGCCAGGCCACCGCAACGAGCCGAACACGCGGCTGCGGCGATGGCTGGCCGAGAGCTTCATATCGGTGTTGAGCAGCGATATGGCCACGCTGAAATGGGCCGACACGGCGGCGATGATGCCCACCGCGCCATCATCGCTCACCACGCCCATGCCCGGGGCCACGCCATCGCGCTGGCCCACGTTCAGGGTGATGTGGTTCTGCTGGCGGTTCACCGTGTTGTTCACCACCCGAGCGGGAATGTATGTATATGCCAACGAGTCGCCCCGCATGGGCGTGGTGGTGGGGGCGGCCCACTGCATGCGGTTGCGCAGGCGCTCCAGCTCATTCTTCAGGGCGATGTTCTCATGCCGCAACCCAACGTTGGATTCGCGCATACGCACGTACTGGCCGAGGCTCATGAACTGGCCGTGCACATGCCCATACAGCTGGAGCACCCACCTCCCCAGCTGCGCCTTTTGGTAGTACGATGTGCTGAAGTAGAGCCACAGCGACAGGCCCAACAGCACCAAGAATAGCAACAGGACGTGAAAGCGCTGTAGGAATCGTATCAGCGTGCTCATGGGCTCGGGGGTTAGTGTTCTGGGGGCTATCGCATCAAGAAGGGGTAGCGAGCCACGTCCTTCAGGGCTATGCCCGTGCCGCGTGCCACTGCGTGTAGCGGATCCTCGGCCACGTGGAACGGTATGTTCACCTTCTCGGTGAGCCTGCGGTCGAGCCCACGCAGCAGCGCACCGCCGCCGGTCAGAAAGATGCCCTTCTGCACTATGTCGGCGTAGAGCTCGGGCGGAGTCTGCTCCAGCACGTTGAATATGGCCGACTCCACCTTCGAGAGCGACTTGTCGAGGCAGTAGGCGATCTCTTGGTACGACACGGGCACCTCTATGGGCAGGGCGGTCATCAGATTGGGGCCGCGCACGATGAAGTCGGACGGTGGGTTATCGAGGTCGGGCAGGGCCGAGCCCACATTGATTTTGATGTCCTCGGCGGTGCGCTCGCCAATCTTGAT
>JAFTDN010000116.1 GCA_017454165.1 Bacteroidales bacterium | reverse complement strand
TATGTGGTGTACAGGTGCGCGTTCTGTTCGGCTGTTCGGCTGTTCGGCTGTTCGGCTGTTCGGCTGTTCGGCTGTTCGGCTGTTCGGCTGTTCGGCTGTTCGGCTGTTCGGCTGTTCGGCTGTTCGGCTGTTCGGCTGTTCAATCTCATTCTGCAAAACTACATAAAGTTATCGGAGCAGCAAGATTTTTTGGTCAGAAAAAAGCTCAAAAAATACTTATGTATCTTGTTGTCAGCTGTTTGCGGTGGCGATTTTCTTCACTGGACGGGGATGTGCGGTAGCCATGGGGCGTGTCGGTCGGCATGCGCCTCTTATCCTCGTAGCGGGATGTGGCAACCTACATCACCACGCGCCCCAGGCCGTGGGCCATGTCGGCCTTGATGCTGTTGAGGTGGGCTATGCGCCGTAGCAGCTCCTCCACCTGCTCGGGCGCGGCGGTGGCCAGGTCGGCGGTCAGCCGCTGGATGTCCATCTGCAGCACCTTGGTCTTGTACACCTGGATGGCCTTGGGCACGGCGCGTTGCAGGAAGTCGGGCTCATCGAGCCCGCTGTACCGGTGCTGCCAAAACCCACGGCTCAGCGCGTGGCGGTCGGTGAGGATGTCCACCGCTAGCTGGCTGATGTCGGGGTCGGGGTGGTTCACCAGCGCGTTGGTGTCGGGCTGGTCGGCATTGCGTAGCAGCTGCATGTAAACCTCGAACACCTTTTTGTACTGCAGGTTCTGGAACTCCAGGTCGTCGTTGTACAGCTCGTCGATGATGTACTGCCCCACGGTGATGCTGGGGGGCTGCTGGGAGTTGGCCTCGGCGGCCAGCAGGGGCAGGTGCCCCTCGCGTATGAGGAAGCGCACCAGCTCGCGTTCCTGCTCCTCGCAGAACACGTTGGTTACAAAGGCTGGCAGGGTGGGGGTGCGCAGCTGCTCGCGCGGGCTGTCGGCGTTGGCCTCGGCGGCCACGCTGCGGGTGGGCCCCTGGTGCTCGGCCCGCTGTCGGCGTTGTTTGCTCACCTCGCCGTGGAGCATCTGCTCATCGATGCTCATCAGCGCGGCGCACTCCTTGATGTACACCGAGCGGGTGATGCCATCGGGGATGACGGCGATGGTGCGTATGATGTCGGCGATCAGGTTGGCGCGTTGGATGGGGTCGTTCTGGGCCTCGCGCAGCAGCACCTGCGTTTTGAAACGTATGAAATCGGTCTCGTGCTGCGCGATGTAGTCGGTGAGCTCTTGGGCCGAGTGCGAGCGGGCGAAGCTGTCGGGATCCTCGCCATCGGGCAGCAGCACAATCTTCACGTTGAGGCCCTGCTCTAGCACCATGTCGGTGCCGCGCAGGGCGGCCTTTATGCCGGCCTGATCGCCATCGTAGAGCACGGTGAGGTTGGGCGTGAAGCGCTTTATGAGGCGAATCTGGTCGGTGGTGAGCGATGTTCCTGAGCTGGCCACCACGTTCTCTATGCCAGCCTGGTGCATCGATAGCACATCGGTGTAGCCCTCCACCAGGTAGCACTTGTCGTGCTGGGCTATGGCGCGCTTGGCGAAGTATACGCCGTACAGGCTGCTGCTCTTGTGGTAGATGTCGCTCTCGGGGCTGTTTTGGTACTTGGCCACCTTCTTGTCGGTGCGCAGGGTGCGCCCGCCGAAGGCGATGACGCGCCCGCTGACGCTGTGTATGGGGAACATCACGCGGCCCGCGAAGCGGTCGAAGGTGGAGCCATCATCGCGGCGCGCGGTGAGGCCGGCGCGGGTGAGCACGTCGAGCGAGTAGCCATCGTGCAGGGCCTGCCGGGTGAATGCCTCGCGCTGGTCGAGGCTGTAGCCCAGCTGGAACCGCTCCACGATGTGCTCCTGTAGTCCACGCTCGCGGAAATAGGCCATGCCGATGTTCTGCCCATCGGGGTGGTGGTGCAGGGTGTGGCTGAAGTGCCGCTGGGCGTAGGCGTTGGCGGCCATCAGGCTCTCGCGCTCGTTGCGCAGGGCCTGCTCCTGGGGGTCGGGTTCGCGCTCCTCTATCTCGATGTGGTAGCGCTTGGCCAGGAAGCGTATGGCCTCGGGGAAGTCGAGCTGCTCGGCCTCCATCACGAACCGCACGGCATCGCCGCCCTTGCCACACCCGAAGCACTTGAATATGCCCTTGGAGGGGCTCACGCTGAACGAGGGCGTTTTCTCGTTGTGGAACGGGCACAGCCCGATGTAGTTGCCGCCGCGCTTATGCAGGCTGACGTAGTCGCCCACCACCTCCACGATGTTGGCCGTGGAGATGACCCGCTCGATGGTGCTGTGGTCGATCATGGAGGGCGCACGTGGGGGGGTTAGACGTTGAACCGGAAGTGCATGATGTCGCCGTCCTGCACCACGTAGTCCTTGCCCTGTACGCCGATGCGCCCGGCCTCGCGGCAGGCGGCCTCGGAGCCCAGCTCCACGTAGTCGGCGTACTTGATTACCTCGGCTCTGATGAATCCGCGCTGGAAGTCGGTGTGTATAACGCCGGCGGCCTCGGGGGCCTTGGTGCCCTGCCTGATGGTCCAGGCGCGGGTTTCATCGGGGCCGGTGGTGAAGTATGTCTCCAAGCTGAGCAGTCGGTATGCGCTCTTTATCAGCTTATTAACGCCTGGCTCATCGAGCCCCATGTCGCTCAGGAATATCTGCCGCTCCTCGTAGGTTTCTAGCTCGGCGATTTCGGCCTCGGTGGCGGCTGCTATCACCAGCACCTCGGCGTGCTCGTGGGCCACGGCCTGTCGCAGCCGTTCTACATGGGCGTTGCCCGTGCGGGCCGATGCCTCATCAACGTTGCATACGTAGAGGATGGGCTTGTTGGTGAGCAGGAACAGGTCGGCGGCGGTGCTCCGCTCGGCCTCATCGAGCTCCACCGAGCGGGCCGACAGGCCTTTTTCCAGCGCGGCTTTGTAACGTAGCAGCACCTCGAGCTGGCGGGCGGCCTCCTTGTCGCCGCCCGTTTTGGCCTTCTTCTCCACCTTGGCTATGCGGCTCTCCACGGTTTCGAGGTCTTTTATCTGGAGCTCCATCTCGATGGTCTCCTTGTCGCGCACGGGGTCGATGCTGCCGTCCACGTGGGTGATGTTGCCATCGTCGAAGCAGCGCAGCACGTGTATTATGGCATCGGTCTCGCGGATATGCCCCAAGAACTTGTTGCCCAGCCCCTCGCCGCGGCTGGCACCCTTCACCAGCCCGGCGATGTCCACAATCTCTATGGTGGCGGGTATTACGCGTTTGGGGTTGTCTATCTGCGCCAGCTTGGTCAGGCGCTCATCGGGCACGTTGATTACGCCCACGTTGGGCTCTATGGTGCAGAAGGGGTAGTTGGCCGCAGCCGCCCGAGCGTTCGATAGGCAGTTGAACAGTGTCGATTTGCCCACATTGGGCAGGCCCACAATGCCGCATTGTAGTCCCATAGATGCTGTATTTTCGTTGTTTTACGGATTGTTGCTTTGCGCCTGCAAAGGTATTCCATTTTGGTGGATTATTCAAATGCCCGCAGGCGTAGCGTAAATTTGATTACCTTTGGAGGGCGATACCCAGCCATAGCTGCTCCCACCCGATGCTCTTCAGCACCACCGTACATAGATGGATTTACCTAGCGGGCCTGGCCATCACGGCCTGCGCCCTGCCAGTATCGAAGTTTGCCACCTCGGTGGGGCTTATAGTGCTGGCGGCCAACTTCATGCTGTCGGGCCAATGGGCAGCCCGGTGGGACAGGCTGAGGGCTAACCGCCCGTTGCAGCTCTCCCTGCTGGTGTACGCCCCGCTGCTGCTCAGTGCCTGCTACAGTGCCGATGTGGGCGCGGCGCTGTCCAAGCTGCGTCTGTCGCTCCCCCTGCTGCTGCTGCCCCTAGTGGTGGGGCTTAGCCCCGAGCTGAGCCGCCAGCAGCTGCGGGCCCTGCTGGGCCTCTTCGTGCTCACGGTGCTGGTGGCCACCGCGCTGCTCTCCGTTGAGCTGGTGCGTTACTACCACGGGGCCTACCTCGATGTGCGCGAGGTATCGGTGTACATCTCGCACATACAGTTCGCCCTCATGCTCGCGCTGGCCGAGGCTGCGCTGGCCTACCTCTGCGCGATGACGCGCCGTTGCGCCCTGCGTGTGCTCATGGTGCTGTGCGCCCTGTGGTTCGTGGTGTTCGCCTTGCTGCTGCGCTCCCTCACTGGGCTGCTGCTGCAGCTCTGGCTCCTGTTGGTGCTGCTGTACTTCTCTCGGACGACTGCCGATAGGTATTGGCGCATGGGCATTTACGCCCTAAGCGGGGTGTCTGTGCTGGGCGCGCTGTTGCTGCTGGGCGGCATGATGCACCGCTACGCCCGCATCGAGCCCATCGACTTGGCCGCGCTGCCCGCCCTCACGCCCAACGGCAATCCCTACGCCCACGACACCCTGAGCACTGCCCGCGAGAATGGCCACCTCACCAACATCTGCCTCTGCGAGCTGGAGCTGCGCCCCGCTTGGAACGCCCGCAGCGCCTTCCCCTATGACAGCCTCGACATGCGTGGGCAGCGCATCGCCATCACCCTACGCCGCTACCTCACCTCGCTCGGCCTGCCCAAAGACTCGCTCGGCCTAGCCCAACTCGACTCCACCGACATCGCCCTCATCGAGCGCAGCTACCCCTCGGTAATATACAGGCATGGGTGGCATCAGCTCTACCTCCGCTTCTATGAGGTGATGAACGAGCTGGAACAGTACGCCCAGAGCGGTGCTATGGTCGGGTATTCGCTCACCATGCGCCTCGCGTACTGGCGATTGGCCATCGAGGCCATCGCCGAGCATCCCTGGCTGGGCGTGGGCTGCGGCGATATGCTGCCCCAGCTCTTTGCCCACTATGAGGCTCACGGAATCCCGCCCCGCCAGTGGCATCTTCCTCACAATCAGTTCCTCACGGTGGGCGTGTACGCAGGCCTATTGGGCATGGCCATATTTGCGCTGGGGTTGGTGGCCCCATTTATCCTCCGCAATGGGCATAAACACATGATGCCCAGCTTCTTCTATGGCATGATGCTCCTCTTGATGCTCTACGAGAACCCCCTCGACGCCCACATCGGCGTTACGCTGATGGGGCTATTCGGGGGGCTGTTCCTGTTCGGTTACAGCTGGGATGATGATGGTGCTATGCGTTGATTTATGGCGTGCAATGGTGCACGGACATCAGAAAAAAATTGCGCAAATGTTTTGTGGGCAGAAAAAGATTTGCTATACTTGCGATGCAGATATATAGTGATTTTTTCATGGTGTTATGTTTAGTTAGGAAAACGGAGAGGGCCGGGAGGCTGCTCTCCGTTTCTGCTTTTTATGCGGATTGGGTTCCCCTTTGACCGTCCAAATTTTTGCTACCTTTGCGGTGTCCAACCAATCAACAACAGAGGTCATGCCAATCACAATAAACGAGAGTAAGCTGCTGGGTATAAATGGTTTGGGGCGAATAGGGAAGCTGTCGCTGTGGTACCACATGGTGTCGCGCTACTTCGATGGCGCGGTAATCAACGTGGGGCGCGAGGTGGGCACCTCCTTAGAAGACCTAATCCACAACATGACCACCGACTCCACCTACGGTACGCTGAGCACCTTCCTGTATGGCCATACGGGTCGCAGGTGCAGCATCGAGATGCTCGATCGCGAGGGCCTGCGCTTCGCCATCGATGGCTTCAGCATCAAAATCCTCACCAAAGAGCGCAACCCGCAGAATATAAGCTGGAAAGCTGAGGGTGTGCAGGTGGTCATCGATTGCACGGGCAAATTCTTGGATCCCACCCTGCCCGCCGCCGACCCCAAGGGCAGCATCAATGGGCACATGGCCGCTGGGGCGCAGCATGTAATAGCCAGCGCCCCGTTCAAAATTAAGGACAAGACCAAGGCCAACGATGAGCTGAACCCCACGCTCATCTTCGGCATCAACCACACCTGCTTCGACCCCCAGCGGCACCGCGTCGTATCGGCAGCTAGCTGCACCACCACGGGATTGGCCAACATGGTGAAGCCCCTGCTCGAAGACCCCGAGACCGCCCGGGTGCTCACCGCCTCGATGAGCACCGTGCATGCGGCCACCAACACGCAGAGCGTGCTCGACTCGGTGCCCTCCACCGGTGCCACCGACCTGCGCAAGAGCCGCTCGGTGCTCAACAACATCATCCTCTCATCGACCGGTGCCGCCAAGACGCTGGAGAAGGTGATTCCCCAGGTGCGCAGCTTTGGTTTTATGGCCGACTCCATCCGCATACCCACCAGCACCGTGTCGCTCATCGCTCTGAACATCACTTTCAGTTCGCGCCTCAACGATGCGGGCGTACCGTACATCAACCGCGAGTACATCCGCAACCTGTACAAGCGGGCCGCCGAGGGGGCCCAGAAAGGCCTGCTGGTGTTCTCCGACAGCCAGAACGTGTCGTGCGACCTGCTGGGCGAGCCGGCGGCTATCACCATCGAGGGCAACGAGATACACACCCGCACGGGCTTCCTGAGCGTCCCCACAGAAATCTTGCAGCACGCCGGCCTGCCGTGCGACCAGGACATCAACATCCCCGTAACCCACGCCAAGGTAATGGGATGGTACGACAACGAGTACGGGAGCTACGTGAACTGCCTTGGGCGACTAGCCGAGTACGTGCACTCCCGCATCGACTAACCCCTGGCCCTAAGGGATTTTTTGATACGGCATGGCGCTGGTGCTAAAAAATGCATAACTTTGCAACATATCACCAATACGCAACCAATTGGACCTGACGGCTGTATTCCGCGAATTGTTGGCGCATCACGACTATGTGAGCCTCCCAGGGCTGGGCAGCTTTGTGCGGCTCTACGAGCCAGCATCGCTAGCCGATGAGGGGTGCTGCCTGCGTCCTCCATGCGAGCGCTACGCATTCGACCCCTCGCGCACGTTCAACGACAATGCGCTGGAGCACCATCTGCACGAGGTGCAGGGGCTATCGGCCCAAGAGGCCGATGAGCAGGTGAAGCGCTTTGTGGACAGCGTAACCATCAGTCTGTCGAGTGGCAGAGAGGTGCGCTTTGTGGGGCTGGGTGCGCTGCGGGTTCAGCCCGATGGGCGCATAGCGCTGGAGGCTTTAGAGGCTCAGGAGTCGGCCACGTTTGGGCTGCCCGAGCTGGCGGTAGCCCCCCGTGCAGTTGTCCCATTGGCCATCAAGGCCGATGTTGCCCCCATCGCTGCACCTTCGGACGTTGAGCCGCGGCCTGTGCCTACGCCCTCGCCATCTCCCCAACCCGCTCCCGCCCCCCCCCGCCCCGATGATGGGGGCAGAGGCCGCTGGGTGGGTATCGCCGCTGCGCTGCTGGCCGTGGCGGCCATAGCGCTGCTGGTGCTGCTCTACAAGCCGCTGCATTTTTGGGAACAGAGCGCCGCCTCGGCCTCGGAGTCCATGGTGGCCAAGGCCAACGAGGCTCCTGCTGGCGAGCCCGATTCCATGGCAAGGGCGGTGAACGTTAGCCCTGCAGCTGCAGCCCTGGAGGTCAGCACCGATCAAAAAAACGCTCTGCTCTACACCGAGGGTCATGGGGACGAGGCCCAGCAGACGTACTACATCGTGGTGGGCAGCTATAGCCAAAAGGCCAACGCCTCTAGGCAGATGAGCAGCTTAGAGGCCAAGGGCTACAGGCCCACGTTGCTGTACGATGAGCAGCTGTACCGCGTGGCGCTGTACAAGTTCACCAATCGCGACCGCGCCATGAGGGAGCTGGAGCGCCTGCGGGCGCAGAACATATCCAGCACGGTGTGGCTCTACAGCATGTAACCTTGATAGCGAATGGTATTTACTTTGTCGCCTATGCTGGATATTCGTAGCGTTCCGCTCTTGCATTAAGCCTCTTATTATTAGCCTACTATGCATCGCGTGGCCGTAAGCCCCGAGATTATTTCTATGGCCCTTTATATTAGTCCATCTGCTTGGCAACGAAAGCGATGGTCTCTTCGATGGGCGTGAATTGGAAGCCTATCTGTGCGATGATTTTGTCCGATGAGTAGCGGCTATGGCCGAAGGCCGATTGCAGGTTAGCCCACGACAGGCTGTTCCCGCGCCCGCTCAGGATGCCTGCTAGCCATATAATGGGGTAGGCCGCAGCGGCCAAGGCCTTGGGGATGCGTAGCCACGGTGTGCGGCGGTGCAGGTGCTTGGCCATCAGCCCGAATAGCTCGCCAAAGCTGATATTCTGAGAGTTGAGCACGAACCGCTCGCCGTTGATCTCGGGCAGGGCCATGAGCTCGGTGGCTGCTCGGGCCACATCGCGCACATCCACATAGCCGCTCACCCCGTTGGTGTAGAACGGCATACCGCGCCTGACACGTCGGAATAGCTGCCCGCTGCCGCTGTCCCATCGGCCTGGGCCGAGTATCACCGAGGGGTTGAGCACCACCACGCGCAGGCCCATCTCCATGGCCCTCCAGGCCTGGTTTTCGCCCATGAACTTGCTCTGGGCGTACACACTGCGGCCCTTGCTCTTGCCCCATGCGCACTCCTCGTTGATGATGCCATCAGCATTGGGAGCCCCGAGCGCGGCCACCGAGCTCACGTGGCACAGCTCGGCCACGCCCTGCCCAAGGCAGGCATCCACCAGGTTGGCCGTGCCCAGCACGTTGGTGGCGAGCACACTTCGCGCATCGGATGGGCTGAACGACACCACCGCGCCGGTGTGGTACACGGTGCGTATGCCCGCTGTGGCAGGCAGCAGCGATTGGTAGTCGAGCAGGTCGGCCTCGGCCCACTCCACCCGGTCGAGCAGCGGCTGCGGCTCGGGCGTATACAGGCCGAATATCCACTCCACGAAATGGGCATCGGCCCCCAGCCTGCGGGTGGCCCTCACGCGATGGCCCTGCGCGGTGAGCCGGTGGAGCAGGTGGGCTCCCAGCAGCCCCGTGCCGCCGGTGACTAAAATTGTAGGTCTTTGATCCATTCCAGCTTTTTCCCGAAACCTAGGCGGTTGTCGGTCATCTTGAGCAGGGTGAGGTCGATGGTCCATAGGTGGGTGTCCATCAGGGCGGCCATGGGGAAGCGGAGCAGGTAGGCCCTGCGGGCCTTATCGAGCAGCTCGCCCTGCGGGCGGCTGATTAGCCCTTGCAGCTGTACGCCCTGTATTTTGCCCACCACGCTGGTTTCTAGGGCTATGCATCCAGCCACGAAGAAGTTGTGGCTGGCCATCTGTATGTGCTTGGTGCTGAGGTCGGAGGTGAACACCAGGCAGTTCTCGTCGTCGAGGTAGGTGTAGAAGCAGCTGGCGCACCAAGTCTCCTCGTTGAACGACGTGGCCAGGGTCATCACGTGGTGCTTCTTCAGGAATTTGATGATGCGGCTGTCGGGCTGGTCGTTCATCGGCGCTGATGCTTATGGGCACAAAGGTAGTAAATTTACCCGAATAAGGTGCTTTGGGCGCGTTGCTTTATGTATGCGGCAGCCCTGAGATTGGTGTCCCCGATGCAACATCGGCTGCTGATGGTACGTTATAGCCCTAATATGGGATTAGGAATATCGACTAGAAAGCACAGCCCATGGCGTATGGCCTTGGTGCTGGCGATGGTTTTGCTGTGGCTATCGGGCTGCAATCGCAGGGCGCAGCTGCTCTACATGGCCGATGTGCAGGGCGACACGCTGGCCTCGTTGGCCATGCCCCGCTACCGCCTCAACCCCGGCGATCTGCTGAGCGTGAACGTGTTCACGCAGGACGAGCGCACCACCAGGCTGTTCAACGTGAACAGCAGCTCCTATAGCTACAACTCCTACTCGTCGGACATGCTGGCCTATGTGAATGGCTACATGGTGTCCGACTCGGGCAGCGTCAGCCTGCCTGTGGTGGGCGAGGTGCCTGTGGCGGGGCTCACTGTGCGGCAGGCGCAGGACGCGGTGCAGGCCAAGGTGAACGACTACCTGAGCGATGCGCAGGTGTTTGTGAAGATACTGAGCTTTAAGGTTACCGTGATAGGCGAGGTGAAACGTCCAGGCACCTATACCAACTACAAGGAAAACCTGAACATATTCGAGGCCCTAGCCCTGGCTGGCGATTTCTCCGACTACGGCGAGCGCTCCAACGTGCTGGTGCTACGCCCCACCGATGCGGGCACACGCACCTATCGGCTCAACCTGCACGACAAGGGTGTGCTGCGCTCCGAGGCTTTCTACCTGTTGCCCAACGACACCGTGATTGTGGAGCCCCGGCGTGGCAAGGTGTTCGCCCTCAATGCTCCCAATATCAGCATCTTCCTATCCATAATCACCACAGCGGTGCTCATAGCCAATTTCTTAGTAAAGTAAGCCATGGACGAACAGACCCCGCAGCAGCCGCCCCTAGCCCCCGATGATTTCGACATGACCGCAGTGCTGGACTTTGTGCGCCAGCTGCTGTCCAAATGGCACTGGTTTGCCCTGTCGGTGGCGGTGTGCATGGCCACGGCCTATTTGGTGAACCGCTATTCGGATCAGATGTACAGCGTGTCGGGCAGCGTGCTGGTGAAGAACAATACGCCCATGGTGGGCACCGAGCAGTTCATCAACGGCATGGTGCTGTCGCAGATGAGCAGCAAGGTGCAGAACGAGGTGAGCATCCTGAAGTCGTACACCCTGACACGGCAGGCCCTGGAGGCTCTCGACAACTTCGAGGTGTCGTACTACGGCGTGGGCAAGCGCAAGATTGCCGAGCGCGCTGTGTACCAGCGCAACCCCTTTCGAATGACGCTCGACACCACGTGCGCCAATCCCGCAGGCATCCCCATCGAGGTGAAGATGCTGAGCACCGAGACGTACAGGGTGAAAATCAACAATGGCCATAAAGTCAACGAGGAGGCCCACTTTGGCAAGCCCTTCAGGGCGGGCGATTTCGGGTTTACGCTTGAGCTGCGCAGCGGCTTCGCCCCAACCAATGTTTACGACACGTACACTATTGTTATCAACAGCATCAACGAGCATACCCGCGAGTACCAGAAGCGGCTAAAGGTGGAGCTTAACGATAAGAACGGCTCGCTGCTGCTGTTGTCGTTCAGTGCCCCTGAGCCACACATGGCGGCTGACTATCTCAACATGCTGATGCGCAAGTATATACAGCGCGGGCTGGACGAGAAGAACCAGATGGCAGCCAACACCGTGGCCTTTATCGACCAGCAGCTGCGCAGCATCACCGACTCGCTGGTCATGGCCGAGCAGAACCTACAGGACTTCAAGCAGGAGCGCAATGTGGACATCTCTCGCGAGGGGGCCATCCTGTTCGATCGCATAAAGGACGCCCAGAACCAGCAGGGCGAGCTCGAGCTGCGCGCCCGCTACTACGCCTATTTGCGCGACTACCTCGCCCAGCGCCGCGACATGAACTCGGTGGTGGCCCCATCGGCCATGGGCGTGCAGGACGAGCAGCTGGCCTACATGCTCAACGAAATTAACAAGACCTACATAGAGCGCGAGCACCTGCGCTCATCGGTGAAGGGGCTGTCGCTATCGAGCGTGGCCCAGCTCGATGTGAAGATGGACAACCTGCTCAAGTCGCTCAACGAGAAGGTGAACAGCCTGATTGAGGCCAACGACATAGCCATGGCCGAGGTGCAGCAGAAGCTGCAGCAGCTGGAGCGCACCGTGCGCCAGCTGCCAGCCAACGAGCGCCAGCTGCTGAACTTTGAGCGCGACTTCGGGCTGATCAACACCATGTACACCTACATGCAGCAGAAACGCGCCGAGGCCGCCATAGCGCAGGCCTCCAACGTGTCGGACAACAGCATACTCGACTATGCTATAGTCGAGAACGCTGTGATGGTGCGCCCCCGGACGCTGATTAATTACATATTGGCCCTCCTCGTGGCGGTGGCCGTACCTGCATTCATCATCATCATAATGGGGCTGCTGCACAATAAGGTTACCGATATTGATGGCATATCCCGTAGGACCAACGTGCCGGTGCTGGCCATCGTGGGGCACAACTACCGCCCCGAGCTGATGGTGCCAGTGGTAGAGCGGCCCTCTTCGGCTTTGGCCGAATCGTTCAGGGGGCTGCGCACCAACCTGCAGTACCTGCTGCGCGAGCCGCAGCAGAAGGTGGTGGCCATCACCTCCATGGTGAGCGGCGAGGGCAAAACCTTCGTGTCGCTCAACCTGGCGGCTATCCTGGCCCTGATGGGCAAGCGGGTGCTGGTGATGGGCCTCGACCTGCGCAAGCCCAAGATGCAGCAAGATCTCGGCTACGCTGACGAAAAGGGCATCAGCACTTACCTGATTGGGCATCACGAGGCCGCTGACATTGTGGTAGGCACCATCACGCCCAACCTTTTCTTTGTCCCTAGCGGGGCCATACCGCCCAACCCCGCCGAGCTGATAGAGACCGAGCGCATGGCCCAGCTATTCGAGTGGGCCCGCCAGCACTACGACTACGTGGTGGTGGACACGCCCCCCATAGGCGTAGTGTCCGATGCCCAGCTGCTCACCCGCTACAGCGATGCCAACCTATTCGTGGTGCGCTACAACCACAGCCACCTCGATGCGTTGAGCCTAGCAGAGGAGCTGCGGACTAAGCGCACCATTGCGCATCTTAACCTGGTGGTGAATGATGTGAAGATACAGCAGGGCTATGGCAAGCGTTACGGTTACGGTTATGGATACGGCTATGGTTATGGCAAGGAGCATGGCGGTTACTACCTCGATGAGGATCGCGACCCCACCTTGCTGGCTCGGAGCAAGCGGTGGATCCGTAGGCTGTTAAAAAAGATGAGAAAATAGCGCTGCCCACCATGCTGAGCCGTGCAGATAAGATATTCATAGCGCTGATAGGGGCGGGGCTGATGTCCATCTACGTGGGCGCGGTGAGCATGTACCTGTGGCTGGGGTTGATGCTGGTGCGGCTGTTCATGCTCAATAGGGTGGAGCTGGGCATATTCTCGCTGCTGTTCGGGTCGAGCCTATTTGGGCGCATGTTTGCCTCGGATCAGCTGGTGGTGGTGCTCACTACGGGCTTTCTAATCTTGGGCTACATATTGCTCCGCAAGGAGATTGTGCGCACAGTAGTGCGCAATAAGGTTTCATGGTTGGTGTTTGGTCTGCTGCTGTTCTACTTTGTGGTGATGTACCTGCTGGGCCCTATGAACTCGTATGCTACGGGCAAGATAGCCCGCTTGGTAGTACGGGGTATCACCTGGCTGCTGATGTTTCAGATATACGTGCAGAGCAAGAATGTGAATAACAATCATTTTGCGATATTGTTGGGGTTGCTGGCGATATTCTATTTATCGCAATCCTATCTTATCTATAATGTGCGTCCGAGCGGGTGGTTCGATGTGAGCTTTTTTAGGGAGATAGCACAGGGGAGAGAGGCTCGTGAAGCAGAGAACTTTTGGGCTAATACGCACACATTAGGATATTTAGCAACAGGAGCCATGGTGTTTTTAGTAATGAGTGAAAAAATAGATATAAAATCCATTTGGTTTTTATTGTTTGCAACCACACTTCTATTTGTTGTCATTACGTCAGGAACGAGGCAAGTTATGATAGCATTTCCATTAATTATAGCAACGCGGATACTAATTAAAGATAATAAATTGTTAAAAAATGGATTAATTGCAGTTGTGTGTGTATGTGTCGCTTCTTTAGGTATATTGTTTTCTGGATCCAGTGCGATTGAAAAGTCATTGCAGGGTAGTGATGTAACAGAGACGTTGAATAGAGATGTGAGCATGCCTTTTGAGGTGATTAAAGTTAATCCAATAATAGGCGTGGGGTTTGGAGGATACCCAGAATATGCAGATAAAAATTATCCCCATAATTTATTTTTGGAGATTGCTGCGGAATTTGGTGTTTTGGGTAGTATTTTTATGTTGGCAATGGTGGTGGTGTCGGTTTGGGCTTCTAGAATTAGCGTTAGATATAAAACGGTAAATGGGTCTTATTTTATATTATTTTTGCTCCTGTTTTTATTGAAATCAATTATTAGTGGAGATTTGTCCTCTAATGTTGTTTTGTTTGCTATTACATTGAGCTTCGTGAATTTACAAAGGCATACTCAATCCATTTTGAATGTACATGCAGCAGCAGGATAAAAAAAAGCTTAGCAACAGTTTCATATGGAGTGCTGTGCAGCGTTTTGGCACACGCATTATGCTTTTTATAACAAATTTGGTTTTGGCACGATTGCTGTCTCCATCTGATTTCGGCTGTTTGGGGATTATGATGGTGTTCACAGAGTTCTCTTCTATTTTTATAAATGGGGGGTTTGCGTCTGCTCTTATACAAAAAAAGAATCCATCGCAAGTTGACTATTCATCGGTATTTTTCGTGAATATGGGTATGTCGGTGTTTTTCTTTGTTGCATTTTTTCTTGGAGCTTCGCCGATAGCATCGTTTTATCAGAATCCCGTGTTATGCGATGTGCTGAGAGTTCAGGGACTGGTATTGATTTTTAATGCATTCAATGTAGTGCAGATTAATATATTGCAAAAGAGATTGGATTTTAGACGTTTAGCTGTTGCTGAAAATGTGTCATGTTTTATTAGTTGTGGGGTAAGTATTGTTGCAGCGTATATGGATTTTGGCGTTTGGAGTTTTGTCGTGAAGAATATAGGATTGTCATTGCTGTATAGCCTCATTCTTTGGTTTTGGGATTCGTGGAGACCCAGTCTATTATTTAGTTTTAAATCGGTAAGAGAGCTGTTTCAATTTGGGGGGTTCATTATGTTATCTAGCCTCGCGGAGTCTATTTATGATAATATGCAGCCGCTGATAATAGGTAAGGCGTTTTCAAGCCGAGATTTGGGTTACTTTACTCAGGCTCGAAAACTACAGGAGATACCAATAATGGGACTTTCTCACATGGTTAGCTCCGTATCATATCCGTTGTATTCGCGGCTACAAGACGACAAACAAGATTTGTTGAATATGTTGCGGCGGAATATCAAGGCTATTACATATATCAATTTTCCTCTTATGGTGTTGCTGATGATAGCAGCTAAGCCAGTTATGGTGTTGTTCTTTGGAGACAAGTGGTTGCCTAGTGTTCCATACTTTCAGATATTATGTATGGCAGGGCTGATTATGCCTGTCAATATATCAAATCGCGATTTATTTGCTGCATTGGGTCGATCCCGTGTGTCTTTTAGGGTGCAAATTGCATATGAAATAGTTGGCATTGCGCTGATTGTAGGTGGTATGCATTTCGGAATTGAAGGTTTAATCTGGGGGCGCGTGGCAGCCTACTACTTCCTCTTCGTGCTCAACGCTGCCATTGCCCGCCGACTTATAGGCTACGGGCTGTGGGCGCAGCTGCGCGATGTGCTGCCCAACCTTGCAATATCGCTGCTGGCTGGTGCTGGCATCTACCTGCTGGCCCAGCGATTGCACCTAGCCCCGCTGCTCCAAACGCTGAGCATAGGTGCTACCTATGCTGCGCTCTACCTACTGCTGTCCGTTGTTACCCACAATACCACTTTCGTGCTGTTCTGGCATTTGGGCAAGGGCTTCGTCGTCCGTTACATGCCATGGGCAGATAAGCAGAAAGGCTGATTGGAGCGGGGCATATAGGGAGACGGTGCGTTGTATATGCATAAACGACTCATCGATAACACCCCATTGCGGGGAGTGCAACATTTGTATGACGGTTGCGTAAGATTGATTGAAAGATTGCTTCTGTTATATTTGGTATAGAGGTGTGAATAATAGTTGTTGTTGACCTAAACTACATGCCTCAAATTAGTTTTTTTACGGAATAGCCATTTGGATGAATTTCGCAGATAACCATCCCCCTCATTTTCATGCGTGGTATGATGACTACAAGTGCATTGTGAACATCAATGATGGCATTGTCAAAGGAGAAATGCCTGGTCTAGCATTGCGTATGGTTTTGGAGTGGATCGAAGATCATCGTAAAGAGCTAATGGATAATTGGGAGAAAGCTCAAAAAGGAGAACCTCTTGGCAATATTGAACCACTTAAATAAGAATAGATATGTTCCTTGAAATTGTTAAAGCGGACTACCTGAACGGCTATCGGATAAAATTGCAGTTCAACACGGGGGAGGAAAAAGTTGTGGATTTACCCCAATCTCTTAATGGTTCGGTTTTTGCTCCATTGAAGGATATGGGATTTTTCAAGAGGTTTACTATCAAATTCAACACTATTGAATGGGAGAATGGTGCTGATTTTGCTCCAGAGTATTTGTATGAGATAGGAATGTAAGTATATACGCTATGCTCGCAATGACGAGTGCTATTCAGGGTATTTGGGGTAGGTCTTTGGGTGGTGTTGCGGGCCGTTCACGGCCCGTCATTGCGAGGGACGAAGCCATCCATGATGACGTGTGCTGCGGTGACTTCTCACTCCGCAAGCGAGCAAGCTCAATGAGCTGGATTCTTGCTGCGCAAGCTTTCGTAGAACGATGAGCATCGCTGCGCTCGTAGTGATGTGCCTTTTGGGGCATGGGTGGCGTGTCTTTTCGAGCTCATAGGAAACCCAGGCGATTGTGAACTCGTTGCAACCTATTAATCTCCATCGCCGTATAGGCAATCTGTTAGCTCTGTTTGTGTATATTCTTGATGTGAATGTCTTGGTTATTCCCAGCATATTTTGTACTTTGAGTGAAATCTTCTATATTTGCGGTGATAAACAAGCGCATTTGTGTCAATTGTTGATTGATTTATGAGGCATCCCATTTGGATATGGCAGTACGAGAGTTGGCCCCATTTCTGCTGGAGCAATGATGCGATTATTGGCCCGCTGGCACGAGTCCGAGAGAAACAGGGCAGGCTGCTGGGCCTGATGGGCAGCCTCGGTTTTGATACACAAAGCCAGTCCTCGTTAGATATGATGACAGAGGAGGTGCTTCGCAATAACGAAATAGAGGGATTGCAGCTGAACCCTGGTTATGTGCGCTCTTCCATCGCGAGACACCTAGGGCTTGATGCGGTCGGGCTTCCCATGCCCGACCATTACACCGAAGGCGTGGTTCAAGTGCTGCTGGATGCTGTGCAAAACGCCAACTCCCCATTGACCGAACAACGGCTGTTCAATTGGCATGCAGCACTCTTTCCCTTGGGGCGAAGCGGTATTGTGCCCATTGTTGTTGCGGACTGGCGACAGGGCGAAGAGCCCATGCAGGTGGTGAGTGGGGCCATCGGGAAGGAGGTTGTGCACTATGAGGCTCCTCCGTCCAACGATGTGCCTCGGCAAATGCATTTATTTATGGAATGGTTCAATAGCGAACCTGCTGCCGACCCAGTGCTAAAAGCAGCTATAGCGCACCTTTGGTTTGTTAGCATACACCCATTTGAGGATGGCAATGGACGGCTGACGCGCACATTGACCGATATGCTCTTGGCCAGAGCAGACCGCACCGCGCAACGTTTCTACAGCATGTCGGCAGCCATCCTGCGGGATAGGAAGAATTACTACGAAATCCTTGAATATATGGGCAAGCATGGCTTAGACATCACCCAATGGTTGTTGTGGTTTTTGCGAACCCTGGAATGTGCTATCGATGCTGCCGTTGAGCAAACTCAGCGGGTAGTCAGGAAAGCATTATTTTGGCATGAAAAGCGCAGCCTTGCGCTTAACGAAAGGCAGATAAAGGTCATCAACCGACTTTGGGACGGATTTGAAGGCAAGCTCAATACCAGTAAGTGGGCTAAGATGACGAAAACATCTACGGCCACAGCTTTGCGCGACATTCAAGGTCTTGTGGATAATGGCATTCTCCGGCGAACCGATGAGGGAGGAAGGAGCACAAACTATATATTGGTGGAAGAATAGATTATAGGATATTGTTAAATTACCATAGATAATTGGTTGTTGAGTTTCAGGAACAGCAGGTTCAGGGAGTTCACAATCATGCTCTCGGACTTCGAATAGCAAAGCCCCTTCCGCCTGAACCTCGCCAAGTAATGCCTTATCCTGCAGTTGTAGCTCTCGACGGTA
>JAFTDN010000115.1 GCA_017454165.1 Bacteroidales bacterium | reverse complement strand
CGGAATGGTGTAGGTGGCCGCTCCCGCCCCCGAAACGCCCGCCACGCCGTGGGTTGAGCCGTGCGGCTGCGCCCATAGGCCTGCCGCGCCCATGCATAGCAGCAGGGCGAGGGCGAGGGCAATATGGCGCGGGCGGAGCATCATAGGGGGGTGGGCGAATGTTGAGCGAAGGTAGAAAATTTTTGAAATGGCACAGCGGGTGGGCATTGGGTTTTTTTGTTATTTGTCGTGCAATGCATTGATTTGTAGTAATATATTTATGTTTGGGAGGCGATGGACGCGTTTGCTTTTTATGTTCGATTTTTGTATTTTTGTTGGCCACGACTAACAACTGTCTTTATGAACAAGCTATTCACATTCATCTCCATCCCGATGCTGTTTTCGGCGGTGCAGTGTACCCGTCAGCAGTCGCTGGTTGATGTGCCTATTGATTCTAAAATGGTTCAACATACAGTAGAACAACTTGTTATATTGCATGGTGAGCCGCTACGTTCGCGCATTGAACGGGGGGTAGCTCATGTGGCAAGCCTATGGCGCAGTGCCGATGGCTCTGTGGCCGATTTTGAGGGCTTTTGCCGGCAGCACTTTGTGGCCAACGATGAGCAACGCCAGCAGCTGTTCGTCAAGCTGTCCAATGGGTTGGAGCATCTCTATGGCTACGCCACCATGCTCAGCAAGGATCTGCAGCGGCCCGTGCAGCTAGCAGGCGATGCGCTCACCTACATCGATGGCCTTTTTGCCGCTTTCGACACGCAGGCCCATCTCGCCGACGATTTGTTCGCCAATAAAATTGGATTCATAGCGGCGCTCAACTTTCCCGCCTTCACGCTTGTGGAGAAGCAGCAGCTGGGGGTGGGGTGGAGCCGCGTTGAGTGGGCCTACGCCCGCATGGGAGACCTGTTCAGCAGCCGTGTGCCCGCCGAGTTGCAGCAGGCCTACACCGCTGCTAACGCTGCTGCCGATGCCTACATCAGTGAGTACAACATCAACTTGGGCCAGCTGGTCGATAGTATGGGTAACGCCAAGTTCCCTGAGGGGCTTACGCTTATATCGCACTGGGGGCTGCGCGATGAGATTAAGGCGCAATACGCCAATGGTCAAAATGGTGTTGATAATCAGCAACTTATATATGAAGTGATGCTGCGTATAATCGACCAAAGCGTACCGCAGCAGGTAATCAACAGCGGGCAATACCGTTGGAATCCTCGCACCAATGCGCTCACCGATGCCAATGGCACCACCGTTAGCCCAATGGTAGAGCCCAACACGCGTTATCAGCACATCATCAACCAATTCCATGCTCAGCGGGCCATCGATGCCTATCACCCAATCATGCCCACGTTCCTGCAACGCTGGTTTGAGGGTAGCCTGGAGCTCACCGTTGAGGACGTGGAGCAGCTGTTCGTGCAGCTGGTATCGTCAGCCGAAGTGCGCCAGTTGACTCAAATAATAGAGCAACGCTTGGGGCGTAAGCTGCAGCCGTTCGACATTTGGTACGATGGGTTCAATGCCCGTAGCACCATTCCCGCTCAGCAGCTCGACCATATAGCCCAGAGCCGTTTTGCCAATGCGCCCATCCTCGAACGCGAATTGCCACAAATACTTAAGCAGTTGGGATTTACACCGCAAAAGGCCGACTTTATAGCCCAGCGGGTGAAGGTGGAGGCGGCTCGCGGTGCGGGTCATGCCTGGGGAGCCGAGATGCGCCAGCACGATGCGGCACTGCTGCGCTCGCGTATGCCCCAGGGCGGCATGGACTACAAGGGCTTCAACATCGCCATGCACGAGTTTGGACACTGCGTGGAGCAGACCATCACCCTCCACGATGTCGATTACTACACCATGCACGGAGTGCCCAATACTGCCTTCACCGAGGCGCTGGCCTTTGTATTCCAAAAACGCGATTTACAGGTGCTGGGAATAGGGCAGGGGGGCAATGCGATGGCCAATGCCGCCGCCACGCTGAGCAATCTGTGGGGATGCTACGAGATTATGGGCGTTTCGCTGGTCGATATTGCCGTGTGGCGCTGGCTCTACGCCAATCCCAAGGCCACCGCCGAGCAGCTCAAACAGGCTGTGCTGCGCATAGCCAAAGAGGTATGGAACAGCTATTATGCTGACATTTTTGGTCAAACCGATGTGCCGCTGTTGGCCATTTACTCCCACATGATTAGCTATCCGCTCTATCTGTCGGCCTATCCCATTGGGCATCTCATCGATTTTCAGCTCGAACAGCACTTCGTCGGACGCGATTTTGCCGCCGAGGTGGAGCGCATATTCAGCCAAGGACGGCTCAACCCCCAGCTGTGGATGCAGCGCGGGGTGGGAGAATCGCTATCCGTAAAACCGTTGCTAACAGCATCGCAGCAGGCCATGGAGGCATTCCAATAGAAACACCAGCACGGTAGCCCCCGGCGGTATCATCTGCTGGGGGTTTTATTTGGTGGATAACGTTGCGGTTGTATGAATTATGCCTATCTTTGTTGATGGATGAAATTGCACCGCAAAAGTGGTGTAATATGCTAATTAATAATTGGATACATGAGCAGCAAATATGCCCAATTGAGGGATAAGTATTTATCGACCACGCGCATAGTGCCTGGTTATGAGCAGTTTATGTACGGCCTGATGGCCATTGTCCGCGCAGGGGCTATGGATACCGCTACGGGCGATAAGCTACGCGACTACGTGCTTAACTTTGTGAAAAACAATTCGTTGTCTAATTTTAGCACCT
>JAFTDN010000114.1 GCA_017454165.1 Bacteroidales bacterium | reverse complement strand
GCCTTCAACGAGCATCGCGCAGAGCCTGGCACGCTCCTCCGACGACAACTGGTTCACCAGTTCCATCACGCTCTTGGCTGTGTATCTTCGCTTTTCCATGTCACTCTAACGTAAAAATCGGTCGGGTATTGTACTAGAGCCTTTCTTTTTCAACCTAATTGCTATGGTAAGTCCAGAAATCTTAGCCCGTGCCAAGGAGTGGCTGTCGCCTGAGTACGACAAGGAAACGCGTGAGGCCGTGATGTTCATGCTCGAAAAGGACGAGCACGAACTGCTGGAGGCTTTCCACAAGAGCCTTGAATTCGGCACGGGCGGCCTGCGGGGCATCATGGGCGTGGGCCCGAATCGCATGAATGTATACACTGTGGCCATGGCCACGCAGGGGCTGTGCAACTACCTGCAGGCACAGTTCCCACACGAGCTGGAGCGGCGCGTGGCCATAGCGCACGACTCGCGCCATAACAGCCAGATGTTCGCCGAGGTGGCATCTAAGGTTTTCAGCGCCAATGGTATACGGGTGTACTTGTTCGATGATCTGCGCCCAACCCCCGAGCTGAGCTTCGCCATACGCACCTTGCGCTGCCACTGTGGCGTGGTGCTCACGGCATCGCATAACCCCAAGGAGTACAACGGCTACAAGGTGTACTGGCAGGATGGTGGCCAGATAGTGCCCCCGCACGACCGCAACATCATCGCCGAGGTGCAGCGCATCAGCCGCATCGCCGAGGTGAACTTCAATGCCCGCCCCGACCTCATACAGCCCATAGGACGCGAGCTCGATGAGGTGTACCTCAATGCCGTCGCATCGCTATCGCTATCGCCAGACAATAACCTAAAGCACAGCAATTTGAACATAGTATATACGCCCATCCATGGCACGGGCATACGCTTGGTGCCCATGGCGCTGCGCAGGTTTGGATTCGCGCATGTGAGCCTCGTGCAGGAGCAGTGCACCCCCGATGGTAGCTTCCCCACCGTGCCCTCGCCCAATCCCGAGGAGCCTGCGGCCATGCAGCTGGCGCTCGAACGTGCCCGAGCCATTGAGGCCGAGCTGGTGCTGGGCACCGACCCCGATGCCGACCGTGTGGGCATCGGCCTGCGCGATGCCAAGGGGCAGCTGGTGCTCATCAACGGCAATCAGGCCGCAGCCCTGCTGCTATACTACGTGCTGTCGCGGATGGAGGAGCGCAACGAGCTGGAGCGGGGGCAATTCGTGGTGAAGACCATAGTTACCTCCGACCTGCTGGCCCGCATAGCGGAGGGCTTCGGGGTGGAGTGCCACGAGGTGCTCACCGGTTTTAAGTACATCGCCGAGCGCATAGCCGCGCTCGAGGGGCGGCAGCGCTTTGTGGCTGGGGGCGAGGAGAGCTTTGGCTACCTGGTGGGCGACTTCGTGCGCGACAAGGATGCCGTGATCGCCTGCTGCATGTTCGCTGAGGCTGCTGCATGGGCCAAGGAGCGCGGCATGTCGCTCCACGATGTGCTGTTGGAGGTGTATGCCCGCTTTGGGCTCTACCGCGAGCGTCTGGTGTCGCTCACCAAGCGGGGCGTCGATGGCGCTGCGCAGATTGCCGCGCTGATGGCGCGGCTACGTCAGTCCCCGCCAGATCAGCTCGGAGGGAGCCCCGTGGTGCGGGTGGTGGACTACCTGCAGCCCTCGCCGCTCCCCAAGTCCGATGTGCTGCAGCTCATCACCGCCTTGGGCGACAAGGTGTCGGTGCGCCCATCGGGGACCGAGCCCAAGATTAAGCTCTATTTCAGCGTGCGCAGCGGGGCTCGCGTATCGCCCAGCGAGGTTGATGCCGAGGTGGAGGTCTTGGAGCGGCGTATCGACCGCATGGTGGCCGAGCTGGGGGTGCTTTAGCCCATGCGGGTGTGGGCTCAGCGCAAATCGATTACCTCTATGCCCTTATGCTGCGCGGGGTCGAAGCTGAACTGGGTATCGGGCATGGGCTTGTTGAGCTTGAACTGCTCAATGCCGATGACGTAATTGTTGCCATCCTTGCCGTGGTACTTCAGCATCACGGGGGTGAGCGTCTCCTTGTCCACGTGGAGCGTGATGGCCGAATAGGGGAGGTTCAGGTTGCGGGGGTAGAAGGCCAGGTCGTACACGGTGCGGCCCTTCACTTTGAGCTCGCCCCTGAGCTTCGACTTGAAATCCTTGTCGTACTGGCTGAACACGGCCACGGGGTTGCTCCAGAACTCGCCGCTGCTCGCTGGTTCGGGGGTCGATATGGTGACCTCGTTGGCCTCGGCTATGTGCTGCCACTTGGTGCTGCCATCGCACCTGGTCTCCATGCCCATGAGGTTGAGCACGTAGCGGTTGCCCTTGAAGCTGATTGAGCCGGGGTAGGTGCTGGTTTGCTTCTGCTCGAGGTTCTCGAGCGTGAATGAGAAGGTGCAGCTCACGCTCTGCGCCGACTGTATCTTCTTGCTGAGCTTTTGGGCGATTTTTGCACCCTCATCGGCTTGGGCCATGGCCAGCGCGCTGAGGCCGAGCAGGGTTATGGTGCTGAGTAGCTTACGCATTGGGGTGGGGTGTTTGAGGGTTATCTATTGGCGATGCTGCTCAAAAGTTGTTCCAAACTCTGCTCGTCAACGATTAAAACCTGTCGGGCCTTGCTCCCCTCGAACGGCCCCACTATGCCCGCCGCTTCGAGCTGATCCATTATGCGGCCAGCGCGGTTGTAGCCTATGGAGAACTTACGTTGAATTTGCGAGGTGGAGCCCATCTGGGTTTGAACCACCATGCGGGCGGCCTCGTCGAACAGGTCGTCGCGGCGGCGCAGATCCACCTCGCCGGGGCCTTCGCCCGCACCCTCGGGCACGTACTCGGGCAGCTCGAATGCGCCGCCGTACCCCTGCTGGTTGCCTATGAAGTCGGTGATGTGCTCGATTTCTGGCGTGTCGATGAAGGCGCACTGTACGCGCACCATGTCGCTGCCCGCTGACACCAGCATGTCGCCCCGGCCTATCAGGTTGTTGGCCCCTGTGTGATCGAGGATGGTGCGCGAGTCGATGGAGCTCGACACCCTGAAGGCGATGCGGGCGGGGAAGTTGGCCTTTATAATACCCGTGATGATGTTGGCCGATGGGCGCTGGGTGGCTATTATGAGGTGTATGCCGATGGCGCGGGCTAGCTGGGCTAGGCGGGCTATGGGGGTCTCCACTTCGCGTCCTGCGGTCATGATTAGGTCGGCAAACTCATCGATGATTACCACTATGTAGGGCAGGTAGCGATGCCCTTTGAGCGGATTCAGCCTGCGGTTGATGAATTTCTCGTTGTACTCTTTTATGCTCTTGGCCCCGGCCTGCTTCAGCAGGTCGTAGCGCTGGTCCATCTCTATGCAGAGCGAGTTGAGTGTGCTTACCACCTTTTGCGTGTCGGTGATGATGGCCTCATCGGCATCGGGCAGTTTGGCTAGGAAGTGCCGCTCCAGCTTGCTGTATAGCGATAGCTCCACCTTCTTGGGGTCCACCAGCACGAACTTGAGCTCGGCGGGGTGCTTCTTGTACAGCAGCGAGGCTATTATGGCGTTGAGTCCCACTGATTTGCCCTGTCCTGTGGCGCCGGCCACCAACAGGTGGGGCAGCTTGGCCAGGTCGAGGATGAAGATTTCGTTGGAGATGGTCTTGCCCAGCGCTATGGCCAGGCTGTACCCGCAGTCCTGAAATTTCTGCGACCTGATGATGGAGAGCATCGACACCACCTCGGGGTGCTCGTTGGGCACCTCTATGCCTATGGTGCCCTTGCCCGGAATGGGGGCTATTATGCGTATGCCCAGCGCGGCGAGGCTCAGCGCGATGTCGTCCTCGAGGTTCTTTATTTTGCTGATGCGGATGCCGGGGGCGGGCACAATCTCGTAGAGCGTCACGGTGGGGCCTATGGTGGCCTTTATGCGGTCGATTTGAATCTTGTAGTTCTGTAGTGTCTCTATGATTCGGTTTTTGTTTTGTATCAGGATGTCTTCGGTTACCGATTTGTTGGTGTTTTGGTAGTCCTCGAGCAGCTCTAGTGGGGGGAGCTGGTAGTGCGATAGCTCCAGCGTGGGGTCGTAGAGCTCTGTGGCCTCCACATCGACCTCCTGGCTGCCCTCGTTTTGGGTATCCTCTATGGTGAACTGCACATCGCCCTCATCGCCGTTGCTGTCATCGTGAGCGTCTACGTCTACGTTTGCATTGCCGTCAGCATTCTCGTTGTCAGCCGTTTGTGCTGGTGTGATGCCGTATGGCTCGGGGCTGGGGGTAGGGCCGCCTTGCGCCCCTGTGGTGCTGGCGGGCACGGGGGCG
>JAFTDN010000113.1 GCA_017454165.1 Bacteroidales bacterium | reverse complement strand
GGGGGCCTATGCCTGGTGGAGTGGCCCGAGGTGGTGGCCGAGCTGCTGCCCACCGATGATATGCTACGCATCGCCCTGCATGTGAACGCCGATGGCTCGCGCACCATCGAGCTGGGCGAGTAGGCCCTTCCCAAGGTTCACGCACACACAAAAAAAGCACCCCATGGGGTGCTTTTTTCTTTATATACGCACGGCTACAATGCTACTTCAGCTTGAAGAACTCATCAGCCGATATTTCTTTCATGTTGATGGCAGCGGTATCCTTAATCCACTCCACCACCTTGCTGTCGCGCACACGGTCGTACAAGCGCTTCACCTCGTCCTGCTTCTTCAGCATGTCGGCGGCATAGCGGTCGATGTACTCCTCGGGCAGGTAGCCCATGCCGTAGGCGGCGAACTGGGCACGGGCATAGTCCTTGGCGTAGGCCTCTACCTCCTCCTTCTCCACGCCTATGCCATGCTCATCGGCTATATGGCTGCTGATGAGCTGCCATTTTAAATCCTTCTCGAAGGCGGGGTACTCGGCTTCGAGCTGCTCACGGGAGAACTTGCCCTCATTGGCGGCGGTGAGCCAGCGCAGCAGAAAGTCCTTGGGTAGCTCGCACTTCACCTTGTCCAGCATCTTGGCGCGGGCATCCACGGCGAAGCGGGCATCGCTCTCCGAGCTGAAGTTCTGCTCTATCTGGCTGTCGATGCGCGAATTGAACTCCTCTAAGGAGGTCACCGCATCCTTGCCGAAAGCCTGATCGAACAGCTCCTGGTTGAGCTCAGCGGGGACGTATGCCTGTACCGAGGTGATGGTGGCTTGGAATCGGGGCGACACCTCGACCAGCTGCTCTTTTTTAAGGTGAAGCAGGGCAGCGCGGTCGGCCTCATTTGGGAAGGCCAGCTGCACATCGAGCAGCAGCACATCGCCCTCCTTGGCCCCCAGCAGGCGCTGGCGCTCGGCCTCATCGGCCACCATGGCTACGGATATTGACGCATCGTCCACCGACACGCCGCCATCGCGGGGGGCATCCTCGGCGTCTAGCTCGGTGAGGGTAGCGCGGAGCAGGCTTTTCTCATCGGCCTGCTGGGCGGGCTGGTAGCTACCAAAGCGGTTGGTGTAGCTCTCCACATAGCGCGAGCGCACCTCATCGTCGATGAGGATTTTGTACATCGGGAATTTATCGCGCTTGGTGAGCTTCACCTCGATTTTGGGGGCCAACCCCAGCTCCCACGAGAACTCGAAGCGCTCATCGGCCTCCCAGTTGATGCTGGAACCCTCCTCGGTGGGGATGGGCTCGCCCAAGGTCTTCAGGCCTTGCTCCTTGATGTAGTCGAACAGCCTGTCGGTGGACAGCTTCGACACCTCATCGGCCACAACGTAGCGGTAGTACATCTTACGGATTAGCCCCATGGGAGCCATGCCCGGCCTGAAGCCATGCACGTTGGCCTTTTTGCGGTAGTCCTTAAGCGCCTTCTCCACCGCCTCGGTGTAGTCCTCCTTCTCGATGCTCACGCGGATTACTGCGTTCAGCGCATCTATATCCTCCTTTACGATGTTCATTCTGATAATAAAATGGTATTGCTGTGGAAATTTTCAGGCCGCAAAGGTACTAAACTTTTCTCATGTTCGCAGGCCCACTTCCAAAATTTATCCACCTTAGCATATATATCTGGATACCAACACAATGACCACATCGCGTACCGATGCGCCAGCATGTGAGAGAAAAGCGCTAACTTTGTGCGCGGGAACGCACCCCAACATATCAACCGCAAATCCATGAAGAACTCCGATAGATGCTCGTTCTGCGGGCGGTCGCGCAGCGAGGTGCAGCTGCTCATCTCAGGCATAAATGGCTTTATATGCGAGGGATGCGCCGAGCAGGCGCATCAAATAGTGGCCGAGGAAACCAAGCAGCGCAACACCTTCGCCATGAAGCGCGAGGGGCTGATGAAGCCGACGGACATAAAAAGCGCATTGGATCAATACGTTATAGGCCAAGACGAGGCCAAGCGTTACCTGGCGGTGGCCGTGTACAACCACTACAAACGGCTGATGCAGGCGGAGGCCGATGATGTGGAAATCGAAAAGTCGAACATCCTGCTGGTAGGCGAGACGGGCACGGGTAAAACGCTGCTAGCCCGCACCATAGCCCGCCTGCTGCACGTGCCGTTCACCATAGTGGACGCCACGGTGCTCACCGAGGCCGGCTACGTGGGCGAGGATGTGGAGAGCATCCTCTCGCGCCTGCTACAGGTGGCCGACTACAACGTGGAGGCCGCCCAGCGCGGCATCGTCTTCATCGATGAGATTGACAAAATCGCCCGCAAGAGCGACAACCCCTCCATAACCCGCGATGTGTCGGGCGAAGGCGTACAACAAGCACTGCTCAAGCTGCTCGAGGGTTCGGTGGTGAACGTCCCCCCGCAGGGCGGACGCAAGCACCCCGAGCAGAAGATGACCGCCGTGGACACCCGCAACATACTGTTCATATGCGGCGGGGCCTTCGAGGGCATACAGCGCAAAATAGCGCAGCGCCTCAACGCCCAGGTGGTAGGCTACGGGGCCAGCAAGAGCCGCGATGATGTGGACAGCTCCAACCTGCTGCAGTACATCACCCCGCAGGATCTAAGAGCATACGGGCTCATCCCCGAGATTATAGGCCGCCTGCCCGTGGTCACCCACCTGAACCCGCTCGACAGGCAGGCCCTGCGCCAAATACTCACCGAGCCCAAGAACGCCATCGTAAAACAATACGTAAAGCTGTTCGAGCACGACCAAATCGCGCTACGCTTTGAGCCCGAGGCTCTCGACTTCATAGTGGATCGCGCTGTGGAGTTCAAGCTGGGCGCACGCGGCCTGCGCTCCATCTGCGAGGCCATCATGATGGATGCCATGTTCGAGCTGCCATCGGCCAACCAGCACGAGCTGACCATAACGCAGGAGTACGCACAACGGCAAATCGAGAAGTCGAACCTGAAGAAGCTACGGGCCGCCTAGCTCCCGCCCCCCTCCCATCGCTGGGCACCAATGGGCAGGCCCATGAGGTCTATTACACGCTCCACCACCGTGAGCACCAGCTCATCGGCACTGCGAGGGTGCCCATAGAACGTAGGGCAGGCGGGACACACCACTCCACCAGCCAGCGTCAGCTGCCGCATGCTCTCTATATGAATCAAGCTCAGCGGTGCCTCGCGGGCCAGCACCACCAGCCGCCGGCGCTCTTTCAGGGCCACCTCGGCAGCGCGGCAGATCAGGTTGTCCCCCACCCCATGGGCTATGCGCCCCAGTGTGCCCATGGAGCACGGCGCAATGGCCATGGCTCCAAACAGGGCCGAGCCCGAGGCCACATCGGCGAATAGGTTGTGCGCATCCTCCACACGCACACGGGGGCCAAAGCTGGGCAGGGGGCCAAGCTCGTGGGCCCACACCTGCCGCCCGTTGTCGGACAGCACCACCACCACCTCGGCCACCTGCTGGTGGGCCTGCAGCAGCTCAACGAGCCGCAGCCCGTAAACAGCACCGCTCGCACCCGTAATACCCACCACCACGCGCCGATGGGGGAACATGCGCTCCACATCGTTCATACCACAAATATAGCGCTTTTTAGCCGATGATGCCCCACATAGGGGCGAAAGATACGCAGTAGCAGCGAGGGACAGGCCAATGGCCCTGTAATGCCCGCCATCATCCCAAGAGACTTCACCCCACACCCCCGTATCACAACGGGTCAGTTCCATGGCCCTAGGGAAGACATCCGCAATGCCTTCCCTAGGGCTTCGACAAGCCCAGCCCCCCACATCAATCCGCATGACATGCACCTACATAAAATTTGCGATTCCAACGTAAATCGTAAGCCAGCGGCATTGCCTCAGCACCCAAAAAGCGCTATATTTGCAGCGCAAAACCAAGGCCAGATGTCGGGCTCCAACTTCGTCGATTACGTAAAAATATACTGCCGTTCGGGCAAAGGCGGCGCAGGCAGCACGCATCTACGGCGCGAGAAGTATGTACCCAAAGGTGGCCCCGATGGCGGCGATGGCGGGCGCGGCGGGCACATCTACCTAAAGGGCAACAGCCAGCTGTGGACGCTGCTCCACCTGAAGTACAAGCGCCACGTGTTCGCCGAGGATGGCCAGCCCGGCAGCGGCGGGCGGCGCCACGGTGCCGATGGGGCCGACATCACCGTGGAGGTGCCCATAGGCACCGTAGCCCGCGATGCCCTCAGCGGCGAAGTGCTGGGCGAGGTAACCGAGCACGCGCAGCAGCTCACGCTGCTACGCGGCGGTCGCGGCGGGCAGGGCAACTGGCACTTCCGCTCAGCCACCATGCAAACCCCACGCTTCGCCCAGCCCGGCGAGGATGGCGTTGAAACCGAGGTCATACTGGAGCTCAAGATACTGGCCGATGTCGGCCTGGTGGGCTTTCCCAACGCTGGCAAATCGACCCTGCTGGCCACAGTGAGCGCCGCCAAGCCCAAAATCGCAAACTACCCCTTCACCACGCTAACGCCCAGCGTGGGAATAGTGGCCTACCGCGACGAGCTATCGTTCGTGATGGCCGACATCCCCGGCATAATTGAGGGTGCGCACGAAGGTAAAGGTCTAGGTATCAGATTCTTGCGCCACATAGAGCGCAACTCCATGCTGCTTTTCATGGTGCCCGCCGATGCCGGTAACATCACCGAGCAGTACAAGATACTCGTAAACGAGCTGCGACAGTACAACCCCGAGCTGCTGCAAAAGCGGCGTGCGCTGGCCATAAGCAAGTGCGACCTGCTCGATGAGCCCGCATGCACCGCCCTGCGCAACCAGCTGCCCAAGGGCATCCCCACCATCCTCATATCGGCGGCCACAGGCATGGGCATAGCCGAGCTCAAAGACCTGCTGTGGCAGCAGATAAACCTCGAATACGATGGACGCGATGATTGACGCGCTCAACCAGCTCGACACCCAGCTGCTGCTCATGCTCAACTCGATGCACAGCCCATTCTGGGACAGCGCGATGGCACTCGCCTCGGGCAAGCTCACCTGGTTGCCCCTCTACGCCGCGCTGCTATGGGCGCTGGTGCGCAGGCATGGCTGGCGGACAGCATGGTGGCTACTGGCCACAGCCCTAGTGGTACTGCTGGTTGATAGAATATCATCGGGCCTCATAAAGCCCACCGTGGCCCGCCTGCGGCCCACGCACGAACCCGCCATAGCCAACCTAGTGCACACCGTGAACGGCTACCGGGGCGGCCTCTACGGATTTGTGTCATCCCACGCGGCCAACACCTTCGGGGTAGCCGTACTGCTGGCAGGCGCGCTGGGCCGATGCTGGCTGTGGGGAGCGCTGCTACTGTGGGCGGCATTCGTATCGTACAGCCGCATATACCTAGGCGTACACTACCCCGGCGATGTGCTCTGCGGTGCAGCCCTAGGAAGCGGCGTGGGCCTAGGCATATACATAGCATTTAAACATATAATAAACAGATACTTGCATCGGGCAAACCCCACATAGCCCCCCCCAACCGGGCCCTATGGGGCCGTAACCACAAAGCATGAAATACGTACCCCCAAAAAAACCAAATAACAATACGCAATGGCAACGAGCACAGTAACCTACACTGGCAACCTACGCACCGAGGCCAAACACCTCGCCTCAGGCTGCACCATCTGCACCGATGCCCCCACCGACAACCACGGCAAGGGCGAATGCTTCTCGCCCACCGATCTAGTGGCCACCGCCCTGGCATCGTGCATGCTCACCATCATGGGCGTATCGGCCCAAGCCCACGGCTTTAGCATCGATGGCGCAAGGGCCGAGGTGCAGAAGGTGATGGGCACTAACCCCCGCCGCATAGCCGAGATTACCATCGACATGCACATCCCCAACAGCCAAGCGCTGGATGCTAGGGCCCGCCGCTTCATCGAGCTGGCCGCCAAGGAGTGCCCCGTGGGCTACACGCTACACCCCGACACCCAGAAAACCATCAACTTTATATACGAATAGCCCCCATGAAAACGCTAACACTAACGCTAACACTAACGCTAACACTGCTATGCCTTGGGCTGATTGCCCATGCACAAGAAATTACAGGCCAGTGGATTACATACGATGATGCCACCCCAAAACCCGCCTCGCGGGTAGAGGCCAGCCTACGCGACGGCAAGCTCTACGTACAGGTGAAAGAGCTGCTCAATCAACCTGCCGATGTGGCAAAGAACGCCAAATGCGTAGACTGCAAGGGCAAGCTGAAAAATCAGCCCATAGTGGGCATGCACATCGTGGACGGCGCCACCCTGTCGGACAACGCCTATCAGGGCTCCATCGTCGACCCCAAAAATGGCAAGGAGTACCGCGCCAAGCTTTGGCTCGAAAACGGCGTGCTCAACGTGCGCGGATACCTAGGGCCGTTCTTCCGCACCCAGGTGTGGAAGCGCCAGTAGCCCCCACTCCCACTGAAGCATAACACGATATGGGCCGCCTAGAAAGCGGCCCATATCGTGTTGTTATGCGGTTATCAACAACTTATAGCGTTGAACGGCTCTCGGCCACGGCCTCGCGGTGCACCTTCTTTATAAGCCCTTGGAGCACGGCCCCTGGGCCCAGCTCCACGAACTCGGTTGCACCATCGGCCACCATGCACTGCACGGTCTGCGTCCAGCGCACGGGCGCGGTGAGCTGCGCCACGAGGTTCTGCTTGATCTGCGCGGGCTCGGTGCTGGGCTTGGCATCCACGTTCTGGTAAACTGGGCACACGGGCGCGCTGATGGCCGTTGCGCTGATGGCCGCCTCCAGCTCCTGCCGGGCGGGCTCCATCAGCGGCGAGTGGAACGCGCCGCCCACCTGTAGGCGCAAGGCGCGCTTGGCCCCCGCCTCTTTGAGCCTGGCGCAGGCCTCATCGACCCCCTCCATGGAGCCCGATATGACAAGCTGGCCCGGGCAGTTGTAGTTGGCGGGCACCACCACGCCGGGCACGGCGGCGCATATCTGCTCCACGGTGGCATCGTCGAGACCGAGCACAGCGGCCATGGTGGAGGGCTGCAGCTCGCAGGCACGCTGCATGGCCATGGCCCGCTTGGCCACGAGCTGCAGGCCATCATCGAAACTCAGCGCCCTTGCGGCCACCAGGGCCGAGAACTCGCCCAGCGAGTGGCCGGCAACCATCTGCGGCTTAAAATCATCGCCCAGCACCTTGGCCAGCACCACCGAGTGCAGGAAGATGGCGGGCTGCGTCACCCTGGTTTGGCGCAAATCCTCATCGGTGCCGCCAAACATGAGGTCGGTTATTCTAAAGCCGAGCAGACCGTTGGCCCGTTCGAATAGCTCCTTGGCCAGCGGCGAGCCATCGTAGAGCTCCTTGCCCATGCCCACGAACTGGGCCCCTTGTCCTGGAAAAACATAAGCTTTCATAGCTCAGAATGATTATGTATCAGTTAATCAATATTTTATGCAAGCAGCTATGGGAGAGGCTGCCGCAATTGAGCGACAAATTTAGGCAATTTTTGGCACCCAGCGCGGGTGCTCGGATACAATTTTGAACAAATGTACGATGCGCCCGCCCCCACGTGGCGCACATACGCCTAGGCTGATGTTTCGGAAATCGGGGCAAAATCCGTAACTTTGCAGCTTTCAGCAAGCAATACACATGGGCAAAGCAAAGAGCAAAGAGCTGCGGGCCGCAAACGTAATAGCCATAAGGGGGGCGCGGGTGAACAACCTGAAGAACATCAGCCTCGACATCCCGCGCAACCAGCTGGTGGTAATCACCGGGGTGAGCGGCTCGGGCAAGTCATCGCTGGCCTTCGACACGCTCTACGCCGAGGGGCAGCGGCGCTACGTGGAGAGCCTCTCGTCATACGCCCGGCAGTTCATGGGCAAGATAGCCAAGCCCGAGGTCGACCTGATCAGCGGCATACCGCCGGCCATCGCCATTGAGCAGAAGGTGAACACGCGTAATCCCCGCTCCACCGTGGGCACCTCGACCGAGATTTACGACTACCTGCGCCTGCTCTACGGACGCATAGGGCGCACGTACTCGCCCGTATCGGGGCGGTTGGTGAAGCGCCACTCGGTGTCCGACGTGGTGAACCGCATAGGCCAGCTGCCCGAGGGCACCAAGCTCATGCTCCTCTGCCCAATCGACCTGCTGGGGCAAAGCCCGCAGGAACGGCTGGCCGCGCTGGCCCAGTCGGGGTTCACCCGGGTAGAGGTGGGCGGTAGCATCGTGCGCATCGATAGTCCCGCCGAGCGCGAGCTGCTCGACCTGGCGGGGGCCACTATGCGCCTGGTGGTGGACCGGTTCAGCGCCTGCGGCTCCGATGATAGCAACCTATCGCGCATGGCCGATTCCATCCAGACTGCCTTCCACGAGGGGCGCGGCACCATCTTTCTCAAGATATACGTCGCCAACGGGGAGCAGGAGGAGGAGTACAGCAACCTGCTGGAGGTGGATGGCATAAAGTTCGAGGAGCTCAGCGAGCACCTTTTCAACTTCAACAACCCCATGGGGGCCTGCCCGCAATGCGATGGCTATGGCAACACCGTGGGCATAGCCGAGGAGCTGGTGGTGCCCAACAAGTCGCTCTCCATCTACGAAGATGCCATTGCCTGCTGGCGCGGCGAGACCATGAGCTGGTACAAAAGGCAGGTAATCGACAACGCCACGCGCTATAAGCTGCCCATACACACCCCCTACTCGCAGCTCACCGCCGAGCAGCGCGGCCTGCTCTGGAATGGCACCAAGCACTTCGCGGGCATCAATGGCTTTTTCGATGACATCGCCAAGCAGGCCTACAAGATACAGTACCGGGTGCTGCAATCGCGCTACCGTGGCAAAACCACGTGCCCCAGCTGCGGGGGCTCGCGCCTGCGGCCCGAGGCCTCCTACGTGCGGGTGGGCAACAAAGCCATCACCGAGCTGGTGGACATGCCCATCTGGGCACTACAGCAGTTCTTCGCAGGCCTACAGCTCAATGAGCACGACGGCCAGGTGGCCAAGCGCATACTAACGGAGATTAACAACCGCATAGAATTCCTTGTGAAGGTGGGGCTGGGCTACCTCACCCTGAACCGCCCGTCGAGCACGCTCTCGGGGGGTGAGAGCCAACGCATCAATCTGGCCACCTCGCTGGGCAGCAACCTAGTGGGCTCGCTCTACATCCTCGATGAACCCAGCATCGGCCTACACCCCCGCGACACGCACCAGCTCATCGATGTGATGCTTGCCCTGCGCGACCTGGGCAACACCGTGGTGGTGGTGGAGCACGATGAGGAGATCATGCGCGCTGCCGACCACCTCATCGACATCGGCCCGCAGGCTGGAAGGCTGGGCGGCGAGGTGGTGTTCCAGGGGACGGCCAGCGAGCTGGCCAAGGCGCAGAGCCTGACGGCCAGCTACCTCAATGGCACCGAGCAAATCCCCACGCCATCGCACAGCCGGCAGTGGAACAACTACATAGAGGTCCGCGGGGCGCGGGCCAACAACCTCAAAAACATCACCGTCCGCATCCCGCTCAACACGCTCACCGTGGTTACGGGTGTGAGCGGTTCGGGCAAGTCGTCGCTGGTGCGGGGCATCCTCTACCCCGCCGTCCAGCGGGCCCTGCTGGGCACGGGCGAGCCCAGCGGCGAACACGATGAGCTGCACATCAGCACCAAGGTGCTGAGGGCTGTGGAGATGGTGGACCAAAGCCCCATCGGGCGCTCATCGCGCAGCAATCCCGTGTCCTACGTCAAGGCCTGGGACGACATTCGCAAGCTGCTGTGCGAGCAGCCCCTCGCCCGCCGCAACGACCTGAGCCCCTCGGCATTCTCTTTCAACGTGGAGGGCGGGCGATGCGAGGAGTGCCACGGCGATGGAGTGATACGTGTGGGGATGCAGTTCATGGCCGACATCACGTTGGTGTGCGAGAGCTGCCACGGCAGGCGCTTCAAGAGCGAGATACTAGATGTACACTATCGCGGGGCCAACGTGTACGACATCCTAGAGATGACAGTGAACCAGGCCTTAGAATTCTTTGAGACCGATCCCAGCTCCACCCCACAGCGTATTGCTGAACGGCTGCGCCCGCTGCGCGATGTAGGGTTGGGCTACATCAAGCTGGGCCAATCATCGAGCACGCTCTCGGGCGGGGAGAGCCAACGCGTGAAACTGGCCGCCTTTCTGCAAAAGGACAGCAGCGCACAGCCCACGCTTTTCATATTCGATGAGCCCACCACGGGGTTGCACTTCCACGACATCCGCAGGCTGCTCGAATCCATCAACGCCTTGGTGGACAAGGGCCACAGCGCGCTGCTCATAGAGCACAACCTAGAGGTAATCAAGAGTGCCGACTGGCTCATCGACATGGGGCCAGAGGGCGGCGATGGTGGAGGGCAGGTGGTGTTCGAGGGAACACCCCAAACGCTGGCACAGCGCAGATGTTCCCACACGGCCAAGTTCTTGGCGGGCAAGCTGGGCTAGGCTGGGTCAGTCCACCTTGAGGCCAAACATTATGGCCACGCAGCCGCTGGCCAAGTCATCATCGGGGGTGCCGTCTCGCACGGGCACCCTCACCACGATGATGAGCTGCTGGGTGGCCTCCACGTTGAATGTCCACGTGCTGGCGTATCCCGCCGCAGCGTTAGAGTAGAGCACCCTGCGGTCCACGGTCATCACCTCGAACTCCACCCTTGGTATGGACTCCGAGCCGCAAACGGCCAGCCTGTACTCCTGCCCCGCGTAGAAGGTTTTGAACAGCTCGGCATCTTCGCCCTCTGTGAGCACGGCGGCGTTGTAGTTGCCGTCGTGAATATAGGGCGAGAGCTCCAGTCGGCAGACCTTTTTCGCGTAGTTCTTGCACTGCGCATAGCCCAAGCAGGGCAGCAGCAACAGTAATGTTAGTAGCAGGTGATGAAAGTGGTGGTGTTTCATGGTGAGCTGGTTATGATACGTATTTCGTTCTTAAGGCCACCACCCTATCCCTAAGCTGCTTAAACAGCTCGGGATCCATGGAGGCCTGATTGGAGGAGCGCAGGGTGGTTACCTCGGTGATAGCATTGGGCACTACCTCCACCTCGGAGGTGGCTACCTGCATCTGGTCGAACACCTGTTTTATCGCCATCACATCGTCTCTGACGGCTCTAACATCATCATTGGCCAGATGCTGCTCCAGCAGGTTGATTACGGGCTCTATGGAGAATTTTTGGTCGATGATACGCCCCATGAACTCGGGGTCGGCGTGGGACGGGTCGCCCACCAGGGTGGTGGCTAGGTATAGCCCCTCAAGCCACCCCCCTACTAGGATTATGGAGCCCACAGCCACCCGATCGTCCTCCTCGAGGATGGAGTTGGTGTTGAGGAAGGTTTCCGAGATGGTTTCCATGATTACATCACGGTTGTTCACGTTCTCCTCCAATCTGTTGATGGTTTGGTCATCAATGGCGTTGAGGATGCCCAGCCCTTCGGCCATCTTCTTAGAGGCCGACATGTAGGTGATGGTGGACTGGGTTTGGTCGAACAGGCTGGCGTAGCTTAGGTCGGTGCCGTATATGCCCAGGTTCAGGGCCATGGCCCGGGTGGTGGTGTAGCGCGGCACGTTGTCCGCGGGGTTGAGCAGGTGCTC
>JAFTDN010000112.1 GCA_017454165.1 Bacteroidales bacterium | reverse complement strand
GTGTGGCGTATCCACTTCTTTTTCAGCGGAATCATCTCTTTGAAGAGCTCTAGCTCCCATTCCTTGTTCTGCGCCAACGAGTTATCGACTATGAATAGGCGGTTGTTGTCGATAGTGGCCAGGTCGGCAATGGTTTTATCGATGGGCCTGGGGCGGAAGCAGCGCCCGCCCAGGTACGACACCGCGCAGGGGTAGCAGCTGAAACGGCAGCCCCGCGAGGCGTGGAACAGGTCCACCATGGGTACGCCCTTGTGGTTGTAGAGGTCGCGGTTGTAGAGGTCGCGGCGGGCGGGCCCCACCAGCGCTATGTCGGGCTGGCGGCCCATGTAGTTGTACACGGGTTTCAGGCGGTTGTGCCTAAAGTCATCGAGCACATCCTCCATGCGGCCCTCCGACTCGCCCAGGAACACGCTGTCGGCGTGCTGCATGGTCTCCTCGGCGTGGAGCATCGACGATATGCCGCCGAATATCACCTTTTTGCCACGCCGGCGGTACTCATCGGCGATGGCCCAGCCGCGCTTCACCTGCGTGGTGAGCATCATGCTGATGCCCACTAGGTCGCATTCCTCGTCAAAGTCGATTTCCTCCACGTTCTCATCGGTGAACGATACATCGACGTACTCGGGCATGGTGGCGGCATGCACCACTGGCCCATGCGGGGGCAGGTTGAATGTGGTTTGGCCTGGGAGCTTGCTCCATTTGGGGTATATCAACTTGTACTTCATAGACATCTCAGGCGTTCCATTCTAGGGCCGCAAAGATACTAAACATACGGATTTTTGCCGCAATGGTTATCAAAAAACGTGCCGAATAGGCTCCAATGCGATGCCCATTCCCCAGGCGGGATAAAAAACGGGGGGCGCAGGTTACCCCAATGCGCCCCCCGTTGCGTTGGGCATGAACGGCTTAGCTGTTGGTAACGCGCTCGAGCCACTTCACCATGCCTAGCATCACGCTCATGGACACTAGGCACACAGCGAGGAATACGGCCCAGCACTTCCAGATGGGCCAGGCGTTGTACATCACCGGGCCTAGGAAGATGAGCAGGTTGCCCACTGCGGTAGCCCCCAGCCACAAGCCCTGGCAGAGGCCCACCATGTTGCGGGGGGCTACCTTCGAGACGAAGGATAAGCCCAATGGCGAGATGAACAGCTCGGCCACGGTGAGGAAGAAGTAGGTAACGATGAGTACCCATGGGGCGGCCTTGGCCATCCCCTGGGCGGCCCGCTGTGCATCGCTCAGCTCTAGGAACTCCACCCCTGATGGGTAGCCGCTCTTTATAGAGAAGATGGTGAGGAATAGGTAGGCTATGGCCACTATGCCCATGCCTATGGCTATCTTACGGGGTGTGGATATGATCTTACCACCTCGAGCCAATGAGCTGAATATCATCATGATAATCGGTGTGAGCACGATTACGAAGAATGGGTTCAGGGCCTGCCATATCTCGGGGGGGATGGCATCGGTCTGCACGAAATCGCGGGCGAACAGCGACAGCGACTGGCTATTTTGATGGAACGCAAACCAGAAGAATGCAGCAACGCCCAGCACAGCGAACAGCGCGTATAGGCGCTGCTTGATTTCGCGGGCCATGGCGGCGCGCTCCTCCTGGGTGTACTCCACCACCTGCACAGCCCCCTTGGCAGCGGGCTTGGGGAAGCGGTCTTTGGTGGTCAGGAAGATGATGAGCGATATGAGCATAGCCGCCACCGAGGCGAAGAACGAGAAGTGTATGCCAGTGTTGAACACATCGATGTAGTCGGAGCTAAAGGTGGCATAGTCGGTTAGCGTGTAGCTGCTCAACACCGCCTTGTCCATGGTTTCGGTGAACTTGGTGGTAACCTGTCCATCGGCCAAAAACTGGTGGCATAGCTTGGGCATCTCGGCGTTGTAAATAAAGTCGTGCGCCTTGAGCCACCATTGACGCAGAACCGGAGCCACGAATGGAGCGATGAGCCCCCCCACATTGATGAACACGTAGAAAATCTGGAAGCCCGCATCCCGCTTGTCCTTGGCAATCTTCAGGGCTTCTTCGCCCTCAGTGGCAGCCTTGGCCTCCAGCTCATCGTACATCTTGCCCACAATGGCCTGCAGGTTGCCCTTGAACAGACCATTGCCGAACGCAATGAACAGCAGGGCTACGCAGGTGAATATGAGCACCATCCACCATGTGGTGCCAGCATCTACAATGCGGCCATCCACCTTGCTGAATAGCGGCACGGCCAAGCCTATATAGCCTATGGCCATGATTATTAGGCCCCATTGTATGGTGCGGTTGTAGTTCTGGGTACGGTCGGCTATCAATCCGCCCACCAAGCTGAGCACATATATGCCACTGTAAAATACTGAGTATATAATACTTGCATGATTATCCTCAATACCAAACTTCGACACCAAGAACAGCAGCAGCACGGCATTCATAATATAGTAGCCAAAGCGCTCGCCCATATTACTCAGGGCTGCCGCGATTAGCCCTCGGGGGTGGTTCTGAAACATAGTGAGACGGGTTTTAGGTTAATATTCCAAAGCGGGACAAATGTAGCACCTTTTTCATTTACCCACAAGCACCTATAGCAGAATTTCCCGTATACCGCCATCAACCATCACGGACACAGTAATATAGCATGTTCATTTCGACATAATTTGTAACTTTGCCGTGCGTAGGCTACCTTTGGCCACAACCCGCTCATGAAAATATTCACCTCACACCAAATCAAAGAGATAGATAGGCTCACCATGTGCTACGAGCCCATCAGCTCGGCCATGCTCATGGAGCGGGCCGCCTCGGCGCTCTACGGCTGGATGGCCGCCCACATCTCCCCCTCCACGCACATAGTGGTGCTATGCGGCCCAGGCAACAATGGCGGCGATGGGCTGGTGCTGGCCCGCATGCTGCACCAGAACGGCTTCTGGGTGGAGGTGCACCACCTTGAGCCCGTGCACTGCTCGCCCGACTTCAGCCTCAACCTGGAGCGACTGCGGCAGCTCAACCTGCACGTGGGGGCCATACACGACCATGCCCCCCCCATCGCCTCCAGTAGCCTAGTGGTGGACGCGCTGTTCGGCTCAGGACTATCACGCCCGCTGCAGGGCACCCTAGCCGCGCTCGTGGAGCACATCAACGCTTCGGGGGCTCGGGTGGTGTCCATCGATATGCCATCGGGTATGCTGGGCGAGGGACACCGCATCTCCCACCCCACCGTGCGGGCCCACGTATGCCTGACACTGGGCCAGCCCAAGCTCAGCCTGCTGCTGCCCGAGGCCAGGGCCTACGCCCCCCGCTGGGAGGTGCTCGACATCGGGCTGCATCCGCAGGCCCTAGCCGAGGTACCCTCTCCCTACCAGATGCCCACCCCTGCCGACATCGGCATCCTGATGCGCCCCCTAAGCCCTTTCGCCCACAAGGGCTCGCAGGGCCACGTGCTGGTGGTGGGCGGTAGCGCGGGCACCATGGGAGCGGCGCTGTTGTGCGCCCATGGAGCGTCGCGCTCGGGAGCAGGGCTGGTAACCGCCCACGTGCCCGAGGCCGCGCTGCCGCTGCTACTGCAACAATCGCCCGAGGTGCTCAGCTCGTGCGGCAGCAGCATAGCCCCGCGCCGCTACACCGCAGCGGCCATAGGGCCAGGGTTGGGCACCTCCGATGGGGCCGTGCAACTGCTCACCGAGCTGCTACAGCGGGCTAGCTACCCGCTGCTGCTCGATGCCGATGCCCTCAACATTGTAGCCCAACGGCCCACGCTGTGGAATGCAGTGCCCAAGGGGACGGTCATCACCCCGCACCTCAAAGAGTTCGAGCGGCTATTCGGTGCTGCGGCATCGGGCTACGAACGGCTGCAGCAGGCGCGGTGCGCCGCCCAGCAACACGGGGTGGTAGTGGTGCTCAAGGGGGCCTACACGCAGGTATGCCTGCCCAGCGGCGAGGTGCATATCAACCCCACAGGCAATGCGGGCATGGCCACCGGCGGGAGCGGCGACGTGCTGGCGGGCCTTGTAGCGGGTCTGATGGCCCAAGGCTATCCCCCCGAACAGGCCGCCATTGTGGGGGTATTCGTCCATGGGCTGGCGGGCGACCTAGCGGCCCAAAAGCTCGGCCCCATGGGCATGAATTCGGCAGATATTGCTAACTTTGTGGCGGTGGCCCTGAAACAGCTGGCATCGGGCCGCACAAGCAGCATGGGCCAGCACCAGCGAACCTCACAGCACACACATACTCCATGACCATACACACACACCGCCACCTAATCGTTGTAGGCATCGCACTATCGTTCACGCTATGGGCATGCAACAGGCAGACGTTAAAGGTATCGCCGCTCAACGGCCCGCGCTACAAGGGCCAGGGGCTCATCTACTCACTCCCGCGCCATGTGCTCCAAGTGCAGGTGCAGGTGTGCCGAACCACGCATACCCCTGGCCCCTACGCCGCCTACGCTAAAAGGCTACTGGGCATCGACCATGCACCACAGGAGGCCCGCGAGGTTCACTCCATAGCGGGGCTGAGCATCAGCAAATCGACCGAGGCCGACCCCAATGCGCTATACTGCGCCTACGGCAAAGGCGGCAAGGAGCATCGCACCATCGACTACTTCGGGCTGTGCGCTAGCGGTTTGGTGCTGCCCATCGATCAGCCGGCACTAAGCGCTCCTGCCCAAACGCATCTGCCCCAACAGCCAAGCACCACCAGGCCTAACTTCACCGATGTGTCGCCCTCGGCATTCATCGCCCAGGAGCGCAGCGCTATACATCCTCGCACCGCTAGAGATAGCGGTTTCACCCGTGTGCCCATGCATCGCAGCATCATCGTGGAGCGCAACATGGAGGAGAAGGCCAAGGAGGCCGCCAACTTCATATTCACGCTGCGCAAGAAGCGGCTCGACTTTCTGGTGCCTGACCCCGAAACGCCCTTCAGCGGCGAGGCGCTGCGGGCCATATTCGATGAAATCAACCGGCTCGAAGATGCCTACCTATCGCTTTTTGTGGGCACCAGCACGAGTCAAACCGAGCTGCACACCTTCAGCTACACCCCTTTGCAGGCCTCGGGCGAGTCGTCCATTCTATTCCGATTCTCAGAGAGCCGAGGTGTGGTTGGAAGCACCGATTTCTCAGGCCGTCCCGTGCTGCTGAGCATTGCCCCCGATAGCATCCCACAAACGTATGCGGCCATATCGGAGGTAGTGAATGGGCTGAAGGGCAAGAAGCGTAACCGCTTTGTACACTACCGGATGCCGCATATGGCCACCATCAGCGTGTCCGATGGGCAGCATGAGCTGCTTAGCCAGCGCGAGGGGTTGTATCAATACGGCACTACGCTGCTCGTACCGCTCTCGCAGCTAGGCTCTAGATAATAAGGTGTTCCCCTTCCCCACGCGCTCACCCACGGTGAACCGCGTGGCGTTCTGTAGCTATGCGAGCTAAAAGCTACCCTTAAATGTTTTGAGGAAGGTGTCGTAGTCGCCGTTTTTGTAATGACCTCCGGCCAGGAACACCAATATGGGCTCTAAATCCTTCGGTTCCATGAATCCTGGCACCACGGTAAGCGGCTTGTTCTCAGCATCGAAGAACACCATGGTGGGGTACGATAGCTTGCCTTGCGTCAGGGCGATAACGAAGTCGTGGGCAGAGCGCCCCCCCATACCCTGATTGCGGAACTCTGTGCCCATATAGGTCACCGTGCCGGTTTGCTCAGCGTTGAACTTCACGGGATAGCAACGTTCGTTCAAAAATCTGGCTATCACAGGGTTGCTGAATGTTTTGCGATCGAGCACCTTGCACCAGCCGCACCAGTCGGTGTACACGTCCATGAGGATTATGCGAGGCTGCGCGGCATTGAGAACCAAGGCCTCCTCTATGGTGTACCACCTCACGGCGGCTGTGGTATCGGCGGCGGAAGGGGCGGCCGTTGTAGGTTGGGTAAGCCCAAGGCATAGGGTTGCTAAGAGTAGCAGCGGGGTGAGCGTCTTCATCGGCTTTGTAGTGTAGTTTGTTCGAGGAAATCAAAAAGAGCGCCATCTTCCTATTCGATGCGCCCTGCTATGGCAGTAGGGCTTCGAGGCGTTGCAGGTGCTGCCCCATTAGGCCCTTGGTGAGGGCATCGGTCTCGGCCTGATGCGCAGCGCGCAGGTCGGGTAGGTAGTGCAGGTAGTGTATGTCGGCTATATACTGCGCGGCGCGGAGGCGCACCTGCGGGCTGGCATCGAACAACAGGCCCTGCACCCAGCGCTTGGCATCCCACGACTGGTGCTGGTGCAGCCATTCAAGAGCGGCCACCTTCTCATCGGGGGTACCGTAGAGGAAGGTGCTAAAGCATTTGCTCTCATACCGCAGGTCGTCCACCGACATCAGGCGCTCTGGGCCGCAGGCGCTGGGGTTCACGGCCTCCTTGGAGTAGCCTACCTGCGGGAGGCCGAGCGTCCAACGCACCATTCGGGGGATGAGCCATATCATGCCGGGGGTGCCCTCAGGGTGGGCTATGGAGGAGAACACGCGCCCACGCCCATAGCGGTTGCCGATGAAGAACGGGCGGTTGTTGGTCATATTGGCCGGGGCGTTGCCCTCCTCGTGCACATCGCTCTGCATGGTGGCGAACTCGGTGTAGGTCAGCGAGTCGCCTGGGGCGGCTATGAATACGGGCCCCTCGTAGTACATGGTGTGGAGGGTGTCGAGCTGGGCCAGCTCTGGGAATAGGGTGCGCCCCTCGGGGGTAAGGGTGAACTTGGCCACGCCGTGGCCGCGGTTGTCGTGCTCGATGTCGATGGCCTGTGCGCCGTTGAGCTTCAGGCACGAGTAGCCGGGCGTGTTGGAGAATAGGTATGCGCCCGCACAGATGCCCACAGCGCCGCCGCCGTTGGCCACAAAGCGCGCTATGCGCTGGGCGTTCTCGGCGCCCAGGTTGAGGTACTGCCGGCTGCCGCCGCCGCCAGGGATTATGATGGCATCGAGGCTGTCGAGGATGCCCCGGGCAATATCGCCAGTGCCGATGGTACGAACGCGCATGTCGGGGTCGAGCGCGATGGCGGCCACAGCCTCCCAGATGCAGGTCTGCGCCCCGCCGTGCCCTTCGAATACGCCCACGCTGATGGGCTGCCGCCGCGATTGCTTGGCAGGTTCCGCGCACTGCCCCAGCAGCAGGGACAGGGCGATGGGGGCGGCTATCGTTACGAAACGAACTCTCATGGTAGTGTAGTATTGATGTAATTATCTATAGCACAGAACTTTAATAGCTGAACTCCCCATGGGCCGATTTGATGGTGAGCAGGTTGCGCTCGGCGGCCTCGCATCGGCCCACCACCCGCGCCTCCACGCCGAAGCTCTGGGCAATGGCGATGATGTCGCTAGCCGCTGCGGGCGGCACGTACAGCTCCATGCGGTGCCCCATGTTGAAAACCTTGTACATCTCGTCCCACGGGGTAGCCGACTGTTGCTGGATGAGCTGGAAGAGGGGCGGTTCGGGGAATAGGTTATCCTTTATGACGTGCATTCGCTCCACGAAGTGCATCACCTTGGTCTGCGCCCCGCCCGAGCAGTGCACCATGCCGTGGACGCTGGCCCTGTGGGCCCCGAGCACGGCTCTGATGATAGGCGCATAGGTGCGGGTGGGCGACAACACGAGCTGGCCCACCGTGAGGCCATCCAGCCCTGGCACGGGCTGCGTGAGGGCGCATGAGCCCGAGTACACGAGGTGCTCGGGGATACCATGGTCGTAGGTTTCGGGGTACTTGCGGGCCAAATCTTTGCCGAACACATCGTGGCGGGCCGATGTGAGGCCGTTGCTGCCCGTGCCGCCGGTGTACTCGTCCTCGTAGGAGGCCCGCCCGAACGAGGCCAGCCCCACTATCACATCGCCGGGCTGGATGCGGCTGTTGTCGATCACATCGATGCGGCGCATACGGGCGGTCACGGTGGAATCAACGATGATGGTGCGCACCAGGTCGCCCACATCGGCGGTTTCGCCGCCCGTGAGGGTGATGCCCACGCCCAGCTCGGCCATGCGCTGGCAGAACGCCTCGGTGCCCTCGATGAGGGCCTTCACCACCTCGCCCGGCACCAGCCGCTTGTTACGGCCTATGGTGGACGAGAGGATGATGCTATCGGTGGCGCCCACGCACAGCAGGTCGTCGAGGTTCATCACGATGGCATCCTGGGCTATGCCGCGCCACACCGAGAGGTCGCCCGTCTCGCGCCAGTAGGCGTAGGCCAGTGCCGATTTGGTGCCGGCCCCATCGGCGTGCATCACCAGGCAGTGGTCGGGCGAGCCGGCCAGCAGGTCGGGGATAATCTTGCAGAAAGCCTTGGGGAACAAGCCCTTATCGATGTTGCTGATGGCCTTGTGCACATCGTGCTTCGAGGCCGAAACCCCGCGTTGATTGTATCGCGACTCGCTAGGCATAAACACCTATATATTAACACATTAACATCACGCTATGGTGTGCGTAGCCCCCACAGCCATGGGCCAAAGTTACGAAAAAAGCCGATTGGTTCGGCCCCGCCGCTCTCAAAATCGCCCCGCCACGGAAAGAGAGTTGCCCAGCGGCGGAGTTTTGAGTATCTTTGTCGGTGTCAATACCCATACCATGCATACCATATTCGACCGCACAAAACACATATTCAGTTCCGATGCTTTTGCAGAAATCATCAAGGACACCATACGGTTTTTCAACGGAACTCCAGTACATCAACTACCACCACCTGAAAATTTCATCGGCGCAGGGGTATATGCGCTTTACTATATCGGCAAAAACTCACTTTATAAGTATCTGTACGAGGCAAACCGTATTAGTTTCGAACAACCCATTTATATTGGCAAGGCTGTACCCCGCGGCTGGCGGCAAGCACGTCTTCAACAGACGACCAACGAACTCTTCTCTCGTCTAAACGACCACAAGAACAGCATAAGCCAGGTTACAAATCTGAAGCTCGATGATTTCCGCTGCCGCTTCATGATTCTTGAAGATGCCGCCGCCGATATGATTGGCACAGCGGAGGCCTCGCTAATTCGCCAATACAAACCTATTTGGAATAGTTGCATCGATGGCTTTGGTAATCACGACCCAGGCAGCGGACGCTACAATCAAGCTAAATCGGAATGGGACATTCTGCATTCAGGCCGTCATTGGGCAGACCGCCTAAAAGGCGAACATCCCAACGAAAAGGAAATCAATGAAAAAGCATTGGCATACTATAGCAAAGGCGATGAATAGCATAGAAATCTTCTCGGGCGCAGGCGGGATGGCCAAGGGGCTGGAGTTGGCCGGCTCGAAACATCAGGCTCTCGTTGAATGGAACGCAAATGCATGCAATACCTTGCGCATGAATTACGACCAAAACCTCATCTTCCAAGGCGATGTACGCGATTTTACGTTCGCTGACTACAAAGACAAAGGCGTGGACATCATCGCAGGCGGACCGCCATGCCAGCCATTCTCGTTAGGTGGCAAGGCAAAAGGGAGCAACGATGAGCGCGACATGTTCCCCGCTGCCATATCGGCCATACGCACACTAATGCCCAAAGCGTTCATATTCGAAAATGTAAAAGGTCTGATACGCAAATCTTTCGCAGAATATTTCCGCTTCATCATCCTACAGCTCACCTACCCTGAGATAGCCCTAGAATCGGACAACTGGCACGACAATCTATTACACCTACAGGCCATAGACCGCCAACAGGGCTACACTGGCCTCCGCTACAACGTGAGTCATCAGCTCGTCAATGCCGCCGACTACGGCGTACCGCAGAAGCGCGAACGCGTCATCATCGTGGGCTTCCGTAGCGACCTACACATCGACTGGAAATTCCCCAAGCCAACCCATTGCGAGGATGCCCTGCTATGGGCGAAGCACGTAACGGGCGACTATTGGAGTCGCCATAGCATCGCAAACACCTCCAATGCCGCTATCAGCAAAGCCATAGTCCAACGCCTGACAGCGAAATACGGCTTGCGGACTCCCGAATTGATGCCGTGGAGAACCATGCGCGATGCTTTCGTAGGTATCGGCGAGCCCAAAGGGAATGGGGAGCACAGCCTACGCAAGGGTGCAAGGGCCTACCCGGGCCACACGGGAAGCGACATCGATGAACCCTCAAAAACCATCAAGGCGGGCGACCACGGTGTACCGGGAGGCGAAAACACTGTGAGGCTGACCGATGGGTCGATACGCTACCTATCGGTACTCGAAGCCAAACGCATACAAACCTTCCCCGATGACTATGCTATAGCTGGGGCCTGGGGCGAAGCCATGCGGCAGCTGGGCAACGCCGTGCCCGTACAGCTGGCACATGTTGTTGGGAAATCAGTCATAAACATGCTAAAAACAGCCGTTTATAAAAATTTTGACCATCATACTAGGTATGCTTCACCTCCCTAAAACGCTCGCTCAGAATGAACACATCATCAATATACTCCGCTGCCCAGCTGGCCGACTACATTGAGCGGGTGGGCTTCCTCCCCCTGCTCGACAGCGGTATTGACGGATTTACCGCTGAAGCCCTTGTGGACGAAGACTGCCGCTATACCCAGCTCCCCGAAGGTGGCTGGGATTGGCCTCTGTGGAAATGGAAGGGCTCCATAATCAAGGACGGCGGGTGCGTGTACGGCAGGTTCTTTGCCGGCAAGGCCGGCTTCGTGAGCCGCGCCTGGTGGCCCATGCTGTGCTCGTACCGTCGCCACAAGTACGCCGCGCCCGCCCTGGGCTCAATAGAGGAGGCCGTCCTGCTCACGCTACAGGAACACGGCAGCATGATAACCCGCGAACTCCGCGCCGCCTGCGGCCTTGGCCCCAAGACGCGCAGCCGTTTCGACACATACATCACCCGCCTACAGATGGAATGCCGCATCGTTACGGAGGACTTCGTGTATCCGCTCGACAGGCACAACCGCGAATACGGCTGGGGCTGGGCGCTGCTCACCACGCCCGAGCAGCTCTACGGCCCGCAGTCGTGCCTGTGCGAGGTTGCTCCCGATGAGGCCTTCGCCCGCATGGCGGAGCACATCGGGCAATGCGTCCCCTGGGCCTCGGAGCGGCAAATAGCGCGGCTGCTCAGATGATGCGCCCTCCCATTCCGTAATAATTGCAAATCAATCCGCCATTTGGATAAGCCCAGCCTCACCGACTCGCCCTAACTTTGACCTCAGAAACATCAAACGCAACAACAGCATGAACAAAAGGAAAACAACAATAGCAGCGCTTGCCCTGTTCATATCGGGAAGCCTATGCGCACAGCACAGCACAACCATGACAAAGAGAGAACAAGCCCTAGTACCCATAGCCGCCTATAGCGCTAAGGGCGAGCTAAAGGCTCTGAGCGCAGCCATCGACAGGGGATTCGATGCCGGACTAAGCGTGAGCGAAATCAAGGAGGCCCTATCGCACCTATACGCCTACGCGGGTTTCCCGCGCTCGCTGAATGCGTTGGGCGTTCTACAGCAAACCATCGCCGAGCGCGAGAGCAAGGGGCTCAAGGTCGCGCCAGGGCGCGAGGCATCTCCCCTCCCACCCACCTACAACGCGCTGACACAAGGGACCAAGGTACAAGCCCAGCTCGCGGGTGCTCCTTTCAACTACACCTTCGCACCGCAAACCGACTACTACCTGAAGGCGCACCTATTCGGCGACATTTTTGCCCGCGACAACCTGAGCCACGCCGACCGTGAAATTGTCACCGTAAGCGCCATAGCCGCGCTCAGCGGCTGCGAACCACAGCTCAAAGCGCACATCAGCGGAGCACGTAACATGGGCGTGAGCGATGCGCAGCTACGCCACATAGCCGTGGTGCTAGAAGAGGAGGTAGGCACAAAAGAGGCCACCCGCTGCCAGCGAGCATTGACCACCGTGCTGGGCACCCCAATGCCCCAGGCCACACCGCTGCCAGTCGACTTCGGCATATGGCCCAAGGGCGAGCCCAACCCCTACGGCCAATATTTCACGGGCAAAAGCTACCTAGCCCCGATGGACGCTGAGCATGGAGGCCCAACCAACGTTACATTCGAACCCCGCTGCCGCAACAACTGGCACATACACCACAAGCAGGTGCAAGTGCTCATCTGCGTTGCTGGGCGCGGATGGTACGTTGAGGAGGGCAAAAAGCCGCTGGAGATGGTTCCTGGAACGGTGGTAACCATCCCCGCCGGGGTGAAGCACTGGCACGGAGCCGCCCACGACTCGTGGTTCCAGCACCTCACCTACCACACACTGTCGGCCCCCGATGCCAGCACCCAATGGCTCGAACCCGTAACCGATGACGAATACAATCTCGCAAACAACTGACTACAACATATTTAACCACACAAACCGATGAAGATAAAACTGAGCAACGACGTAACTATGCCCATGCTGGGCTACGGCGTTTACCAAGTGAGCCCGCAGGATGCCGAACGCTGCGTAAGCGATGCACTGAGCCTAGGCTACCGCATGGTGGACACGGCGCAGGCCTACCACAACGAAGAGGGCGTGGGAACTGCGATAAAGAAAAGCGGGCTGAAACGCGATGAGGTGTTCATCGTGTCAAAGGTGTGGATTTCGAACTTCGGCTACGAAAAGGCGAAAGCCTCCATCGACGAGAGCCTGCGCCGGCTGCAAACCGACCACATAGATCTGATGCTGCTCCACCAGCCATTCTGCGACCGCTACGGCGCCTACCGGGCGCTCGAAGATGCCTATCGGGCGGGGAGGCTCCGCGCCATCGGCGTGAGCAACTTCTTCCCCGACCATTTCATCGACCTGGCCGAAAACGTTGACATCAAGCCCATGGTGAACCAAGTGGAAACCCACGTGTTCAACCAGCAGGTGCAGCCGCAAAGGTACATGGAAGAGTACGGCTGTCAAATCATGTCGTGGGGACCACTGGCCGAGGGGCGCAACAACCTCTTCGACAACCCCGTGCTCGCCGAGATAGGCCGCGCCCATGGAAAAACGGTGGCCCAAACCGCCCTGCGATTCCTGCTCCAGCGCAATGTCATCATCATCCCCAAATCGGTGCGTAGAGAACGCATGGCCGAGAATTTCCAGATACTCGACTTTGAGCTGTCGGATGACGAGATGGCCCGCATAGCCAAGCTGGACACCAAGCAGAGCCTATTCTTCGACCACCACGATGGCGAGGTAACCAAAATGTTCATGGGCTGGCGATAGACCGATGACCCCCAAAGGCCGCTTTGCCCCATCACCCACGGGCCGTATGCACCTAGGCAACGTGTTCAGCGCGCTGCTCTCGTGGCTATCGGCCAAGAGCAAAGGCGGCAAATGGCTGCTACGCATCGAGGATATAGACCCGCAGCGCTCGCGGCAGCAATACGCCAACCTGCTGATGGACGACCTACAATGGCTCGGCCTACAGTGGGACGGCGAGCCCGTGTACCAAAGCCAACGTTCGCACATCTACGAGGAGCACTTCGAGCGGCTGCGGGCTCAGGGCCTCACCTACCCATGCTACTGCTCCCGTGCCGACCTGCTGGCCACTCAGGCCCCGCACGGCAACGATGCGCGAACGGTGTACAGTGGCACCTGCAGGAGCCTGCCGTCGCAACCCGACAGACCAGCCGCCACACGCCTTATGGCTCCCAACCAAACAATAGCCTTTACCGATGGCCATTACGGTCAGCACAGCGTGAGCCTAGCGCAGCAAGTGGGCGACTTCATCATACGCCGCAAGGACGGCGCGTGGGCCTACCAGCTGGCCGTGGTGGTGGACGATGCCCTGATGGGCATAACCGAGGTGGTGCGCGGACGCGACCTGCTGCTCTCATCGCCACAGCAGATGTACGTAGCCCAGTTGCTGGGCTACACGCCACCGCAGTTCATCCACCTGCCGCTGCTGCTCAACACCGATGGCCAGCGCCTCTCAAAGCGCGACCGCAGCCTCGACATGGCAACCCTGCGCCAACGGCATACAGCATCAGACATTATGGGGCATTTAGCACATCTTGCTGGCCTACAGCCCTCCCCCACGCCCATTACCGCCCACGAGCTCATCCCGCTTTTCTCGTGGAACAGGGTACCCCTCAACGACATCCGGCACCCAACATGCACAACCCACACAGCCAGCCCCCCAGCACCATGACCTACCGCCACCCCTACTCCTCGCCCCTGGGCAACATGACAATGGTGAGCGATGGTATCGCGCTCACGGCGCTGCGCTTCGATGGCGAGCACCACGCAACCGCATCGCCACAGGAGCATACGCAACCGCTCCCCATATTCGACACCACCCAGTGCTGGCTCGACCTCTACTTCGGAGGCCGTTCCCCTAGCTTCACCCCGCCCATAGCCCCACGGGGAACGGCGTTCCAGCGGGCCGTATGGGGCCACGTGCTCACCATCCCCCACGGCGCAACGCTCAGCTATGGGGCCATCGCCTGCCGCCTGTCGCCCTCCATGTCGGCGCAGGCCGTGGGCGGAGCCGTGGGGCGCAACCCCATCAGCATCATCATCCCCTGCCACCGTGTGGTGGGCGCCCACGGTACGCTGACGGGCTACGCCAGCGGCATCGACCGCAAGGCATGGCTGCTACAGCACGAGGGTATCATGCTAGGCATATAGCTCGGGGGCCAGCTTCTTGTGCTCGGCCAGCATCAGGGCGTGGAGCTCCTGGGCCACCTCGGCCACGGGCCGCCCAGCTATGGCACTGTAGGGCACCTCGGGCAGCACCCGTATGCGGAAGGTTTGGCGGTAGTTGATGTGCCCTCCCCGAAACACATTGCGCGTACCATCGAGCACCACGGGGAGCAGCGCCACCTGGGCCTGCTGGGCTAGGTTGAACGCACCATCCTTGAACCGGCCCATACGGCCCGTTGCGCTGCGCGTCCCCTCGGGGAACACCATCAACGAGCTGCCCATGCGCAGATGCGCCAGCCCGTCCAGCAGCATCCGCTTGCTGCCGCCAAAGCTCCCCCTATCGATGAGCATGTAGCGATTGAGGTACAGGTTCCACCCCACAAAGGGCACTCGGGCCAGCTCCTTCTTGGCCACCCACTTAAAGTGCAGGCGGATGGCGTAGAGCACCACGATGTCGAACAGGCTCTGGTGGTTGCACAGCATTACGTAGGTTTTGTTGGGGTCGGCCTGCTGCCGCCCCTCCACCACGGTGCGCCAAAATGGGTTGAGGGCCACAATGCTAGCGGCCCAAAACGCCGAGTAGCGATGCAGCCACACCAAGCGCCGGTCCCACCAGGATGTGAACAGCCACATCAGCACATCGCCCACAAAG
>JAFTDN010000111.1 GCA_017454165.1 Bacteroidales bacterium | reverse complement strand
TGGATCGCCATGTCGACATCGCGGTGCAGGCTGCGCATCATCTCCATCCAGTTGTCAATCGCCTGGGCCAGAGGAGCTACCTGATACCCGCTGGGGTCGGTATAGCGCAGCGGGTTGTTGAGGCAGTAGGCGTAGCGGTTATGGCTCTGCGCGTTGGCGGGAGCTTGCAGCACGGGGTCGGGGCTCAGGAAGCGCTGCAGGCCGGGGGCGTAGGCGCGCCCGTTCATGTGGATGAGGCCCAGGGCGGGCAGGTGCTCGTGGCCGGTGTAGCCGCGCTGGCCGGGCATGCAGATGCCCTGCCCCTCGGGCAGCGGGGCCCAGGTGCGCGGGCAGCGCGGACGGCCCCAGGCATCGAACGCCTGCCGTGCCACGGCGCGGCCCTCGGCATCGGTGAGCAGCGCCCACGAGCTCTGGAAGTCGGCGTGCACGTAGCTGGCCGTGGTGCCCCTCTCGCTGCCCTCGCTCTCAATTACGGCAGCCACGCCCGTGGGGGTCTGCACCCGCAGGCGGTGGGTGCGGCGGTCCGTGCGCGGGTCGATGTCCACCTCGGCATCGCCCAGGTGGAGGCGCACCAGCACGGGCCGTCCGCCCTCTGTATGTTCAGCTACGGCGCGTTGACCGCTGGGGTAGAGCGCGTAGCGCACCCCTGTTCCCGTAGCGCTGCGCACATCTAGCAGATGTCCATCGGCGCTGTGCGAGAGTTCCAGCTCGGGCATGGGGGCACCCGTGAGCAGCTGGCTATAGCTGTTCGTCATGCCTAGATGCTGCGCCGATGAATAGCGATAGGCATGCTCTTCAAGTACAATGTGCTCGAGGGTGCGCCGCCATCGTTCTATATTGCCATCATCATCATAATCAGTTGTTTGATTTAAGTCAAAAGTCTGAATCTGTCTCTTTTTCTCTAGAATGTCTCCAAAGCCCATCAGCTCATCCGAGCCAGTGCCAGGACGGGGAGGCAATGGTTCCAGACCGATTACTGGCTCGGGCTCAGGCATAGGCCGAAGCGGCAGGGCGCCTAATGGGCAATCAATCATGCTGGCCCCCACCAGCCTGTCGGCGGCATCATACGTAAAGCTTTCGCGCAGCCCGAACACGCGGTCGGTGCGCGATTTTAGCTGTCCAAGGGCGTTGTGGGCATACACCTGATGGAACAAATCTTCGCCCAGCGGGCTGCGCACGGCGATTGAGGCGGGCTGCGGGCTGTGGGGGCCGTAGGCCACCTCGGTGGTGAGACCGTTGCCCTGCCGGTAGCGCGTCCATCGGCCCAGCGCGTCCTGCTCTAGGCCCTGCCATAGCGTGTGTCCGTTGTGGCTGATGGCCGTCTGATGCCCCCAGCTGTCGTAGTGCCGCTGTATGCTGATGCTCCCCGGATGCACCTCCTCAACCACCTGCCCGCCCGCGCCGTAGCGGTAGGCGGTGGTGAACCTCTCGCCGCCCAGGTGCGCGGTGGTGCGCACCACGGGCAGCCCGCCCTCCTCGGCGTAGGCGTAGTCCACGGCGATGCCATCGCGCTCGGCGCGCACCAGCATGCCGCGCTCGCCCTCGCGGCTGCCATAGGTGTATGTCTCCGTAAAATCAGGCCCCAAGCGGGCTATTAGGCGCCCCGCTGGGTCGTAGGCGTGGCGGGTGCTGCGGCCATCGGGGGCGGTCTCCTCCACCAGCTGCCCCAGCGCGTCGTAGGCGTAGGCGCGTCGGCCCCGCCCGGGCTCCTGGGCCTCCGCCAGGCGGCCCAGGTGGTCGTAGGCGTAAGCGGTGATGGCCCCGCCCGCGTCCATGCGCTCCACCTGGCCATGGGGGCCGTAGGCGTAGCGCACGGTGCCCGTGGATCCGCTCACGCTGAGCGGGTTCCCCAGCGCGTCCGCGATGGTGGTGGTGGAGCCCATGCCGTCGGTGCGCGTGGTGATCAGGCCGCTGTGGGCGTAGCGCACGGCGGGGCCATGGCTGGGGGTTTCCGCGATGAGCCTCCCCAGCGCATCGTAGGCGTAGGCTGTGTGCGTGGCATCGGGGCGCTCCTCACGGATGAGCCGTCCGCGCTCATCGTATGCGTAGCGTATGTCTCGGGCCGCACCGCCAGCCCCGAAGGTGCGGAGCAGCAGGGTGCGCCCGGCGGCATCGCGGTGCGTCTCGGTGCGAGCACCGCTGGGGGCGATATTGAGCTCGCGGGTGAGCGCGTTGGGCTCATCGGACCAGCCCAGCCAGCGCTGGGCCTCGCGCAGGCCATGCGGCGGCGTGACGATGAGCCCTACCGACCGCCCATCGCTGCCAATCTCGCGCCGCTGCACGGTTACGCGCCCGTTGGGGTCGGTGGCACGTAGCGGCATGCCCGTGGCCGCCTCATGGGCGTAGGTGCTCACCAACCCGTCGGGGGCTGTGTGCTGCACCACAAAGCGACCATGCGCGTCGTAGGCGTAACTGTGGGAGCGACCGCCCGCCTCCACCCGCGTGGGATGCCCGTGGGGTGTATGCCCGGAGTAGCGCGTGGTGAGGCCGTCTGCCGTGTATGTCAGCACCCGTAGGGGCTGGTCGGTGGCGTAGGTGTAGTTGGTGTTGCGCACGAAACTACGCCCATCATGCTCGGTGGTGGTAGAGGTAGATGCCGCCCGCCATAGCCCATCGCCAATGGGCTCCATCTCGGCACTGCTTACAGTGCGCCATCCCTCCACAGCGGTGGTGGTGCGCTCGGCCTGGCCCGATGGCGTGTGATATTCTATTGATGTTAAAGTATTTACACCTATAATATGATCTTTTACATCCACCTGCACAGGGCGCAGGGCGTAGGCGCGGGCCGATGGACCATCGAGGCGGGTGTAGGCGGTGGAGGTGGTGCGCACGGGCTCGCCGTTCAGCCGCTCCTCGCGCCGCGCCTCCACCAGCCTGCCGTGCAGCAGCACTCGCGCCACGGCGATGCTCTTCCCCGACACCTCCTCGTGGGCTTCCGCCCGCATGAAGCCCAGCGGGCCGCGCCCATCGGTGGCCATCAGACCGCCAGAGCGGCTGTAATTCCAACGCTCCTCGCTGCGCCCAGCGCAACGGCGCTCGGCGCTCAGCAGCACCGCCATTGGAAAGCGCAAAGGCAGCAGGGCGGTGCCATCGGGCGCGGTGGAGCTGGGCTGGCGGTGTATGGCGTAGGTGTAGCGGACGGTCTGCAGCAGGCCGTTGTCCACCTCGGCCACGCGGCGGGCCGCGAGCACCTCCCAGGGCAGCAGCACGGCGGCCACGGTGGCTCCATGGGCCACGATGAGGTCGGGCACGCCATCGGCATCGGCATCGGCCAGGGCGGTGGGTGCGCCCGCTATGCCCTCGGAGAGCCTATCCTCCTGCAACCAGCCCGTGGCGGCACGTAGCAGCACCATGCGGTTGAGCGCTTGGCCCCCGGCGTAGATGATGTCGGCGCGGCCATCGCCATCGGCATCGCCCACCAACAGGCCGTTGGGGTTTAGGGGGATGGAGCTGATGACCGTGCAGCCGCTCTTTACGCTGCTGCTGTACATCGGCAACGTCTTCCACTGACTGCCGTGCCGGATGAGCATGTCCGACAGCCCATCGCCATCGAAGTCGCCCACGTGTACGTGTTTAGGGTCATCTGCCTTAAAATCAAAACTTTTCAACACGGCAAGGAGGCCAGCGTCGTTGAGGCCGACCACGTCGAGCCGTCCGTCATCACCCACGAGCAGCAGCTCGGCGCGGCCGTCACCACGCATCTGCACGGGCAGCGCCCGCATGGGCATCCTCCCGCCCAGCAGCTGCCTGAGCTGGGCATCGGTGTAGCCCTCGGGATATGCATCGCCGTTGGCATCAACAAGATGCTCATACACCGCATCGTATGAGCGCAGCCACGCTATCCCCGCTGCCGTGAGACCATACACCTCTGTGCGCTGCCTCTTGCGCGTCATCAGCCGCTTTATGCGAGGTGCGGGGGCGGGATCGTCATCTATTGGTTCGCGGGGATACGGGTCGGGGTCGGGCGGTGGAATGGGTGTTGGCGGTTCGGGGTCGTCCCCGGGCCAGGGCTGAGCGGGCGGCAGCACCTGCTCCGGGGCGATGCTGCGCGTTTCATATATGGTGTCGGTGTACGAGAGCTCCACGGTGAGAGCCACGGCCATGCGCCCGCCGTAGCTCACGGGGCGTAAAGCACCCACCGGTCGGCGGAGGGTGTCGGCCCCGCCGAGCAGCAGCCGATGGTTGCCCATCAGCAGCGTGTCGCCGCGCAGGGCCATGGCATCGGGCCGCCCATCGCCATCGAGGTCGGCACCGTGGTGCAGGCCGAGGTCGGGCGCGGTGGCGGTCGATGGTAGCCCCTTCTGGAGCTCCGACCACGATACAATGCTATGGCCCGGATAGTAAGGGCTATAGCCACTTGCGCCATGCGCAACCTCCAGCTCTGCGCCATGCGCCCCGATGCGATAGATCTCGGTGCAGCGCACCGTGATGGGCCTCGGAGCGGGCGGTGTCGGCGTGGGTACGGGCGTAGGGGAAGGTGTAGGCGTAGGCTCGGGCTCATCGTCGATGGGCTCGCGGGGGAGGGGGTCAGGCGTGGGAGTGGGCGTAGGTGTGGGCGTGGGAGGTTCGGGGTCGTCATCGATGGGCGGCCTGGGCTGGGCGGGGGGCAGGACCCTCTCCTCGCCCAGGGCTGGCGTGTAGGTCTTGGCCATGTCGAACAGCACCCGCTGCGGAACGCCCGCCGCATCAATGGCCACGCGGATGCCCGTCACCGTGCGGATGGTGTCGTCCCCCGATGGTACTCGGGCTATTGCGCGGCGGTGCACTCGCGCCGTGCGCGAGGTGCCCACCAGCAGGTCGGCCCCATCGAAGGCCAGCAGGTCGGGCAGCCCGTCGTCATCGAGGTCAATCGTAGGCTGGGGCCCAGCCAGCCGCTGGGTGCGTATCTGCGTCCAGTCGGGCTGACCGTGCCAGCGGATGGTAGTGGGGCGGTGGGCTATGCCCAGCTCGGTGAGGTCCACGCGCTGCAGGCGGTTGCCTGCGGCGTAGGCGAGGCGGTAGGCGTAGGCCCCGGCGCCCTCGCACAGGGCGGTGATGGCCGCTATGCGGTGGGGCATCTTCACCAGCTCGCCCGCGATGATGCGCACGGGCGGATGCTCAAGCGGCTCGTAGGCGAACAGCACGGCGTTGTAGGGGGGCATGCCGTGGTGCTGGTTGCCGGTGTAGCGGATGGCGCGCAGGCGGTGCGCGCCGTCGGCCACCTCGTGGTCGTAGGCGATGTAGTTGCCGTCGGGGTCGGTGAGCTGCCGCAGGGCGTAGCGGTGGGCCGTGCCGCTGGGGGTGCGGTGGGTGGCCTCCCCGCCGCCGTAGTTGGCCACCATGCCGTTGGGGTGCTGCACGCGGAAGCCGTCGGGCGTTCGGCGCACCTCGATGTAGGGGTTGTCGGCGGGCACCCAGCGGTCGGGGCCCGCCTCAACGAGGCGCACCCCATCGAGGGCGAGGGCATCGGCTCCGTCGTAGCGCAGCTCGCGTCGGTGCCCATCGTAGTAGGGGGTTCGGGGTGCGGGTTCGATGGCCGATAGGCCCTCCAGCTCGAAGCCCACGCCCAGCACCCCTGTGGCCGTGCCGTGCGCGTAGCGGATGGCCAGCTGGGGCTGCATACCGCGTGTGCCTGGGGCCACGCGGATGGGGATGCGGTAGTCCCCGCTCGGCCCATCGAATGCGCCGCCCAGCCCCAGGGGCACCCCAGCTGGCTGCGCCGATAGAACGATGGGGGTTAGCTGTAGGAGCAGTATGGTGAGGATGAGGCGCAAGGGCATGGAGCAGATTGTTTGCTTTTGCTGTTATTTCAGGCTAAAAGAAGTGTGCCCTATCAGGTTGCCTTTATGGTGAGGTGCCGTTATACAGCTGGCGGAATGGGCGGTGGCGTTGCTGCGAAGATGTTGCCCAGCTCGGGCACACTGCCAGCGGCAGTCCATGCGGCCATGCCTTGTCGCCACACCAGTGTGTCGCGGGTGAGCTGTCCTTGGGCGGCCATCTGTGCTAGGGTGTTCAGGTCGTAGGGGCCAGCCTGTTGCCCGTTCACAGCCACGTGAAAGGCTACCGTGTTGGGCAGTGGGGGAGGGGTGGCAGCTCCAGCGGCGGGTTGCTGGGGCTGCTGCATGGAGTTCATCATCTGTTGGGCCATACCAAAGCCCATGCCCATGCCCATGCCCGCAGCGGCTCCGCCGCCGTTGGGGTTGTTGGCGGCATCAGTCATGGCCTGGGCACTTTGGTACTGCATGAACTTGCCCATGTCGCCGATGATGCCCATGCTGGAGCGCTTGTCGAGCGCCTCCTCTACGTTCTCGGGGAGCGATATGTTGCTCACTAGGAATTTGGTGAGCAGTAGGCCGTACTCCTCGAAGTCGGGCTTTATTTTGCCCTCGCAAAAGTCCGACACTTCGTTGTAGTTGGCGGCCATGTCGAGCACGGGTATCTTGCTCTCGGCTATGGCATCGCAGAAACGGGTGGTGGCAATGGTCTTGAGCTGTTCAGTGATTTTATCAGCGCTGAAAGCCCCATCGGTGCCCACTATGGTGGTAACAAATTTGCCAGCATCGGTGACCTGTATGGAGTAGTTGCCGAATGCCCTTATGCGTATGGGACCGAATTCGGGGTCGCGCAGCATCACTGGGTTGGGTGTGCCCCATTTGAGGTCGGTGAACTGCTTGGTGCTTATGAAGTACACCTCGGCCTTGAATGGGCTGTTGAAGCCATACTTCCATCCCTTTAGGGTCGATAATATGGGTAGGTTTTGGGTGTTGAGGGTGTACATGCCTGGCCCAAAGATGTCGGCCAGCTGGCCTTCGTTCACGAACACGGCCATCTGCGATTCGCGCACGGTGAGCTTGGCGTTGTTCTTTATCTCGTTGTTGTGGCGTTCGAACCGGTAGGCCATCAGGTTCTGTCCATCGTCAATCCACTCTACGATGTCAATAAATTCGCCTTTGAGCTTGTCGAGTATTCCCATATTGATTGGAGCTTTGGTTTGATGCCCCCAACCCAAAGGGGGCATTTGAAAGTGTCAAATTTAGTAAAAATCGTGGTGTATCGATGCTGGTGGGATACTTTTTGTGTGCTGGTGCTGAAAGGCATTGGTATACCTGCATGTGGAGCAATGCCATCGTGCATTGTCCGTTCCTATCACCCACGGTGATGCCTAGGCTATATTAGTCGCAGCGCTCCGCGCTTTACCCATTCGCATCGTCTCATGTGCGCGCCTGCGGCTCATGCGATTGTTGGTGGGGGGCTTACATCGTAAGCGCACAGAGACTGGTGAGCTACGCCTGTTGTGGTGGGGCGTGTGTGGGGCTACTGCTCGGTCTCCACGCTGATGCCCAGCCTGCGCAGCTCGCCCCAAAAATTCATGTACGACTTGTTCACCACCAACGGGTTGTTCACCCTCACAGTGGGGCCCTTGGCGGCCAGCGCGGTCAGCGCCAGCACTAGGCGGCCATCATCGTAGGTGTCGAACTCGATGTCTTTCAGCTTGCCCATGTTGCTCTTCCCGTTGAAGTTGAGTGTTTCGCCCTGCTCGGTGTTCACCACCTCAATCTGTGCCCCCACCTTCTTAAGCTCGCGCTGCATGGCCCAGATGCGGTCGGGATCGCGTTTGTGTAGGGGTTCTATGCCGCTGATTATGAACGGTATACCCAATCCCACGCAGGCCACCACCATGGAGGGTATCAGGTTGGGGTAGCTGCCGAAATGGTGGGCGAAGGTGCGGGTGGGCTTGCCATCGTGGCGCAGCAGGATGCCCTGCTGATGGAACTCGGTTTTCACTCCGAATCGGGAGAATAGCTCCTTCACGGCCTGGTCGGGCTGTATGTTTTCTGGCTCTAATCCATCAATGTTGAGCTTGGCCTTGCGCATCAGCGCGACCCATAGGTACCAGTATGAGGCTAGGCTCCAGTCGGCCTCCAGTATCAGCTCCGAGCCATCGATTACCTCCTGCTCCACCAGCACCTGCTCGCGGCTCCAGTCGGTATTTACGCCTAGTCGTTGCAGCGCCTTTAGGCTCAGGTTGATGTAGTTCGACTTGTAGATGGTCTCTTTCAGCGTGTGCAGGGCTTCCACCGGTGTGGTGCTGGGGAATATGAAGCGCACCTCGGCCATCTTGCTGCTGATTGTGCCGTCCACGCGGGCCACGTTGCCCCGCACGTTTTTGGCCACCACGCGTATGGGCGGGCGGCCCTCGCGCTCCTCGTGGCGGATGTTCACGCCGGCATGTTCGAGTATTTGCGCAAATTTCTTGGCTGAGCGCTTTTTGAGTATGCTGGATGACGATACGAGCCACTCACCGCCGAAGTAGTTGAGCACGGCGCGGGCGTAGCGCACGGCCTTGCGCACATCGCCGCGTTGGCCGTCGGCGAATAGGTGGTGATCCACCATTTGGGCATCATCGCGCTCGCTGTTGATGCGTTGGGCTATGTTGGCGTTTTTCATCACCCTGAGCACCAGCACCTTGTTGCCTATCGATTTGGTGGGCTTCAGGGCCACATCGCCCTTTAGCTGTGTGCTGTTCCGTTTAATTATGTACTTCATGGCGCATCGATTTTGTCCCAGCGGCAAATATACGGTTTTTCTTGGTTTATGCGCACGGGGCGGTTCTATTGGTTGAGGCGCACGAGCAGGTAGTCGGCCAGCCGGTCGGGCGGGAGGCCGTATTTGATCTTGCCGTTGTCAGCCACGCTGATCTTGCCCGTTTCCTCAGACACCAGCACCACCAGCGCATCGGTAGCCTCGGTCATGCCTATGCCCGATTTGTGGCGCATGCCGTAGTGTGGGGGGAGGTCGGTGTTCTCCGATATGGGCAGTACGCATCGGGCGGCGTGCACACGGCTGCCCACGATTATCACCGCGCCATCGTGCAGGGGGCTGTTTTTGAAGAAGAGGTTCTCGAGCAGGCGGCTCGATGTTCGCGCATCGATAATGTCGCCCGTGTCGATGTACTCCTCGAGGTTTGAGCTCCTCGCTATCACGATTAGGGCACCGGTGCGGGTTTGCGCCATGTGGGCGCAGGCTTCGGCTATGGCCTCCACGTTCACGGTGGTGCCCTGGCCCTTGCTCCGCCGGCGGAGGAGGTTGTTCAGCGGGCGGAGGTTGCGCTTCATGTAGCGGCTGCCTATCAGTAGCAGGAACTTGCGTATCTCGGGCTGGAACACCACTATGAGGGCTACCACGCCCACGCCCAGCACCTGCCCGAGGATGCTGCTGAGCAGTTCCATGTTCAGGGTGCGTACCACCAGCCATAGTATGTATAGCAGGGCCACGCCGCCCACTATGCTCATCACGGCGGTGCCCCTTATCAGGCGGTAGAGCTGGTAGAGCAGGGTGGCCACCAGCAGGATGTCGATGACATCGAGCGCGCGGAGGCTGATAAACAGCAGCATGGGCGGCAGCTATTGGAATTCGGGCTGGGCCTGTAGCACCTGGGTCAGGGCTATGGCCTCCACGGCGGCCCGCACATCGTGCACTCGCAGTATGCTGGCACCATTCTGTAGCGCTACGGTGTTCAGCACGGTGGTGCCGTTGAGGGCTCCCCGGGGGGCGATGCGCAGCGGGTTGTATATCATCGATTTACGCGATAGCCCGACCAGTATGGGCCTATCGAGCAGCCTGAAGGTGCTCAGGTTTTTGAGGATGGTGTAGTTGTGCTCTAGGCTTTTGCCGAAGCCGAAGCCTGGGTCGATAATTATGTCGTTTATATCTAGCGCTTTGAGCTGTTCCAGCTTTTGCGACAGGTGCAGCATCAGCTCCTCCATCACATTGCCGTAGGTGGGGTGCTGCTGCATGTTGGCGGGGGTGCCCTGCATGTGCATCAGCACGTAGGGTACGCGTAGGGAGGCCACTGTGGTGAGCAGGTCGGGATCCATGCTGCCCGCCGATATGTCGTTGATGATGTCCACCCCGTAGTCGTTCACCATGGCGCGGGCCACGCTGGCGCGGTAGGTGTCCACCGAGATGATGGCGTCGGGGTGCCTGCGGCGCACTATGCTCACGGCCTTGGCCAGGCGGCGCAGCTCGAGCTGCTCATCGATGGGGGTGGCCCCGGGGCGCGTGGAGCACGCCCCGATGTCGATGATCTGCCCGCCCTCCGACAGAATTTGGTCGGCCCGGCGGGAGATTTGGTAGCCCCAGCGGTAGCGGCTACCCGAATAGAAGGAGTCCGAGGTTATGTTTAACACGCCCATAACCAGCGGTTTGGATAGGTCTAGCACACGTCCCCGGGTGCATATCGTCCGATGCGGATGGATTATTGAACCTTGCTGTTCCATTTTTCACTATCTTGCGGAGTATTTCAACGGTAAAGATAGACAACATCGGTGAGATATGCAATTAATTAGATAAACATCTGGTAATCAATGTCTATATTGGTGGTTGAGGGCCTCGATGGGGCTGGTAAATCGACCCAAATAGCACTTTTGGGGCAGTATTTGGAGCGGCAGGGGCATCCCTGGGAGTACCTGCACTTCCCCAGGGTCGATGTGCCCTTCTTCGGCGGGCTGGTGGCCCGTTTCCTGCGGGGCGAGCTGGGCCCGCTGCACCAGGTGGATCCCTACGTGGTGGCCCTCATCTACGCCGCCGATCGCATGGACGCAGCCCCCCAGCTGGCGCAGTGGCTGCAGCGGGGCGTAACCGTGCTGCTCGACCGCTACGTGTACTCCAACGTGGCCTTTCAGTGCGCCAAGCTGCCCGTAGCCGATGAGCGGCGGGCCCTGCGGAGCTGGATTTTGGAGCTCGAGCACGAGCGCATGGGCATCCCGCGCCCCGCGCTCAACATCTTCCTCGATGTGCCATTCGGATTCACCCAGCAGCGCCTTTCGGAGCAGCGCCAGGGGGCCGACAGGGGCTATTTGCAGGGCAAGGCCGATATTCACGAGGCCGACCTCGACCTGCAGCGGGCCGTGAGGCAGGTGTACCTCGAGCAGGCCCAGCTCGATGCCCGCTTCCGCGTGGTCGATTGCGCATCAGCTCAGGGGCTGATGCTGCCGCCCGAGCGGGTGCACCAAAAGATTGTGGCGCTGCTGGCCGAGGCTGGCATACCTGACAAGTTGTAATGCAGAACCGACTAAATAAAACATAATGAAGACGATAGTAAACCTGTGCCGCTACCTGCTGGCCATCACCTTCGTGTTTTCGGGCTTTGTGAAGGGGATAGACCCGCTGGGCACGGCCTACAAGTTGCACGACTATTTTATGGCCTTCGGCATGGAGTGGCTCAACCCAGCTTCCACCGCCATGGCCGTGCTGCTATGCGCCGCCGAGCTGTTCATTGGGCTGCTGCTGCTATTCGGCGCGGGGATGCGCCTCGGCGCCATGGGTGCGCTGGTGTTCATGGCGGTGTTTACCCCGCTCACGCTATACCTAGCCATAGCCAACCCCGTGTCCGACTGCGGATGCTTCGGCGATGCCGTCAAGCTGTCGAATTGGCAGACGTTTTTCAAAAACGTGGTGCTGGTGCTGGCCGCCATCGTCATTTTTATGAATAGGCACATGCTCACCCCGCGCCACACTGCCCTGTGGGGCTTTGCTGCCACCATTGTGCTGGCCGGGGTGTCCTTGCTCCCCCCGCTGCACGGGTTGTTGCGCCTGCCCGCCATCGACTTTAGGCCCTACAGCGTGGGCACCAACCTGCGCGATGCCATGCGGGTGCCCGAGGGCGCACCCGCCGATGTCTACCGCACCACCCTGTTCTACGAGAAGGATGGCAGGGTGCAGGAGTTCGATGAGTCCAACTACCCCTGGCAGGACACCACCTGGACCTTTGTGGATTCGCGCTCCGAGCTGGTGGAGCGCGGCTATACTCCCCCCATTGGCAATTTTGCGCTGGTATCGCCCGGTGGGGTCGACCTCACCGACTCATTGCTGGTTCACGGAGGGTACATGCTGCTGGCCGTGGCCAAACGTCTCGAGGACATGTCGCCACGTGCCGCCGCCACGCTGGCTGCGCTATGCGCTCAGGCTCAGCAGGCAGGACTACCTTTTGTGTGTGCCACCGCCTCGCCCATGGAGCAGATGGAGCGCATGGCCAGCCAGCACGGCATTGGAGGGTTTGTGCAGGCCGACGAGACCATCCTGAAAACCATGGTGAGGGCCAACCCAGGTCTGCTGATGCTGCACGAGGGCACCATCATCGGTAAGTGGCACTGGAGGGCCGTGCCCAGGCTCGACCTCTCGGGCCAAACCAGCATCGATGCGCAGTGCCTACAGCTACAGCACCAGCAGCGCAATGGGTTGCTGGTGGGGGCGCTGCTGCTCTTGCTGCTGGGCGCGTTGGTGGCCACGCGCCCCCCGTGCCGTTTCTGAAAACCGAAACAATTACATCTACAAATCGATATGAGAAAAAACATTCTGTCTGCGCTGGTGCTATTAGCCGCCGCCTCATCGGCCTGGGCCGATGAGGGCATGTGGCTCGTCAACCAAATCAAGCAGAACATGGCGGCCATGCAGGCTCGGGGGCTGAAGGTGAGCGACGATGAGATTTACAGCGAAACCCACGCCAGCCTTAAGGATGCCATAGTGCAGCTCGATGACGGCAGCTGCACGGGCGGGTTAGTGTCGGCCCAGGGCATGTTCTTCACCAACCATCACTGTGGGGTTGATGCGGTGCAATCGCAGAGCACGGCGGCCAACAACCTGCTGCGCGATGGCTACTGGGCCGCCTCCATGCGCGATGAGCTGCCCATCCCGGGCAAAACCGCCCTTATACTTGTGGGGGTTGAGGATGTTACATCCAAAATTTTGAGCGCCGTGCCGCAGTCGCTCCCCAACAAGGAGTACTTCGATCGTATAGCCCAGGCCATGGAGCAGCTCGAAGCGCACGAGGCCAAGGAGTCGGGCCTGCACGTGGTGGTGAGGCCCTTCTTCAACCACAACGCCTTCTACCTGATGCGCTACGAGCGCCATCTCGATGTGCGCCTGGTGGGCGTCCCCCCAGCCAGCATCGGCAACTTTGGCGGCGATGTGGACAATTGGCATTGGCCCCGCCACACGGGCGACTTCTGCATATTTCGCATCTACACCGCCCCCGACGGCAAGCCCGCCAAGCACAGCACCGACAACGTGCCCTACCGGCCCAGGCGCTTCCTGAAAATCGACCTAGGCGGACTGAACGAGCACGATTTTGCCATGGTCATGGGATTTCCGGGCTCCACGCACCGCTACGCCACCTCATTTGAGGCCCTGCACAGCCGCGATGTGGTGGCACCATGGCGCAGAGAGGTGTGGGGTGCCATGATCAACGTGGTGAAGCGGGCCCAGGCTGCCAGTCCCGAGATGAAGGTGGACTATACCGATAAGCACGACTACCTAGTGAACTTCTACCAAAAGGACGTGTGGCAGGCCGATGCCATGTTCCGCTACAACGTGGTGGAGCGGTTGGCGGCCCGCGAGGATAGCCTGCGGATCTGGGCTGCGAAGAATCCATCGCAGCGCATCAGGTACTCCTCTGCGCTGCCGGTCATCAAGGGCTTCTACGACACCAACAGGGCCAATAAGTGGGAGGAGCTACAGGGGGCCATATCGGCTATATCATTCTATCCTGTAGGTGTTTATAAAAACCTGAACGCCTGCGACAGGTTGCTGGGTGCCATTCTGGAGCATGGGCAGCCGCAGAGCCGCCTCAAGTTCTGGAAGCAAGATCCTATAAGAATGAACGCCAAGGCCATAGAGAACGTGCTGCCCGATATTTTTGGGCACTACCACGTTGCCCCCGACATGAACCTATATATGGTGGGGTTTGGCGACCTACTGCAGCACCTAGGCCAGTGCGGAAACGCCCCGCTCATATCGACCATCAAGAGCGAGCCCAACATCAGGAACACCTTCCCGTTCTACGTGGCGCAGTTCTATGAGCGCTCGTACTTCACCTCGGAGCAGAACCTGCGCCGGCTGCTCAAGCACCCATGCCGCGACTCCCTGCTCAGCGACCCGCTGTTCATGCTCTACCTCAACTACAACGCCGTGTGGGACTCGCTCTACAGGCAGTACAGCCTAGCCGAGGCCGACTGCCGACGGGCCTCGCAGCTCTACACCCGTGGGCTGCTCGAAATGGAGCCCAACAAGCTGCACTATCCCGACGCCAACTCGACCATGCGCCTTACCTACGGGCAGGTGATGGGCTACGAGCCCTCCAACGGACGCTACTTTAAGCCCTTCACCACCCTCGATGGGGTGATGGAGAAGGCCAACCCCCAGCAGGAGGTGTTCGGCATACCGCCCGGGCTCTATGAGCTATGGCGTGGGCGCGGCTATGGCCGATATGCCCGGGCTGATGGCGCGCTACCCGTGTGCTTCATCACCAACAACGACATCACAGGGGGCAACTCGGGCAGCCCCGTGCTCAACGCCCATGGCAGCCTGGTGGGCATCGCATTCGATGGCAACGTGGAGGCCATGGCCTCCGACTTCATGTTCGAGCCCGACAAGCAGCGCACCATCTCGGTGGACATCCGCTACGTGCTCTTCGTAATCGACAAGGTGGGCAACGCCCAACGCATCCTTGATGAGCTGGAGATCGTCTAGCCAGATGTGATACCGATGGTTTAACATGGGGGGGCGGTTATGCCCCCCTCTGTTTTATGGTGCCACCTGCTCACAAGGTGCTGTATGCCCATGCGGGGGTAGCCGTAGAGCACCGCCAGCACGCACAGCGCGGTGTTGAGCAGGCTTATGCGTACAAAATCGATGGTGGGCTTGAAGTGCGACACGCGCTCGCCCTTGGGCGGGTACACCACGTTGATGCCCACTGGCACTAGCTCTACGCCGCGCCATGCGGCGCGTACCAGCAGCTCCAGCTCCGCCTCGTAGCGGTTGAACAGTGGGCGCAGGCGGCACATGCACTCCAGCGGGTATAGGCGGAAGCCTGTTTGCGTGTCGGGTAGGCGGTGGCCCGTCTGCACGGCGAACCAGAAATTCGACAGGCGGTTGGCGATGCGGTTGCCCTGTGGCATGTGCTTGTGGCTCAGCGACCTGCTGCCTACAATCAAGGCGTGGGGGTGCTGTTGGCTGGCGGTCAGCAGCTTGCCGATGTCGGCGGCTAGGTGCTGGCCATCGGAGTCCATCGTAACCACGTGCTCGAATCCGAGCGTCCAGGCACGATTAAGTCCCGCCCTTAGGGCGTAGCCCTTCCCCCTGTTGGGCTGGTGGGCCACCACTTCCACCCGGTGGTTGCCCACCAGCTGCTGTAGCACCTGGGCGGTGCTGTCGGTGCTGCCGTCGTCCACCACTATCACGTGGGGGCATACCCGTAGCGCATCCTCCACCACGGCCCGTAGGGTGGGGGCGTGGTTGTAGGTGGGGATCAGCACGCAGGTGCGCGGGGATGTGTTCAGCGGGGAGATGGGCAAAGCGTCATGTGTATCTTTGTGAATACCATGTTGTTGTGCTCTACTGTGGCCTGCACGGTCACATCAAGGTTCCCGTGATTCTCGGTGCGCAGCACGAATCGCACCTGCTGGTGCTCGATGGGCGAGAGCATATGCATGAACTTGATGCTGCGCACATAGCTGATGGTCAGCTTGTTATTGCAGATGCGCTCTGTCAGCTCTTTGCATATCTGTAATATGCAAACACCAGGTACGATGGGCTTGCCGGGGAAGTGTGCCCCGAAAATGGGGTGCTGCCCGTTCAGCGCGATGTCGAAGGTGCCATCGGTGCTGCATGGGAGCGCGGTGTAGAATGTGCCTTCGAGCATGGGGTTACTGATTGGTGGTGATGATGCGGCTGAACGCAATCTCGGTGTAATCTCCGCTGGGCTCGTGCAGCCTGACCGTGGTGGAGCGCATGGTGGTGTTGTCCACCTCCATCTCGATGCGCTGGTAGAGCCTCCGCAGCTTGGTTTGCTTGGGGGTCAGGCGGGCTAGGGTTTTGCCGTTGTGCAGGTCGAGCAGCTCGGTGTCGAACATCTTGGGGTTGGCTAGGGCCGTGCCGTCCACCAGGCCGCCTATGAGCTGCGCGAGCGATTGGAGCATCCGCTGGGCCTGTGGGGCGATGGACATGGCCCCCTGGGCATTGCTTAGCTGGCATTGCCCATTGTGCAGGCTTATGCGGAGCGGCTGTGGCTTGGTGTACTCCCAGCTCAGGCTGGATGGGGCCTCGAACGCCATGCGCCCCTCTGACAGGGCTGCCTCCGTGAGCACCGAGACATGACGGCGCTGCTCGAAGTCGCATTCCAGCCTCTGGGTGCGCTGGGCGGTGTGCGTGAGTCGCTGCACGAATTCGGCGCGTTGCGCCGCATCGAGCGGGGTGGGCGATTGCGCCCCTAGGGGAGCCAATGGGGCTAGGCTCAGGGCGAGGAGCAGCGGTAGCAGGGGGATGCGCATCGTGGTGGTCATTTGGCTACAAAGTAAACACCTATCATTATGATGATTACGCCTATCCAGCGGCTGAGCGGTACGGCCTCGTGGAACACGAAATGGGCCGTCAGCAGGCCAATCACGTAGCTGATGCTCAGCAAGGGGTATGCCAAACTGAACTCGTAGCGCTTCAATACGTACATCCAGGTGAGCATGGAGGCCAGCGCGCATAGGCCCGACAGGGCGAATTGCCATGTGGTGAATACGTTGCGAAAATAGGTCCAGGTCCACGCGAATTGGCCGAATAGGGCCACCGATATTTTGAGCAGCGCTTGGGCCAGCACTAGTAGTACGCTCTGTAGGCCCACCAGCCCTATTAGCTTTAGCATGTCGATAGCAGTATGAGGCTGTGCTCTCTGTTCATGAAGTGGTTGTACATCAGTATGCAGTTCGGATTGCTGATGCTTGCGCCGTTTAGCGTCATGTGCGATGGTAAGCACTTGTGCTGTAGGCATTTTATCGCTGCGTATAGCCCTAAACCCGAGGCCGAGAACGACTCTCCGAATAGGTGCTTGTACCAGGCCATTGGCCTACCGCCCCACAGGTGGGCGTGCTGCGCGTAGATGGCATCGTTGTCGCGGTCGCCGCTTTTGCCAATCATTACTGCGTCTATATCGCTAAGGGTGAGGTTGTTGTCCGATAGCATAAGGCTAAGGCAGCTGGCCAGCTGTTCTGGTGAAGGGCGGTGGAGTAGCTCCAGTGCGTATATCTGACATAGACTCAGTTCGTTGCGGCTATTTTGCAGTACGAATGCTACCGACACCTCGCCTGCGAACGCCCCTGGTGTTTGGGCGTTGAACAGCGTCTGCCGCGTTATGGGCTCTTGTTTCCAGTAGTTTAGCTGACCGAGCAGGGCGAAGTAGTCGGGCGTTAGCTCATCGTTGGCCGTAACCAGCGCCGAGCGTATACGCCCTGTCTCGAAGTTCACGAGGGCATCGAGCAGGGCGCTCTCAAACGACACGCCGTCCTGCACGTGGGTATTGTTGTAGCCGTGGCAGCCCAGCTTTACGGCGATTTGTGAGCCAATGGTGTTGTGGGTCGATTGCATGAAGTGGGTGGGCTGCAGGAAATCCTCACCGCTGCGCACCATGGCCTGCAGGAACCTTTCGGTGCTTTCCACGCACCCCAGCCCTGTGCCGGTGATGATGGCCTCGGGCATGTCGAGCTGGGCCTGCTGCAGCGCGCTGAGGGCCGTGGCCAGGGCGCGTTTCTGTATGCGCCCCATGCGGCGGGATTCGCCTGCTTCTAGGTAGTCGCGGAAGTTGGGCTCTATGGCCCGCACGTGGTGCTGGGTGTGCTCAATGGGCTGTTGCAGCCATTCGTCTGTAAGTGGCTTTTGTATAGATATTTGCGCTGCCGATTGTATGTAGATGCCCATGCTGCGGTGTGTTTTTTATGGCTTGCTGAATATGCAGGCGGTGTCGTTGCCGCCGAAGCCGAACGAGTTGCTCAGTACGTGGCGCAGCTCCACGTTGTGGATGGTTTGCATGGTGGGCCTGAAGCGTAGCTCCTCCATGGGCTGCTGTACGTTTAGGCTGGCGGGAACAAAGCTGTGCTGCATGGCCAGCATGGCTATTACGGCCTCCACGCTGCCAGCGGCGCTGGTGGTGTGGCCGGTGAATGGCTTGGTTGATGAGAGGGGGGGCACCCTATGCCCGAACACGCGTTCTACGGCTCTGCCCTCGCTGATGTCGTTGTTGGGTGTGCCGGTGCCGTGGGCGTTGATGTAGTCTATCTGGTGGGGCTGCAGCCCGGCCATTTGCAGGGCTGCTTGCATGGCTAGGTATGGGCCTTGCCCGTTGTCCGATGTGGCCGTTTGGTGGAAGGCATCGCAGGTGTTGGCCCAGCCGCTCAGCCTGCATAGCGGCTCCACACCGCGCTGTCGCGCCGATTGTTCTGACTCGAGCACCACGTAGGCTGCGCCTTCACCCAGATTGAGGCCGGCCCGGTGTTGGTCGAAGGGGCGGCAGTGCTGTTTGTCGAGAATCATCAGGGTGTGAAATCCGTTGAGATGGAACCTTGACAGGCATTCGGCCCCGCCAGCCACCACCGCATCGGCGCGGCCTGTGGTAATCAGGGTGGCCCCCATGGCTATGGCGTTGGCCGCCGATGAGCAGGCGGTCGATAGCGTGGAGCACAGACTGTAGGGGCCGGTGTGCTGGGCTATTTGCTCGGTGCTCGATGCGCAGTTGTGCAGGGCGATGTAGTGGGTGTGCTGGCCCTCAAAGAAGTCGAGGTAGTGCTGCTCGCTGCGCTCCATGCCGCCCACGGTGGTGCCCGATATTAGGGCTGTTCGCTGTGGGCGTATTAGGTGCAGCTGGGCTTGCTCCACGGCCTCATGGGCAGCGATCATGCCCATGAGCCCTGTGCGTATGCTGTGCGTTTGGGGGGGCATACCCAGAAGCTGTAGCAGCTCCTCGTTGCTCAGCTGCACCTCGCCCACGGGATAATGCGAGTGTGTTGTGCCCTGTAGCTGCCGCATGGGGCCAATGCCGCTGCGGGCATGCAGCAGGGCCTCCAGCGAGGCCGCCTTGCCCACGCCCAGCGCCGAGATGATGCCCGCGCCCGTGATGTATATTTCGCGCTGCTGCATGGGGCCGATGGGGTTTTTATTTGGTGCGGTGCTGGCTCACGTACTCGGCCATGGTGGTCATGTTCTTGAAGATCTCGCGGCCCTCCTTGGGGTCGTTCAGCTTGATGCCGTAGTTCTTCTCCAGCAGCACTATGAGCTCTAGAGCATCGATGGAGTCGAGCCCTAGCCCATCGTCGCCGAATAGTGGGGCGTTGTTGTCGATGTCGGCGGGTTGTACTTCCTCAAGGTTGAGCACCTCTATGAGTTCTTGTTTTAGCTTGTCTATCAGCTCGTTCATTGTTATCTCTCGTTGTACAGTGAGTTTATGTTTTGGGCTGTCGGGGCGGGGCCATTGAGCCTGTCTATCAGCATCATCAGCACGTCCAGCTCTTGCCCAAGCACTTCAATCCAACCGCAAAGTAAGCAATTTATATTGGCATCTGAAAGCGTTGTGGCGATAACTTTGGCCATTTGATGGGCCGAGAATTCGGGGATTACGTAAAATGAGCTTTCCCCTAGTATTTTATGCCTTATGGCGATCTCGCCCGTGACGATATTGGCCAGCGTGTACACGAACACGGCGGGGCTGGGGAAGTAGCTGTCGGGGTGCAGGTGCTGTAGGTGCTGCAGGTCGGCATCGAGCGAGGAGCTGCTGTTGAGGCCCACCACGGCCACATCGTGGCGCGGCGTTAGCCCATCGACAGAGCTGCCGCGCAGCACTAGCTCTGCGGCCAGCACCCCCGCTTTGCATAGGTTGTCCATCTTGAAGAACTTGGGGTAGCCCATGCTCAGGGAGTGGTATAGGTCGGTGAGGTAGGGCCGTTCGCTGCGCTGCACGGGCACTGGTTGGCCGTTGGCTAGGCATCGGTTGGGGGTGATGCGGCAGTGGGAGGCTATTCGCATGGCTGGGAGGTGTTTGTGGTGTTGGGGCTGGTGCTCACCGCTATGGCGGCGTTGCTCCCGCCAAATCCCGACATTAGCTTGAGGAAGGTTGCGCCCTGTGCGGGGCGCATCTCGGGGGTGATGTTCACCTTGTGCGATACGCCCAAATGCTCGGCTCCCCAGCTGCCCAGCGCCACGCCATCGGCTAGGGCATGCATGCTGATTACCGTCTCCAGCACTCCAGCTGCGCCCAGCGTGTGGCCGAAGTGCGGCTTTAGGCTGAATGTGGGTGCGCTGAGCAACCCGGCGCGGCTCAGCGCGATGGCCTCCATCTCATCGTTGTAGGGGGTGGCGGTGCCGTGGGCGCTGATGAAGGCGGGCGGCTCGCTATGCCCACCGCGCACCGCCGTGATGGCGTTGTATAGCCCCTCGCCCGTGCGCGATGGCCCGGAGATGTGGTTGGCGTCGTTGCGTATGGCCCCGCCCGACAGGCGCATCTCGCCGGGGGCCATGGGGCAGTCGGCCTCGCGGCGTTGGTACACGATGCAGGCTGCGCCCTCGCCCAGGTTGAGGCCATCGCGGGCCGCATCGAACGGGCGGCAGCGGGTGGGCGATAGTGCCTTAAACGACTGAAAACCAGATATTATAAACTTCGATAGCACCTCGGCACCCACCACCACGGCCACGCTGTGCTGGCCTAGGGCCAGCAGCCTATCGGCCTGTATCTGGGCGCACAGGCCCGATATGCAGGCGTTCGACACCACTAGCGGTTCGTTGCTGTTGCCGAAGAACTGGGCCAGCAGGCGGGCCGACTGCCATAGGTGTACACGCTGGGGGCCGTAGGGGTGCTCGGGCTGTTCTAGCAGCCCTATGTTGCCCTTGGTGGTGGAGAGTATGAACTGCACCTGCGGTGCGGCAGCATCTATATTGGCCTGCTGCAGGGCTTGGTGGACGGCCAGTATGGCCAGCTTCTCGAATGGGGTGTAGAAGTGGACGCGGTTGCCGCCTATGGGCATGAAGTGGTCGTTGAGCAGCTCACGGTCGATGAGCGAGGCCATGAATGGTTCGGGCACTCCCAGCGTACCAGAGGGGCAGTGCTCCACGCCGCTTTGGCCGTTGCGCACGGCCATGTAGTTTTTGCGCGAGCCGATACCCAGCTTGCTGATGATGCTATCGCCTAATCGTTTTAGCATGGGGGGGAGGGGTTATTGGGCGGCTGTGCCGTTTGGAGTGGGCAGGAGGCCCACCATCTGCTTCCAGCGTCTGATGAACGGGGGGATTTCCCAGGTGAGCTGGTAGTTTTTGTCGAGGAACACCTGCACCGAGTAGCCGGTGGCCGCCACCTCGTTGTCGGGCGAGTATATTACGTAGTCGAATATGAGCTTGGCGGCTTCGGTGTCGCGGTAGGTGATTACGATGCGCATGGTGTCGCCATAGGTGAGCGGACGCTTGTAGCTGAAGTGCAAATCGACCAATGGGGCGTAAAAACCCTGCTCGAACATGTAGAGGTACTCCAGCCCGTACTTTTTGCCGAATGCCTCGCGGGCATCTTCAAAGTATAGCGGATATGCGCCGTGCCACACGATATTCATGCTGTCCACCTCGCTGAAGCGCACGGTAATCTCCTTTTCGGCTTCCAGCACGGGCTTGTCGCTGTGTTTTGTTGCTTTTGCTCTACGCATATTGCTGTTTCTTAATCGATGAGCGATATTTTCATCTGGCATGTTGCGCAGAGGCTGCCGTCGGCGCGGTGCGTCTGGGCATCGATGAGCAGCATGTCGAACACCTCGGCCTCCACTGCTATGTGGGAGCGTATGCGTTCGCCCACATGGGGCTGCGACATGAGCTTAAAGTTGCTCACCGCCCCTATCACACCTATTTTGATGGGGAGGGAGCGGTTGCGGTAGCCGATGTATGCTGCGCATGTTTGGGCTATGTGCTCCATTATGCCCACCTCAGCTAGGTGCCCCTCTTCGCATAGTATGCAGTCGGGCTGCACGTCTAGCTCCGAGGTGCCCATGGTGGGGGCGAACTCCACGAGCCGCGAGACCATCACGAATGGCGGCCGTTGTGGGATCAAGCTCAATATGGGGGCCAGCTCGGACATTGGGTCTATCGTAGTTTGCATTGCAGTATGCAGTGGCCGAATCCCAGCCCATCGTGGGTGGTTTCAACGCTCAGGCCTGCGCGGTCGATGCAGCGGTAGAGGTCATCGGCGAGGAACATCTTGCTGTTGCCGTTGGCCATGGCGGTGAAGTATACGCTTATCTGTGCTAGGCAGAACGATGCGGTGGGGTAGGGCTGGCGGTCCCAGATGGTCTCCATGATGTAGAGCCGCGTGTGTGGCAGCATGGCGGCGGCGGCGCGGCGCAGGATGCTCTCCACCTCGGCGTTGCTGAAGCAGTCGAGGAACTGGCTCATCCAGATGGCGTCGAAGCCCGTGGGGAAGACGGTCCGCTGGTCGAGCAGGTTGGCGGGATGTCCGTGTATGCGGTTGGCCTCGGGCAGGTGCTGCGTTTGCTCGCGCATCATCTGTAGCTGCTGGGGCAGGTCCATGATGGTTACCTCCACCTCGGCGTTGTGCTGCACGCAGCGGGTGGCCCAGCGCCCAGTGTTGCCGCCCACATCGAGCAGCGTCTTGGGCTCCCGAGCGAACACCACTGGCAGGGCTTGGTCGAAGGCCGTGTCGGAGTAGAAGTGGTCGAACGCGAACCAGCTGCGCTGCGCGTCGTTGGGCAGCTGCGATAGTCCCTCGTAGATGGTGGGCCACTGGCCGAATACCTTGAGGCCCTCGGGCTTGCCGTTGAGCAGCGCCTGCTCGAGATGGAACAGGCCGAGGTAGTTCACATCGTGGTTGAAGTCCATATTGACGCGCACTAGCGGGTCGGTGAGCAGGAACCAGCCCGTTTTGCCAATCAAATAGCGTTTGTCGTGCAGCAACACGGTGCCTATCGTGAGCGATGATTCGAGCAGTATCTGCACGGCGTAGGCCGATAGGCCCGTGAGCTCTACCAGCTCATCGGCGGTGAGGCCCTCGCGGTGGTCGGCCAGATGTTGGAGCAGTCCCAGCTTTACCATCAGGCGCGATACCTGGAATACCACGGGCGCAAAGGCTATCTCCTGTGCCAAGTGTTGGGCTTCTAATACGGGCTTGTCTTTGCTATAACGCTCATCTTTTGGTGCTTGCATATCAGTCTGCTGTGGTTGGTTTAGGTGTGGTGCCCCAAAATTCGTAGTAGTTGAACCACTGGGTGGGGTAGCGCAGGAGTAGGGTTTGCATCTCGGCGGCGAACTGGTGCGCCATCGATTCGGCCTGCCTGCGCATGGGGCCATCGGTAGTGGGGGCTATCTCCCTGATGTAGATGCTGTAGCGCAGCCCGCGTTCTTTCATCACAAAGATGGCCAGCGCCTTGACTTTGAGCTGCACGGCGGTGATGAACGGGCCTAGCGGGAGCTGCGCTTCGGCCCCTAAAAGGGGGCACATCACGTTTTTGGTGCTACCGAATAGGCGGTCGCCGGGAATGCTCACCACCTCGCCCCGCTCCAGGGCTCCCTTTATGGCGAATAGGTGCGACATGTCGGGCGATACGGCTATGGGGGTGATGTTGTTGTTTCCCAATGAGCGATTCCGATTTTGCTGCAGGAAGGCATTTTCGCCGCCGAAAACTATCGCATTCATGGGCTTGTGCGATTTCAGGCTGTATCCAGCCAGCTCGTAGTTGCCTATGTGCGAGCTTAGCATCATGAAGCCGGCGGGCTGTTTGCTCAGCTCGGCGTACAGGTCGAGCCGGTCTACGCCAATGGTGAATGGGCTCTTTGAGCCCGATAGTAGGTAGAACTTGTCGATTACCACCTGCCCGAATACGAAGTAGTTGGCCACGGTGCTAATCGCTGCGCCCACCGCCGATCGCTTGTGCCTATGCCTAAAGTATCGGTATATGGCCTTTAGGTGCTGCGTTCGAGATAGCAGGAAGAATGGCAGCACCACTGCCACCAAGGCGTAGGCCACTCTGATATTGAGGAAGCGCAGCAGGAAGAAGAGGCACTGCTGTCCGAATTTGCCTCCGCGGGTTTTGCCGTCCCACTGTGCGCTCTGCATGGTGGCGATGCTAGTTGTTTAGCCTGCGCTCGATGAAGTCGTAGAATTGGCCCAGGGTACGCACGTTGGCCATGTCCTCTGGCTTTATTTTGAAACCAAAATTGCGCTCAACGATTACCACGATGTCCACAAAGTCGAGGCTGTCTATGCCCAGGTCGTCCTTGAGCAGCGCATCGTCCTTGAGCATTTCGGGGGCGATTTCAATCTCCTCTATCAAAAAGTCGGTCACCGTTCCTATTATCTCGTCTCTTGTCTTCATGTGGGGGTGATGGTTTATTCATGTTTTTTTATTACCAGCGCGCTGTTGGTGCCGCCAAAGCCGAACGAGTTCGACAGGTAGGCATCTATTCGTTTCTCGATGGTTTGGCTGGCTATGTTCAGCTTGGCCGAGTGCTCATCGGGGGTCTCGAAGTTGATGTTGGGGGCCACGAATGAGCGCTGCATCATCAGCGTGGAGTACACAATCTCGCTGGCTCCGGCCATCCAGCACTCGTGCCCGGTCATGCTTTTGGTTGAGCTGATGGGCGGGCGCACCGAGCCGAATAGACGGTCGAGGGCTATGGCCTCGAAGGCATCGCCCTGCGGGGTCGAGGTGGCGTGGGCGTTTATGTAGTCGATGTTGGCTGTGCTCAGCCCCGACTCGGCCAGCGCGCGCTCCATGGCTATCTGCGAGCCCACATCGCTGGGCTGCGATATGTTGCCCCCGTTCGATGAGAAGCCGTAGCCCGCCACCTCGGCTATTATGGGGGCGCCGCGCCTGATGGCGTGTTCGTAGTCCTCCAGTATGATGGTGGCCGCGCCGCCGCTGGGTACGAGGCCATCGCGCTTGGCATCGAATGGGCGTGAGGCGCGGGTGGGGGCATCGGTGCGTATTGAGAATGTGCCAAGCGCATCAAAACTGCTCATGCTCAGGTAGTTCACCTCCTGCGCTCCGCCGCATATCACCATTTGCTGTAGGCCGTTGCGGATGAGCATGGTGCCTAGCCCTATGGCGTGGGAGCCGCTGGCGCAGGCTGCGCTCACCGTGAGGTTGATGCCGCGCAGCTTGAATATGGTGGACAGCCCCATGGTTACGGTGGAGTTCATCGACTGGAATATGGAGCCCGAGCCGATGAGCGTGGTGTCGCGCTTTTCGAGGGCTATGGTGTGCGCCTCAATCACGGCGCGGGCCGATGAGTCGTTGCCATACACTATGCCCACCTCGTGGTCGCGCAGAAAGTCGGGGTCTATGCCCGCGTTGTGCAGGGCCTCCATGGTGGCCACGTAGGCAAATTCGCCCTCTTCGGCCAGGTTGGTGCGTAGCCGGCGGTCGAGCACGCCCTTGAGCACTGGGCGTGCCACTATGCCCGTCAGGGGGGAGCGGTAGCCATAGTCGGTGCGCTGGGGGTCTATGCCTATGCCCGAACGGCCCGCGTAGAGCGATTGGGCCACCTCTTCGAGGTTTCCGCCTATGCACGAGTAGATGCCCATGCCTGTGATTGCTACTCTCCTCATTGTGCCTGCGTTGTCTTTAGGTGTATAGGCCGCCGTTTATTGATATGACCTCGCCGGTGATGTAGGCGGCGGCATCGCTGGCCAGGAAGCTGACCAAGGCGGCTACCTCTTCGGGCTGGCCGAAGCGTCCGATGGGCACTAGCTTTTTGAGCGTATCCTGATCGAGATCCTGGGTCATGTCGGTGGCTATGAAGCCGGGGGCCACGGCGTTCACCGTTACTTTACGGGCGGCCACCTCTTGGGCCAAGGCCTTGGTGGCGCCTATCACAGCGGCTTTGGCGGCGGAGTAGTTGGTCTGCCCGGGCATGCCCTTGAGCCCCGACAGCGACACGATGTTGATGATGCGACCGCCGCGCTTGGTGAGCATGTCCTTGAGCAGGCGGCGGGTTACGTTAAAAAATCCGCCCAGGCTGGTGTCTATCACGCTGTTCCACTGCTGGTTTTGCATGAATACCATCATGGCATCATCGCGTATGCCTGCGTTGTTCACCAGCGTATGGATGTGGTCGTCGGGGTGGTCGGCCTGCCATTGCTCTATGGCTGCGTCTACGGCCTCGGCGTGGGTTACATCGAACTGTAGCAGCTCGGCGCGTCCGCCTTCGGCCTCGATGTTGGCCAGGGTCTGCTGGGCTGCGCTGTGGTTGCCTGCGTAGTTAATCACTACGGGCATCCTTGTGCGGGCTATGGCGATGCTTACGGCGCGGCCTATGCCGCGTGAACCTCCTGTTACAAAGGCGTATTTCATGTTTTTGGGGTAACCTTAGATATGGTTGGACTTGGTCATTTGCCCCGCGAATATAGCGAAAAGTATTCGATTGGTGCTAGGGGGATGTTTCTTTTTGGGATGGTGTTTGCGTGCATCTCTGTGGCCGCGCCGTGCGCGTAGCGGGTGCTCAGTGCCAGTTGCACGTTGGGCGTTAGTTCTTGATAATCTTATAGGTGCATCGGTCGTCGCCCCAGATTAGCTGTAGGAGGTAGGCTCCATCGGGCTGGGACGATAGGTCGAGCGGCAGGGGGCTGCCATCGTGCTGCCCTTGGGTTATGGACGTGCCGCTCATGGAGAGCAGGCGGTAGGTGTAGGGCTGTCCATTGCCCTGAACCTCCACGCGCAGCTGCCCCTGCGTGGGGTTGGGGTAGATGCGCACGGTGTGTTCGCCGTGTTGCACCACCACGGGCTCGGGGGCGGCTGTTTGTGCCGCTGGTTTGTCGGCATTGGCAATGGTCTCAGGGGTGATTGGCTTATCGGTTTTTGGCTGCGTGAGGTGCACTACGTAGCAGCGAATCATGTTGCCGGCTGCATCGTGCTCAAAGGTCATCTCCACGGGCTGCGCCTGCGAGAGCATGGGGAGCAGGAGGAGGAGCGAGGTGAGGAATTGTTGCATGGATGGGTGTTTTTGGAGGAGGTGAGTTGTGGTTAGTGCTTGTGCATCTATAGCTCAAAATCAATCGAGCTGGTGCGTAGGTGTTGCTCTACGGCGGCCACGGTGGGGTAGTGGGGCATATCATCGATAATGGTGGGTGCGATGCGTCTAATCTGGTTGTAGAGGCTGCGGGTGCTAGGGGCGAGCTGCTCGGCTATACCGAGGCAGTCCACCGCCTGGGCCAGGGCCATCAGATGGATGGCCATCACCTGGTAGGCGTTGTCCACCACGCGGCGGGTTAGTAGGGCGGCATTGGTGCCCATGCTCACGATGTCCTGATTGTCGTTGTTGCACGGTATGCTGTGTACGTACATGGGGTTCGAGAGGGTTTGGCTCTCGGCGGTGGTGCTGGTCTGCGTGAACTGTAGGGCCTGCATGCCGTAGTTGAGGCCCAGCCTGCCCATGTTGAGGAATGGCGGCAGAATGCCATTTATTGCATTGTTGTACAGGTAGTTAGACTGGCGTTCTATGAGCATGGTGAGCTTGGTGAGGGCCATCTTGAGCTTGTCCATCTCTATCGACACGTAGTCGCCGTGGAAATTGCCGCCGTGGTATACGCTGCGCGTTTCGGGATCCACTATGGGGTTGTCATCGGCTGAGTGCAGCTCGTGGAGCAGCACCTGCTCGGCGTAGCGGATTGTGTCGAGCACAGGGCCAAGCACTTGCGGGGTGCATCGCAGCGAGTAGTAGGGCTGCACCTTGTGCTCGAATACGGATTCGGGGTGGCTGCGGTATAGCTCCGCCTCGCGCTTGCGCATGCGTTGGCCCCCTTGGGCTAGCCTGCGCATGGCCTTTGCCACATCGCGTTGCCCTGGGTGCAGCTTGCAGCTGTTCAGCTGCTCCGACATGAAGTCGTCGTATGACTCCACCACCTCGTTCACCAGCACCGAGGCTATTGTGGCGTAGCGCAGCAGCCGATGGGCGTGGAGCAGGTTCACAAGCCCCACGCCGGTCATCATCGAGGTACCATTTACCAGCGATAGCCCATCGCGTATGCGGGGGGCTATGGGCCTCAACCCTTCGGCCTCGAATACCTCAGCGGTGGGCTTCACCTGGCCTTGGTGTAGCACTTGCCCATCGCCAATGAGCACCAATGCCATGTGGGCCAGCTGCACCAAATCGCCGCTGGCACCTACGCTGCCGTGCTCGGGGATGTAGGGGTAGATATGGCGGTTGATAAGCTCAACGATGAGCTCAACCGTGCTGGGGTGCACACCCGACTTGCCCTGCGCAAAGGTGCACAGACGGGCCAGCAGGGCGGCGCGCACGTAAATCTCGGCAAATGGCCTTCCCGCACCGCACGAGTGGCTGCGGATGATGTTGTACTGTAGCGCCTGTAGGTCGGCATCATCAACGCGGTATTGGGCCATGGGGCCAAAGCCCGTATTGATGCCGTAGATTATCTTATTGCGAGCGAATTCTTCCAAGAAGCTGTGGCTGGCCTCTATTCGGCCCCAGTCCTCAGCCGTTAGGCTCACTGTTTTCTCTTGATACAGAATGCTGTAGATGTCGTTTATGGTGTGCATGTCCAAAATGTAGCGCCATCCTTTGGCGATGGGAAAAACAGAGCGCAAAGGTACGGAAATATTCCGATATCATGCGCTGGTGTGCATGATACATTGTGTAGAATTGAAGGGGACTTCTAAGAAGATAAAAAAGAATGGCTATAGTTTAATTTGAGACTGATTTTTCACCAAAAGGGGCAGGGGCGGCCTGTTCGTCACGTTGGCGGAGGTCTCGGCGAACAGCGCCGATGCGGCATGGTCGATCAGTGCCATGGCCTTCTGCGCCAGCCCGCCGCGCACTGCCCCCAGGACGTTGACCCATGTCAGGTAGT
>JAFTDN010000110.1 GCA_017454165.1 Bacteroidales bacterium | reverse complement strand
GCATATCTTTGCGCACGGCCCTACATCACCATGGAGGCTATCGACATCATATTGCTGGTGGGATTGCTGGTGGGCGGTCTGCGCGGGTTCATGCGCGGGCTGGTCAATCAGCTAGCCGCCGTAGTGGCCCTGCTGCTGGGCCTGTGGGTGGCCACCCATTTCTCCGACATCGTGGCGGGTTGGCTTTCGGGGCGTTTCAGCCTTGCACGGGGGCACATGGCGGTGCTCTCGTTCTCGCTCACCTTTGCCGCCGTGGTGGTGGGCGTACATTTGGTGGCCCGCACCGTGAGCGGCCTGCTTGACATGGCCTCGCTTGGCCTGCTCAACAAGCTGGCAGGCATGGTGCTGGGTCTGCTGCTGCTGGGATTTGTGGAGAGCGTGGTGCTCTCGGTGGTCGATGGCATGGGGGTGCTCCCGTCCGCAGTGAAGCAGAAATCATTGCTCTACGGCCCCGTGGCGGGCATAGCACCAGCGCTGTTCCCCTACCTGCGCTTCGATGAGCTGCAGCCCATGCTCGACCAAATGCGCCCTCAACCCAGTAACAATGGGGTGGAGGTGCTGCTGTAATTGTGTAACAGGTTAAAAATCAACACATATCATTCGATGGGTAGAACCAATTTTGTAGAGGAGCTCCGCTGGCGGGGCATGGTGCACGACATGATGCCTGGCACCGAGGAGCTTTTGCAGAAAGAGCTCACCACGGCCTACGTGGGCATCGACCCCACCGCCGACTCCCTCCACATCGGGCACCTGGTGTCCATCATGATGCTCAAGCACCTACAGCGCTGCGGCCATAGGCCGGTGGCCCTAGTGGGCGGTGCCACGGGGATGATTGGCGACCCCTCGGGCAAATCGCTCGAGCGCAACCTGCTCGATGAGGCCACCCTGCGTCACAATCAGGAGAGCATCAAGCGGCAGCTGGCCAAATTCCTCGACTTCGACTCCGATAGCCCCACGGCAGCCCTGCTCGTGAACAACTACGACTGGATGAGAGAGTACTCCTTCTTGGGCTTCATACGCGACATAGGCAAGCACATCACCGTGAACTACATGATGGCCAAGGACTCGGTGAAGAAACGCCTGTCGGCGGAGTCGAGCGTGGGCCTGTCGTTCACCGAGTTCACCTACCAGCTGGTGCAGGCCACCGACTACCTCACGCTCTACCAGCGGCTGGGCTGTAAGCTGCAGATGGGCGGCAGCGATCAGTGGGGCAATATCACTACTGGCACCGAGCTCATCCGCCGTATGCTGGGGCAGGAGGCATTCGCCCTCACCTGCCCGCTCATCACCAAGGCCGATGGCGGCAAGTTCGGCAAAACCGAGCAGGGCAACATCTGGCTTGACCCACGATACACCTCGCCCTACCGCTTCTACCAGTTCTGGCTCAACACCTCCGATGCCGATGCTGAGCGCTACATCAAAATTTTCACCATGCTCGACAGATCCACCATTGATGCGTTGGTGGCCGAACATGCCCAGGCCCCGCACCTACGGGTGCTGCAGCAGCGTCTGGCCAAGGAGATCACCATCATGGTGCACTCCGAGGCCGACTACAGCCGGGCCGTGGAGGCATCGCAGCTGCTCTTTGGTAACGCTACATCGCAGGCCCTGCGCGAAATCGATGAGGCCACATTCCTCTCGGTGTTCGAGGGGGTGCCCACATTCGAGGTGGCGCGGGATGTGCTCGATGGCGGCGTGAGCCTATCGGCCCTGTTGGCCGAGCACACGCAGGTATTCCCATCGAAGGGCGAGCTGCGCCGCCTGGTGCAGGGAGGGGGTCTGAGCCTGAATAAGGAAAAGGTGCCCGACATCGAGCGCACGGTCACCGTCGCCGACCTGCTGGGCGACAAATACCTACTGGTGCAAAAGGGCAAGAAGAGCTACAGCATTGTGGTGGTTAGATGATAAAAATAAGGAATTCAGGTTGTTATGGACAATAATCGCTTGGCTATCGATTCGGGCGAACTGCTGCTGACGCTGCTCCGACGCTGGAAGCTGCTGTTGGCGGTGGCCCTGCTGGCCATGGGCATCACCGTGGCGAAGGCTTGGCGCGAGCCCGTCCGCTATGCAGCTTCGGCCACGCTGGTGCCATCCAACGATGCTCAGCTTGCCAAGTCGCTGTTCTCCAACGATTTCCATGAGGGTGTGTCGATTTTCGGCATAAAGCGGGAGGTGGAGCAGCTCATGGAGCTGATGTCCTCCCAGAGCCTCATCTACCTAGTGGCCGAACAGGTGGACCTGTGGAACCTGTGGGGCATTGACTCCACCGCGCCCACCGCCCGTGCCCAGCTAAGGGCTACCTATGGCGGCTGCGTGAGCGTGAGGCCCACGCCATATCAGGGCGTACAGATTGAGGCCACCGATGTCCAGCCCGAACGGGCGGCCCTGCTGGCCAATGCCGTGGCCGCCTGCGCCGACACGCTGATGCGCCGATTACGCCAGCAGGTAGCCCAGCAGGCTCTAGCCGCCTTTGAGCGGCACTACTGCGCCGAGCAGGCGCATCTCAATGCCCTGGCCGATTCCCTTCGGCAGGCCAACGCTATGCGGCAGCCCGAGCGGGCCCTGCGCTACTCACACGAGCTGCAGCATGGGGTCCAGAACCTTGTGATGCTGGGCAACCAGCGCGGGGTGCTACGCGTGGAGGCCGAGCAGGCCATCCCCTGGCTCTACGTGCTCGACCGCGCCGTGGTGCCCGATACGCCCGTCCGTCAGCACGGTGTGCGTTTTGTGGTGGTGTGGACTTTGGCCGCCCTGCTGCTGGCCGCATGTGCCGTGCTGGTCTGGGACTG
>JAFTDN010000109.1 GCA_017454165.1 Bacteroidales bacterium | reverse complement strand
TGCCAATCGCCGCTCGTAGAACATCTGCTCCAGGGTGCTACGCCTATTGCGCTCGAAATCCCACAGGGTGCGGTCGAGGTCGAAGAACACATGCAGGTAGGTCCTGCTGGGGCCAAAAGAGCGTGGTTCCATTGCGCACAGAGCCAAAAACGTGGGCCGATATACCCCGCAAAAATACGAAATTTGCTACCTTTGCGGCGGCATAAAAACGATTTAGACATTGAATTTCTCTGAGTTTAATTTCCACCCCCACATCGCCGAGGGCGTTCAGACCATGGGGTTCGAGCAGGCCACGCCCATACAAGAGCAGGCCATACCCATCATATTGCAGGGCAAGGATTTGATAGGCTGCGCCCAGACGGGCACGGGCAAAACCGCCGCATTCGTGCTGCCCGTGCTCAGCATGCTGGCCGACAGACCGCACGGCGAGGGGCACGTGCGGGTGCTCATCATCGTGCCCACCCGCGAGCTGGCATTGCAGATCGACCAAGCCGTGGAGGGCTTCTCGTACTACTCCAACGTGGGCTCAATAGCCGTGTACGGCGGCAACGACGGCAAGCTGTGGGACTCCCAGCGCGCCGCCATCACCAACGGCACCGAGATAGTGATAGCCACACCAGGCCGCCTGTTCCAGCACATACAGATGGGGTACGTGGACTTCTCGCACGTGGAGCACCTAGTGCTCGATGAGGCCGACCGTATGCTCGACATGGGCTTCTACGATGACATCATGGAAATCATAAAGCTACTGCCCGAGCAGCGGCAGACCATGATGTTCTCAGCCACCATGCCCCCTAAAATACGAGAGCTGGCCAAGGCCATACTGCGCGAGCCCGAGGAAATCAGCATAGCCGTGTCGAAGCCCGCCGACAACATCACCCAAATGGCCTACATAGTGGCCGACCACCACAAAATAGAGCTGCTGGGTACGCTGCTCAAGGACAAGGAGGAGGAAGTGCGCAGCGCCATCGTATTCGTAGGTCGCAAGGCCGATGTACGCAATGTGGAGCAGCGGCTCAAACGCATAGGTATAGCGGCCCGCGCCATATTCTCCGACATAGAGCAGCGCCAGCGCGAGGAGGTGCTACGCGAGTTCAAAAACCGTAAGTTCCAAGTGCTGGTGGCCACCGACATCATCTCGCGCGGCATCGACATAGAGGACATCGACCTGGTGGTGAACTACGACATCCCCAAGGACCCCGAGGACTACGTGCACCGCATAGGCCGCACGGCCCGCGCCCAGAGCGATGGCGTGGCCATCACGCTCATCAGCCCCGACAAGCGCTACGACTTCACGAAGATTGAGAAGTTCCTCGAGGCCGAGATATACAAGCAGAGCTACAAGCAGCCCGCCCCCGACCAGATGGGCCAGCCCGAGCGGCCACGCCCAAGCGGCCAACGCGGTCGCAGCAGCAACGGCAGGCGCAACGGGCAACACGGCGGCGGGCCTAGGCGCGATGTCCGACCCAAATCCAGCCCTAACGGCACCACCTCCGAGCAGCATGGCGAGCAGCGGAGCAAACGCAGCGGTGGCCGTGGGGGTAGGCATCGCCACCGCAACGGCGGCCAGCAGCAGGGCACGAATGGCCAGCAGGGCTAAGACTCACCATGCACGATGGCGGTTGGCGGTGCTACCAGCCGCCATCGCGCCATTTTGGCATCGAAATTGATGCGCAGCACACACCCAAAACCTCACACATACAAAACACAACCCATGCCCCCCCACAAACTAACCAAAACCGCGCTGCTGCTACTACTGCTGGCCCATAGCCTGACGGGCCGCGCACAAGTAATCTTCGGGCAGCTCACCGATGCCGACAGGGCCCCCGTGGCCTACGCCTCGGTGTACGTAAAGGAGAGCCGCACGGGCACCACCACCAACGAACAGGGCCAATTCGCCCTGAAGCTCGAGCCCGGCACGTTCCACGTGGTGTTCCGCTGCCTGGGCTACGAAACGATAGAGCGCACCGTGAAGGTGCCCGCCAGCGGACGCGTGGAGCTCAACGTGGCACTGCAAATGCGCTCGTTCGAGATAGAGATGGTACAAATCGGCAAGAGCAAGGAGGACATCGCCTACGGCACCGTGCGCAAGGCCATCAGCATGGCACCATACTACCAGAACCAGGTGAGCGAGTTCAACGCCGAGGTGTACATGAAGGGCACCGTGAAGGTGAAGAAGATTACCCGCGTGGTGAAGCAGCTGCTCAAGGATGAGATGGAGGTGCCAAAGGCCGGCGATGTGCTGATGCAGGAGTCGGTGAACGACATCCACTTTATGGCCCCCGACCGCTACGAACAGAACGTGAAGATGATACGCTCGAACATCCCCATGTTCGAGGGCAACGACGTGATGACCTACCTGAACGCCAACTTCTACGCCCCCCAAATAGCCGACATCATACTGCCCCTATCGCCGCAGGCGCTCAAGCACTACAACTACAAATATGTGGGCTACTCGATGCAGGACAACCGCGTGATCGAGAAAATAAAGGTAACGCCCAAGCGCAAGAGCAAGCAGCTAGTAGAGGGATATATATATATTGCCGATGAGCACTATAACTTGCACGAGGTGGATCTGAACATCAACACCATAGCGGGCACCATCAGGGTGAAGCAGACCTTTGGCGAGGTGGAGCGCAACGTGTGGATCCCCGTGAGCCACCACTTCGAGGTGCGGGCCAAGTTCATGGGCAACGAAGCCGACGGCTGGTACGTGTCGAGCGTGAAGTACCACAAGGTGCGGCTCAACAAGAAGCTGGCCAAGCCATCCACCCTGCTGGCCGCAGAGGCCCGCCAGGCCCAGTACGACCAGGCCAACAGCAACGCCAACAACACCAGCAGCACCACCGCCAATGCCGCCGCCGAGGCCGTGTCGAATGCATCGGCATCACTCTCCCGCCAGCAGCGCAAGCAGCAAAAAGAAGAGGCCCGCCTCGAGGAGCTTGCGAAGAAGGACAACCCCACCACCCGCGACATGATGGAGATGGTGAAGCTGATGGACAACCAGGCCCACCGCTCTGCCGACACCATCCCCAACTCCGACCCACGCGAGGACAAGGTGGGCTACTACCGCACCACAATTGCAGCCGATGCTCGCACCATCAACCTGCTGCAGTGGGACACCGTGCGCCCCGTGGTGCTCTCAGCCGATGAGCAGAAGGTGGACAAGGAGCTAAAGGCCCTGGTGGACACCACGGGCGGCAAGAACAACATCACCTTTAAGCGAAGCGCGTTCAACATCGCCATGACGGGCATTAGGTGGACGAATCCTGCTGGCAATATGCGAGTTACCTATGCCGGCTTGCTATCGCTCGACCAGCACGAGTTCAACACCGTTGATGGGTATAAAATCAAATCGATGGTGCGCATTGCCCATTATTTCGGCAACAACACGTTCACGTTCTACACCAGCCTGGGGTACTCCTTCGCCGCTAAGCAGCCCCGTATCAACACCTACCTCCAGCTCAACTACGCCCCCAAGCTCAGGGCCTGGACAAGCATAGCATTCCTGTACGACCGCGACGATTTCAACCGATCCTCGGGCATTAACCGACAGGTGAACTCCGTGACCACCCTGCTGCTGGGGCGCAATTACGTGAAACAATTCGACCACCACATGGCCAACCTCACCGGATTCCTCTCACCAGCCATCGGCCTTGATATAAATTATGGATTATCAGCAGATTATCGTCGTCCGCAGCGCAATAACACCACGTTTATCCTAGTACCGCCATTGCGCAGCCGCTATACCAGCAACAACCCTGACAACCCATTGATTGATAGCACCCTTAACCTAGATGCGCGCAAAACCACACAGGGAAGCCTACGCGTAAGCTATACCCCATACCAGCACTACACGCGTAGCGGCGACTGGATAAACTACACCTGGTCGCATTGGCCCACGCTGATCGGGCAGCTGCGTTTCGATGTGCCATCGCCACTGGCACCAGCGGCCCGCCTGCTCAACTGGGAGTTCTCCGTGCGCCAAAGCTTCGACATAGGCGCGTTGAGCAAGCTCAGCTATGCCCTAACCTATGGCAACTTCCTTAAAAGCGACAGCCTCCATTTTGCCGACTATAAACATTTCCACAGCCAAAGAGCCTTCGCAACGCTCTCCGATTTCGGCGACAATTTCCAAACACTTGACTACTATACATATAGCACCAATTCGAGATATGCGCAGCTATTTGTGAACTACCGCAGCCCGTTCATGCTGATAAAGCTGCTGCCGTGGTTCAGCGAGCGCCTATGGACGGAGAACCTGCACCTGTCCGCCCTCTACACCGAGCAGCTGCAGCCCTACTACGAGGTGGGCTACTCCATGACCCGCATCATGGCGCTGGCCGGCGTGGGCGTATTCGCAGGGTTCGAGAAGACGAGCCTCAAATCGGTGCAGGTAAAACTTTCGCTACGCCTGTAACATGAAGCCCCTAGCCAACCCAACCTCCAAGCTGCTCGCCATTGCCGCCATGGCGGCGGCCCTCGCCATGCTCAGCACCAGCACCAGCGCGCAAACCATCGCCGCCACAACGGCCAGCTCGCTACGCATCAGCGTGGTAACATGCGAGGCGGGGCACGACATCCCCTCGGCCTTCGGCCATGTGGCCATCAGGCTGCGCGACACCAGCGCCCAGCACCCGCTCGACCTGGTGTTCGACTACGGCACGTTCAATTTCGACGAGCCCATGTTCCTGCCCAAGTTTGCCCGCGGCAACCTGCTCTACTACCTGTCGGTACGCAGCTTCGAGCAGTTCTACGATGAGTACTCAAGCGAGCAGCGCCGCGTAACCGAGCAGCTGCTGCAGCTCACCGAGCCCCAGCACCAACGCATCGCCGAGATGCTATTCAACAACTACCAGCCCCAGAACCGCTACTACCTCTATGACTTCATCACCGACAACTGCGCCACCCGCATCCGCGACATCCTGGAGCACCCCGACTTCACGCACCCGATCCAAGGCCCCGACAGCTCGTACCGGCAGCTCATCCACCGCTACCTGACACACAAACCCTGGCTTGGGCTGGCCGTGGACATCCTGCTCGGCCCCAGCACCGATAGCCTGGCCAGCTTCGGGCAGGCGCTGTTCCTGCCCTACACCATATCGAACGGCCTCACGCACTACCGCAACCAAATCACTAACCAACCGCTGGCCTCGCCCACACAGGTGCTCATCGAGGGCCGCACGGCCCAGCACCATGGGTTATGGCGCGAGCCCTGGGCACTGTTCTCGCTGCTGCTAGCCATTACGGCGGGGCTCGCGCTCACCAAGAGAACACAAGCCCTACACTACATGGCCCTAGCGGTATTCGGGGTGCTCAGCCTGCTGGGCCTGCTGCTGCTATTCCTCTGGATAGGCTCGCGCTACAGCTGCACCAACATGAACCTCAATCTGTTATGGTGCTTGCCGCTATATCCGCTGCTGCTGCTGCCCATTGGCTCAACGCTCAAACGGTCGCTGCTGCTGCTTCAATGCGCCATGCTGGCCACCGTGCTACTGCTGGGATGGTGGGGACTGCCGCAGCATTTCAACGTGGCGGTGTATCCGCTGGCGGCTACCCTGCTAATCATGAACATAGGCGAGCTGCGGCACCATAGCAAATAGTAACCTTTGCAATCCACTATAAATATTGAAATGCCGAATTTATAATTTTTTGACCGATGAATCGTAAACTCAAACGTTTTGCAGCCATAGCGCTTATTTTTGTTTGGAGCTGCGTTTCAAATTTTGCTACGGCGCAGGCTCAGTGGGGCTACGAGGCACTGAAACGCTACGCCATGTATATCACGCCCGGACGTGTGCCCACCTCGCATGCGTTGTCGTACAAAGGCCAATTCCGCGTCGATCTTGGTTTGGGATGGTACACCAGGAAAAATATGCCAGAGCCCATGGATGTAACCGCGCAGCAATGGGTAAACCCCATATTTTTGCAGACGCGGCTTTGGACTGCCACCGACTGGAACATCGGCCTAAATTATTCGCCCTGGGACAGGCTTGCTTTGAGTGGGGCCGTAACGCTGAGCCACAGATATTTCGAAAGCGACCAACTGAACACCTATCAACCACGAAATGGTATAAATAGCGGCTATTTTGCTTGGGAAATGGGCACCACGTTTCACGACTGGATCGATGAGCGTTTTGCCTATGAAGCCCGCTACACGCTGGGTTTTAATGTTTTTTCATCGTTTGTAAAGTCGGAGGTTGTTAGCAAGCGTTCTTCTATTTTCAGCGACGACCCTACCGAATATTTCAACGACGACCAGATACACGGCTTTGCGCTGCGCCATGGCATAATGGGCGGCGTGTCGATGTTCAACGAGAGCCGTTCGTTGCAGGCTGGCCTACAGCTACATGCCGATTTGGTGCATTTCCTGAGCCACGACTACACAACTCTCATGCTCGAAGGCTACGAGCCTTGGAAGGTGCAACAAGATATGTATCAACGATTTAGCGACCGCCGTGCACATCTGCATTTTACTCCCTCGCTGCTGTTTGCCTATCATGCCAAATATGTGTTCAGCGCGCAGTTTCACGTGGGACTGCCCATTGCGGTGCAGCAGGGCAAACTCTATGCTCCTTGCCCAAACATGGGCCTGCAGCTGTCGTTCCGCCTACGCAAATGGCGCCGCACGCCCACCGACACCTCCAAGCTCGTGCCCACGGTTATTGAGAAGGTGCTGCAGACGGTGGAGCCGCTGGTAACCGACATACTGCAAGACGAGGAGCAGCCTAAGCCCAACGGTAACGACGACGACGACGATTAACCGCTCCATGTCCGCTTGCTTACAGGCTGAGCCATAGCCAATTGGCCAAGCATACCTACGGCCAGTTGTGGCCGCAAGCCGTTCTACATCGAGCGCGGTGCCACGTGTGTCGCGCTCGTTTTGTGTCTTAATAAATTGTTTGTCAGTGTCTTATGTCGCAGCTGGATGGTGCAGCTGGATGGTGTCGCACGCTGTTTTTGTTGTCTGTGGACAATAAAAGTGGTTGTATTGATGATTTTATTGTCTGTGGATAATAAAATTGGCTGTACGGATGGTTTTGTTGTATATGGACAATAAAATCCGATTTTTTGTTGTTTTGTTGTGTATGAACAATAAATTTGCTATATTTGCAGACTGTAATCTTGAGCTATGGAAGTGTTATCGAGACGCTATTATGCTGATTTAGTGGACTCTTGGATAGGCAAGGGCAACATTATCGCCATTGTTGGTGCGCGGCGTGTGGGCAAAAGCTACGTGCTGAAGGACTTCATCCAGCGCCATCAGGACGATTCCGATGCCAATATAATCTACATCGACAAGGAGAAGCGGGTCTATAGGGACATCAAAACCTGCGACGACCTCGATGCACTGATTGCCGCTCGTTTTCAGCACAATAAGCACAACTACATCCTGATTGACGAGGCGCAGGAGATTGAGCATTTTGAGCGAAGCCTCTGCCACTGGTACAGCGAGCCGAACACCGATGTAGTGATCACTGGCAGCAACTCCAAGTTGCTCTCGGGCGAGCTGGCCACGCTAATCTCCGGACGGCACGTTGAGGTGCGCATTCACCCGCTCACCTATGCCGAGTTCTTGGAGTTTCATGGCCTAACGGATAGCGACCCGAGCCTGATGTTGTACCTAAACTATGGTGGTTTGCCGGGTCTGAAGCAGGTTGGCATCCACAACGATGAGCATGTTTGGGCCTATCTGTCAAGCGTTTACAACACAATAGTGTTCAAGGATGTGGTTGAGCGGCACGATATTCGTAACATTCCGTTTCTGAACAACCTTCTGACGTTTTATGCCGACACCACAGGCAAACTAACGTCGGCCAGCAGCATTGCCAAATACATGAAGTCGCAGCAGACCGATGTTTCCACCAACTTGGTTTTGCTCTATCGGAGCTTCTACGAAGAGGCGTTCTTGCTGAGCGCTGTGCCACGCTACGATATTCGCGGAAAGAAGCTGTTTCAGTCGAACGAGAAAGTATATTGGGACGATTTGGGGCTGCGTAATCTCAAGGCCAATGGCGCAACGGAGGCCAACATCGAAAAGGTTATAGAGAACGCCGTGTATAAGCATCTATGCTGTTTGGGCTACGATGTTAGGGTGGGGGTTCTGAATGCTGGCGAGGTCGATTTTGTGGCCACCAAACATGGCCGAACCATCTATGTTCAAGCCAGTTACATTGTTGCGGAGCAGGTCACGCGCGAGCGCGAGTTTGGTACGTTGCACAAGATTCGCGACAATCATCCCAAATACGTAATCAGCGCCACACCGCTCCTGACGCAGCGCGACGAGAATGGCATTACGCACCTATCGTTGCGCAAGTTCCTGAAAGACGGGCTTTAGGATTGCTCAATTCCTGCAACGTAGCCATGCCGCCAGACTGTTGTTAGTTTATTTTGCGTTGGTGTTATTAGTGTTTAGTGTCATACGAATATTAGTGTTTGATGTTGCAGTTTGTAATTATCCGCAATCAACCCCAACATGTAAACGCAATGGTACGCTTGGGGCTTTGCCCCAAACCCCACATACTTTTTGGCATTGCCCCAAAAAGTATGCAAAAAGGTCT
>JAFTDN010000108.1 GCA_017454165.1 Bacteroidales bacterium | reverse complement strand
GCGGCTGAGCCTGCCGAAGCCACCGAGGGTGGGCGGTGGCTTCGACAGGCTCAGCCTCCGGTTTCGGCAGGCTCAGCTGCCGTTTTCGGCAAGCTCAGCTGCCGCAGCTGCGGGCGGCATCATGGGCGGGTATGCCCGCTAGGGGGCAGCGCGGAGCGCTGCGACAGATATTGCCCGGGGCATCGTCCTGGGCAATGGGGGGCATGTGTGGGGCCATGCAGCCTGTAGGGCTGCGACAACGCTAAAGGTTGGACTGGACGTGGTGAAACATTTAGGGGCCACCCTAATGGGCGACCCCTAAATCGGTGGGAGCTATAGGATTCGAACCTATGACCCTCTGCTTGTAAGGCAGATGCTCTGAACCAGCTGAGCTAAGCTCCCTAATATCAACTCGTTGATGGCTGCGCGCCATCGCACCCCCCCTCCGAGAATTGCAGCGCAAAGGTAGGAATCTTTTTGGAGAATGGCAAATTTTTTTTGGCATAATGTCGAAAAAACTCTTGCAGCACCACTGCAATGGCCTTAACAATGGATGGATGCCGTTGATCCGATTGGGTCATGGATGGGGCCTAGCGGCAAATTTTGTTTACCTTTGTGCCGCCCGATGCGATGGGTGCTGTGGCTCCTTGTGTCTGGTAATTGTTTAATTGTAAGTGTATTATGAGTAGAAAACATGCTATTGGGGCCTTGTGCGCGTTGATGCTGATGGGCCATGGGGCTATGTCGCAGGATTTCAGCCTCGATGCGGAATTCCGCCCACGGGCCGAGCTGCGCAGCGGATTTCAGAAGCCGCTCACCACGGCGCAGCATCCCAACATGATTGTGCTGAACCGCACCCGGCTGGGGGCGAGCTACAGCGGCGAGCGCCTAAAGGCGCGCCTCACCCTGCAGGACTCCCGCATTTGGGGGGCCACCGATTTGGCCCCGGCGGTGCCGCTCAGGGTGTTCGAGGCATGGGCGCAGCTGATGCTCGCCCAGAGGCTGAGTCTCACCGTGGGCCGGCAGGGGTTGGCCTACGATTACAACCGCCTCTTTGCCATCTGCAACTGGACCATCGATGGCAAGTCGCACGACTTGGCCCTGCTGCGCTTCGCCGATGCCGATTTGGGCTTCAGGGCCGATCTGGGCCTAGCCGTCAACAACCCCAACGATGCCCTCGCCCGGCCGCTCTACAACGATGCGCTGAAGCTGTACCGCCATCTCGAATTTTTGCGTGTGGAGCAGCAGCTTTTCGATAAAAAGCTGAAAACCAGTGCAATGTTCCTTAGCGAGGGGTTCCAAAAGATTGTTGTGGACACCGCTATCGCTGCGGGCAAGCGGGTTGATGGGGCCTATGGCCGCTACACCATGGGGGCCAATGTGGAGCTGCGCGATAAGGATTTGCCTGTAAATGCATTGATTACAGCCTATTACCAGTTCGGACGCAGTCCCAACACCATGATGTCCAATCCCGCCTCGCAGCGTGAGCTGGGGGCCTACCTGCTGGCTGCCAAGGTGGGTTGCTCGCTCGGCTCGGCTTTTGGGCTGCATGTGGGGGCCGACCTGTACTCAGGTACCAGCGCCACCGCCGAGGCCGACAACACCTGGAACAAGCTCTATGGCTCCAATCATAGCCATAATGGCAACATTGAGTACTGGCGCTCGCTTCCCCAGGAGGGCCTGCTCGATGTGTTTGCTGGCCTGTCGGCCAAGCACGAGCGCCTGGGTGCCGATGTGGTGTTCCATCTATTCCGTAGCCAGCACGAGCTGCGCACCCCGGGGTGCGTGGGCAGCGACCTAGGCTCGGAGCTGGATCTCACCGTGCAGTTCAAGCTTGTGCCCGATGTGACCATCGAGGGGGGCTGGAGCACCTATCTGTGTAACGATAACACGATGGCCATCAAGGGGGTGGCAGGGCAGAGCACCCGCTTTGCGCATTGGGCCTATGTGTCGCTAACCATTAAGCCTCAGCTGTTTAGTTATAAAGCTCCCCAGGCCGACTGATGTATGGGCTACCCCAAAAATAAATGGTGCTCCCCCAAAGGGAGCACCATTTATTTTGGGGGTGAACAGGTGTTTGCGGGCTATTCTACCCGCACCCATGTGCCGCTCTTAGAGGCGGCCACCTCGTTGTCGTACATGGCTTGGCAGTTGGGGCCGGGCATGTAGAACCGGCCTGCATAGGTGGCCGACAGCTGTATACGGAACGTTTTGCTCTGCCCAGTGGCTAGGGCGAAGTAGGTGAGCACACGATCGTCGCGGATGTCTTGGTAGTCGAATAGCGCGTTGGCACCGTGATTCTCATCGGCTTCGAGGCGGGTGTTGCGAATCTCCCACCCCGATGGGAATATCTGGGTGAGTGCCAGCTCACGCAGGTCGTGCAGCTGCCCAGGGTTGCTCACCGTTACCTCGCACACGAAGTCCGTTCCCTGCTTTAGGTTGCTGGGGTTTATCGATGTGCCGTTGGGCAGCGTGTAGCGCACGCTCAGGCCGAGGTTGCGCTCGAAGTCGCGCTCGTGGCCCTGCGAGGGTATCCCCGATAGGGCGATGGTGGCGTAGAGAGGCTGCTTGTTGCTGTGCGCTATGGACAGGCTGTTGGGGCCATCGGCGAGCTTGTCGAGTGGGGTTTGGGCTATGGGCTTTTCACTGCGTAGCTGCTGCTTTTGCCCGTTTAGGGTGTACTGTGCCTTCAGGTTGCTCTTCAGCCCATCGCCTATGGCCATCTTGGAGAGGGCGGCGAGCATGACGGCGGTTTCCTGGGTGCTGAGCCAGATGTCGCTGGCCATGTCGCGGCTGAGCTCTAGGGCTATGGGGAAGGCCTGTTCCTGCCGCTTGAGCAGCAGGAGCGTTTCGAGCGTTATGGCCATGTCGCGGCGGTGCGAGCCGTAGGTGTTGCTCAGCTCGCGGTAGTGCGGTACGTTGAGCGATAGCCCCTCCAGCATACGGCTGGCCGTGTTGGTTTGGCCTATTATGGCGTAGGCGGCGGCCAGCCGCATCAGGGCCACCAGCTCGAGTTCGCGCTCTTTGAGCTTGTTCATGGCGCCCACCTCGGGCTTGCCTGCCAGCGCCAGGGTGTAGAGCCGGTAGGCTTGCACCAGGTTGCTGCGCTGGGCGTTGTTGGTCGTGGGGGGGGCGTATTGGCGAGCCGCTATGCGCTGGTAGTTGGCCCAGCTGTCGGTGATGCCCTGAGGCACATCGAAGCCGGCGTTGCGGGCCTCGGTCAGGAAGTGCCCTATGTACGATGTGCTCCACTCGTCGACGCGGGTGGCCCCAGGCCAGTAGCCAAAGCCGCCGTTGCTCAGCTGCATTAGGGCTAGCCGTTTGATGGCGGCTGCCACGTGCTGGGCCACGCGCTCTTCTTGCTGGCTGTTGAGGTCGAGCAGTTGCTTGAGGTATAGTTGGGGGAAGGCCGCTGAGGTGGTCTGCTCGGCGCAGCCGTGGGGGTAGCCAATCAGGTAGCCGGTGCGCTTGTCGAGGTTCAGCGGGGGCATGGCCGAAAGCTCAATCGTAGCGCGGTTTGAACCAGCTATGCCGAAGGCGGTGAGGTTGAAGGTGCGCGAGGAGTCGGCTGGGATGAGGGCGTGCTGGGTGCGCGTCTCCTCGCTGATGGGATTGCGTATCTCTATGTCTATCACCTGCTTGGTGCGGCTGCTACCACCTTCAGCGCCGATTTCAACGCGGGCGGGGCCGCATTTGCCGCTCACTTTTAGGCTGAAGTAGACCATCTGCTCGTTGTTGGCCCCGGCCAGCTGCACGGTTTGGGACTCTGGGCCCTCTAGGCTGATGTTGTCTGATGTTTGCACCTTCACCTTCACCTGCTTGATGGCGGGGTTCGAGGCGAAGAGGTTCACTGGCAAGGCGATGGTCTCATTGGGGCCTAGCACCCGGGGCATGGTGGCCATCAGCATCACGTCGTTGCGCACGGGGCAGGTCTTCTCGGCGAAGCCGTAGGCCCCATCGTGGCCCGCCACCACCATCACGCGGACGCTGCCGGCGTAGTTGGGCATGTCGAAGTCGATCTTTTGGCTACGGCGGCTGTCCACCGTGTAGGGGCCGAAGAAGCGCACCACGGGGGCGAATCGCAGGGTTTGGCCCTGGGCGGGGTTCACCTCGGCGGCCTCATCGCTACCGCCTATGGAGAGCAGCCGCTCCAGCTTGCCCCCGTATGCGCCTATCACATCGTTGTACAGGTCCCAGGTGCGTACACCCAGCGCCTCGCGGGCGTAGAATGTGCTGTGGGGGTTGGGGGTGGGGTAGCGGGTGATGTCGAGCAGGCCCTCATCGACCACGGCCAGGCTGAAGGTCATCTTTTTGCCCTGGGCCTCGCGCACCACTATGCTCACCGGGCTTTCCGATTTGAGCTCATCGGGCATGGTGATTACTGGCTTGAGCTCGGTTAGCGGGTTGCTGATAGTGAGCGGTACCACGCCGAACATCCTGATGGGCAGGTCGTTGCTCTTGTCACTGTGGGGCTGCACCAGCGTTACGTGCACGTAGATGTTGGGGGCCATGGTGGGTTGCACCTTGATGGCCACCACGTTGGAGCTTTGGCTGGCATCGACCCAGTAGGCCGACAGCACACGTGAGCCGTTCTCGATGCTGATGAGGGCGCGGGCGCGCTCCATGCCGGGGAAGGTGAGCTTGATGTCCTCATCGACGCTGTACTGCAGCTTGTCGGTGGCCAGCGAGAGCACGGTGGCCCCGCCGGGGCGTTCGCCCTGGGCTTGCCCCCGGCTGTATGGCCAGTCGAAGTATACGAACGTGCCGCAGCTGTTGCCGTTGTCGCGGTTGGTTACCTTTAGGTAGTAGCGGCCCCAGCTGGGCGCATCCACCCTGATGTTGGCCGTGCCCCGGCCATTCTGGGTGTTGGCCTTGGTGCGAAGCACCAGCTGCTCGTGGCTCTGGCTGATGTAGCTGGCCTCGCCCGAGCTGGGTTGCTCCCACCACCAGCTCCACGAGGTTTTGTAGAGCTCCACCACTAGGTTCGAGCAGCTCACTGGCTTGCCCTGCGCGTCCACGGTGGCCAGGCTCACCTGATGGTCGGTGTCGGTCTCCACGTAGTGGCGTCCGCTGCTGGGCTGTGGGGCTATCAGCCCCACGAATTCAGTGTAGGGGTGATAGATTTTGCTCTGCAGGTCGATGCTGAAGTCGCCGCCTGGCTCGTAGGCCCGACCGTTGAGCCTGACGCTGAGGGCGGCTGGCATGGTGCGTGCTCGCTCTATGCTGCCGTACAGGTGGGCCTCACCCTGAGCATTGGTGGTGCCCTCCCAGAGGGGGAAGGTTTGCTGTGGATAGCTGATGCCGGGGTCATCGAAGGTGTACTGCCCATGGCCCTCGAATTGGGCGTGGGCCTTGCTCACGGTCATCTCGTAATTCACCTTGGTGTTACCCGCCGTGGCGCCGTGCAGCCATCGCACGTTGAGCCGCGCATCGATGTTGCCCGAGGCGGGTATGCGGTCGTTTTGCAGCGTGAGCTGCATTTTAAGCCTGTTGGGTTTGATGCTCTCCACGCGTAGCGTTTTGCCGAATGTGGCTCCGCCCAGCTGCACTGTGGCCCGCCAGTAGCCCGTGGGGGCTTGGGGGTCGGTGTTCACGGGGAAGTAGTACAGCCCAGCCTCGGTGTGCGAGCGTACCAGCCGCTTCACCAGCGTTCCCCTGGCATCGTGTACCTCTAGCACCACGGGGTGCCCGTTGGGGATGCTGCGCTCCTTGTCCTCTAGCATGAAGCAGAGGTGCAGCGTGTCGCCAGGGCGCCATACGCCCCGTTCTCCGTATATCAGGCCCTTTAGGCCGCGTTGCACCTCGGCTCCGCCCACATCGAAGTTGGTGAGCGAGTTGGCCGATGAGTTGTCCACCCTCAGGTAGCTCTTTTGCCCGTTGTGCGAGGCGGTGATCAGGTAGGCCCTGCGCTCCGATATGCGCAGGGTGGCCATGCCCTCGCTGTTGGTGCTGCCCTCGGCTAGGGTTTGGTTCTGGAAGTCCGACACGCGCACCTCAACGCCCGATTGCGGGCGGCCCGTGGGGATGTCGTTCACCACCACCAGTAGCTCGCCGTTGCCGCCCTGCTTGGCCAGTATGCCTATGTCGGAGGCCAGCACCGTGCGGATGAATGTGGTGCCGTTGTCGTTCGAGTAGTAGGCAGAGTTGCATGGGTCATCGCGCAGCCTCCAGTCGTAGTCCTCATCGTAGTAGTAGCTGTAGGCGAAGTTGTAGTAGCCCTGCTCGTTGTCCACGAATGGGCTGTAGTCAATCTGCTCATCGGCCCCTTGGGCTGCTGCGCCATCGCAGGGCGATAGCAGCTGGTGCTTGTTGAACGATACCTTTATCTGGTACATCGCCCCTGGGTCGGCGCTGAATAGCGACTTCAGGTCGATGTTGTAGCGCTGCCAAGCGTTGGGCACCACCACGCCGCCCTGGCTCAGGTTCACGGCTTTTTTGAGTACGGGGTAGCCCACGCGGTGCAGCTCCGAGCTTCCTCCTAGCTTGTTGTGTTGTAGGTAGTAGGGGATGTTGCTCTCGTATATCTTGATTACCTCCACCAGCACCGAGCGCACGTTTACTGCCTCGAAGGGCAGGCTGAGGCCCTCGGTCGAGGGCAGCACTACGCCGCTGCCCACAGGTCTGATGCTGGGCTTGATGCTCTCGAATAGGTGCTCGGCCCTGAACTCCTCGGTGAGTTTTTGCCCGGCGGCGTTCAGCACGCCGATGTTTACCTTGAGCTGCCCTACGCCGTTGATGCTCTGCGAGGGGTACACCCGGAGCACGTTGCGGTCGATGCGGTAGCGCAGCTTGCTCTGGCCATCTAGCTCCACCAGCCCCTGTAGGTTCTGCTTGGGGTCTATCAGGTCGGAGAAGTACACCGCTACGGCCTGGTTGGGGGCCTGCTCGCAGGCCGAGGCCATCACCACAAAGCGGCCCATGGCCGGCACATCGAATGTGGTGGCACCCTCGGAGTCGCTGCCTATGGCCGATGCGTCCCATCTCACGTAGAGCTCGCCAGGCTGGGTCTCGCGCTCTATGCTGCCTATGCGTAGCCTGTAGGCGTTGGCCTCATCGGTCGATTGCAGCGCCACCTCCACTGGGCGCCCGTTGTGCTTGGCCTGGATGCACTGTAGCAGGGCTTCGTGCTCGGCCACATCGGCGGTGCGCAGCGTGCCCTCTAGGAAGTAGGTGTGCGGATTCTCTGGGCTGTCTACGACCATGCCCTCGATGTCCACGCTCAGCGCTTGGGGGATTACCCTAAAGCCGAACGTCATCTCGCGGAGCGGCTGCTCTTGAATGTCGAACAGCTTGTGCAGCTGCACGGTAACCTTGTACTGTTCGCCCGACTTGAGCTGCTCGGCGGGGATGAACTCCACCGTTTGATTGCTAGTCCATACGGCGCGGCCCTTCACGCTGGGCTGTAGCTCGAACAGCCGGCTGGGGGCCTCGTGTCCCTCCCCATCGAAGCGTGGAGAGGGCTTGGCCAGCTGTAGCCTTATGGGGCTTTGGGCCGATACCAGCCCCGTGGTGTAGGCGGCCACGTACTCGCCGAAGGCTGGGTCAACATCGTGTTGTGGGGCACCCCGTTGGCCCTTGCAGGCCGATAGCCCCACCATCAGCGCCAGCGCGGACATCAGGGCGATGCCCATCCGCCAGCTGGGTGCAGAAGTTTTTCTCATCGTATAGCTTTTTGTTTTACAATGTGTTGCTTGCTAAGTGGTTGAGTGGTGTTTTTGGGTGGTTATGTTTATAGGCGGATATATTATACGTCAGGGGCGGGGCAGTTGTTGCCCTGCTTGGGCGGAATGCGCTATTCTTGATAGTAGGCCCTGTTTACGCGTCTCGACACGGAGGTGAGCAGCTCGTAGGCTATGGTGCCCATGCTGGCGGCCACCGCCTCAACGGGTAGGGCTGGGGGGCCGAATATGGTCACCTCATCGTTCTCGGCGGCCCCTATGCCCGTGATGTCTATCATGCAGGTGTCCATGCAGATGTTGCCTATGGTGGGGGCGAGCTGCCCGTTCACGAGCATACGGCCCGCGCCGTTGCCCAGCCGCCGGCTCAGGCCATCGGCGTAGCCTATGGGGACGACGGCGATGGTGGAGGCCCTGTCGATACGCCCGCAGCGCCCGTAGCCCACTGTTTGCCCAGGCTGTAGGGTTTTTATCTGTATAATCCTGGTCTTCAGTGTGCTCACTGGTAGCAGCTTGTCGCCGTTCGTGGGGCTTATGCCGTGCAGCCCGATGCCTAGGCGCACCATGTCGAGCTGGGCATCGGGGAAGCGCTCTATGCCGCTGCTGTTCAGGATGTGGCGTATGGGCATATGGCCTAGGTGTTGCGCCATGCGGTCGCAGCCCTGTCTGAATAGGTCGATTTGCTGTAGAGTGAAGCCATCGTGGGCGGGAGCATCGCTGGCGGCTAGGTGCGAGAACACGGAGGCCACACCAATCTGGTCGGCGTGGGTGCCCAGCGCGCTGAGCAGCGCGTCGATGCTGTCGGGGGCGAACCCCATGCGGTGCATCCCGGTGTCGAGCTTTATGTGCACGGGGTAGGGCAGCGTGGCGTTGGTGCGCCGCAGCGCGAGCGCGAATTCGTGGAGGCCCGTCAGGTTGTATATTTCGGGCTCAAGCCCATGCTCGATGATGAGGTCGTAGGTGCCGAACGATGGGTTCATCACGATGATGGGCAGGGTGATGCCCGCCTCGCGTAGCTCCACTCCCTCGTCGGCGAAGGCCACGCCCAGGTAGTTCACCCGCTGGAACTGCATCAGATTGGCCACCTCCACCGAGCCCGCGCCGTAGGCGAACGCCTTCACCATGGCCATGGTGCGCACGCTGGGCCGCAGCAGGCTGCGGTAGTGGTTGAGGTTGTGGGCCATGGCGTTCAGGTTTACCTCCAGCGTGGTGCGGTGCGCTTTCAGCTCCAGCGCGGCGGTTATGCGTTCGAAGGCGAAGGCGCGGCTCCCCTTTATCAGCACCGCCGTGCGGTGCAGCTGCTTGCGGTTGAGGTGTTTGAGCAGCTCATCGGTGGTGGGGTAGAACTCTTTCAGCATCCCGAATAGGTGGGAGTGCGCCGATATGCATGGCCCGATGCCGATTACCTTGCTCACCCCCCTTTGGGCTGCCAGATGGGCCACCTCGGCGTATAGCTCTTCGGGCGCGAGGCCGCTCTGCTCTATGTCCGATAGGATGAGCACGCGGCGGGGTTGCGGCTGCTGGGCCATAAAGTCGAGCGCGATGCGCAGCGAGCCCAAGTCGGAGTTGTAGCTGTCGTTGATGATGGCCGAGCCGTTCACCCCATTCTTGAGCTCAAGCCGCATGGCCACGGGGGTTAGCCGCGCCATTTGCTGCGCAATGGTGGTGCTGCTTACGCCCAGGTATAGCATGGCGCATAGGCAGTGCATGGCGTTCTCCACTGAGGCTTGGTCGGCAAAGGGGATGTCGAGCTCGATGGGCTGCCCCTGGTATTGGGCCGATATGTGAGTGCTTGTCCCGTGCTGATGGGCCTGGAGCAGCTCTACCTGTGCCCCGCTGCTGGGGGCTCCCCAGGCCATGTGCGCCACGTGCTGGAGCATTGGGCTGTGCGCGATGGCCTGCGCCACGGTGGACGTGTCGGCGCAGTAAATCAGCACCTTGCACGAGGCAAACAGCTGTAGCTTCTCCTCGGTCTTATGGGTCAGGCTGTCGAAGTGCTCCTGGTGGGGCTGGCCGATGTTGGTGAGGATGCCCATGTCGGGGCGGATGATACGGGCCAGCCGGCCCATCTCGCCTGGCTGCGATATGCCGGCCTCGAATATGCCCAGGTCGAACTCGGGGCCCATCTGTAGCACGGCCAGCGGTACGCCCAGCTGCGAGTTGTAGCTTCTGGGGCTGCGCACCACGCGATGCGTTCCCGACAGCAGCTGCCCCAGCCACTCCTTCACCACCGTCTTGCCGTTGCTGCCCGTGATGCCTATCACGGGGTAGGCAAATGTCCGCCGATGCTCGGCGGCCAGCTGCTGTAGGGCATCAAGGGGGCTGTCCACCATGAGCATGGTGGCGCTGGGCATGGGGCCATTGGGGGCGAACGTGTGCTCCACCATGAAGCAGCGCACACCTCGGCTGTAGAGCTCGTTGACAAAGCGGTGGCCGTTGTGGTTGCGCCCCGCTATGGCCACGAACATTGCTCCCTGCGGGTGGCCCAGGGTGCGGCTGTCGGTGCACACGCTGCTGATGTCCATGCCACCATCGCCCTCAATGTGGGCGTTCAGCAGATCTGCTATCTGTTTTGCGGTGTATCTCATTGATGATTAGTACGTTGTATTTTTATACTCCTCCCTTACCGCCTTGTTGTAGCAGCGGCGGCATAGCGGCTCGTAGGCATCGGCCTCTCCGAGCAGCACAAGCCTATCGGCCTCCGATGTGCGGTGGGAGAACTGCGCTAGGTCGCCGCATCGCACGCAGATGGCGTGCACCTTCGTCACCTGGTCGGCCACGGCCATCAGCTGAGGGATGGGCCCGAAGGGATTGCCCCTGAAGTCCATATCGAGACCTGCCGCTATTACCCTTATACCATTGTTGGCCAGCTTGTTGCACACATCGGCTAGGTCCATGTCGAAGAATTGGGCCTCATCGATGCCCACCACATCGGCCACGCCCGCTAGTAGCGGAATGCTGCTCGATGAGCTTATGGGCGTGGCCATTATGGAGTTGGAGTCGTGCGACACCACGTTCTGATCCGAGTATCGGGTGTCTATCTGCGGCTTAAATATTTCGATTCTCTGGTGGGCGTATTTTGCCCGCCGTAGCCGGCGGATGAGCTCCTCGGTTTTGCCCGAGAACATAGAGCCCACGATAACCTCGATGCGTCCCACGCGTCCTGTTGGGTGGCTATTCTCTTGAAATTGCACAGCGATGTTCGGTTGTGTTCATGTAGGCGCAAAGCTAAACGAAAAATGCGCCCTCCCCAAGCCTTGGTCGCATTGTTTTTTCTTTGGCCCCAAATTTTATTACATTTACGGCTCAAAACAATTGCTATGGATGAGCTAAAAGAGGCGCAGCGGTGGCTGGCTGAGGCGGCCAGTCTGCTCGATAGGGCCCAGCGGGCCCATGCGTTTATGGGCATTGAGCGCGACATTGTGCTGGGCAAGCTGGCCCGGGCCTACGAGCTGGTGGCTGCTGCCAGCATAGCCTCGCCGCTGGCCCGCTCGGGGGCTGAGCGGGCAATAATCCCGCCCGTTGAGCTGAAGCGGGGCGGAGGGCCATCCGAGCGTCAGCCCGAAGCGGACACCCCGCCCGCACAGGCACCCGCTGCCGAGCGGTCGGCCCCCCCAAGCACTGACGAGGTGGCCCTAGCGGCAGCGCTGGCCGCCGCCGATGACCTCACCATGGAGATTGAGGCCAGCCAGACTACAGACGATGGCCCATCTGCCGAGCCCGCGTTGCCTGTATCGCGGCAGCAGACCGAGATCGTGTCCGATAGGTTCCGCACCAGCACCATGCTCGTGAACGAGCAGCTGGGAGGCACCCACGCGGCTCCCAGCAGGGCCAGCAAGCTGCAGAATAGGCGAATCGATGATCTGGGCAAGTCTATCGGCCTCAACGATAAGCACGTGTTCATAAAGGAGCTCTTCGGGGGCAGCGCCGAGCGCTACGCGGCCACCATCAATAGGGTGAACCAGATCGGCGATCTCAACTCGGCCATCATCTACCTGCAGGAGAACTTCAGCTGGAGCGATGACAGCCAGGCGGCTATGCAGTTTATCGACCTCGTTAGGCGTAAATTCCTGTAGATGTGTACGATATGGTTATTACGCTGAAGCTGGTTGGCGTTGTGGCGGTGTTGCTGGGCCTCTGTGTGCTGGGCCTGTCGGTGCGCATCCTGTTCCACAGGAGCCATAGGTTCCCCCCCACCGAGGTGGGGAGCAATTCCGAGATGCGTAGGCGCGGCATTACCTGCCCTAAGCACGATGAGCTGCGGCAATGGCGGGGCTGTAGCTCGGCCCGCGGTGGTGTGGGTGGGGGCTGCGCTGCATGTCAGGTGGCCCCCATCAGCGGCGCTGACACTCAATGACGATCATCTTGCAGGCGTTGGTGTTCTTGCCCTTGCACGCCTTCTGGAAGTCGGCGCACGCTTTCGTCTTGTCCTGTAGCTTGAGCAGGGCCATGCCCCGGTTGTAGTAGGCTAGCACCAGCGAGGGGTCGAGGTCGAGGGCGTAGGTGTAGTCGTCCACGGCCTCCTTGTAGTTGCCAGCCTTGTAGTTGGCCATGCCCCTATAGCTGTAGGCGTTGGTGCTGCGGGGGTCTATCTCAAGCACGCTGCTGTAGTCATCGATAGCCGCGCCGAAGTTGTTCAGGTTGAGCTCGGCGGCTGCCTTGTTCATGAGCACCTGAATGGCTATGCCCTCGTTGGGATGCTGCTGCATGGCGCTGGCGAACACCTCCACGGCCTTGTCGAAGTTGCCCTTGTGGTTGAGCAGTATGCCGTGCCGCATGATGAACTCGGCGTTGTTGGGCTGCTGCTCCAGGGCCATGTCCACGAACCTCTGAGCATCCTTGTGGTCGCCAGATAGGGTGTAGGCCCTGATGATGCCGTTGAGCGCGGCCTCATCGTTGGGGTTTTGGGCGAGGGCTTTCTTGAAGTTGTCGATGGCGGGGACGTAGCTGTGCGATTTGATGTTCTGGTTGCCCAGCTCCACAAGCTCGGCCACGGTTTGTGCACCCGCCAGCGCGGGGGCCAGCAGGAGTAGGAGCAATGCGGTGTAGATATTCTTGGTGGTCGTCATGCTGTTGCGTGGTTGGTACGGGGTGTGCTTTTGGGCATACAATGCAAATTCAGCGCCTTTCGTTGGTGGCAATTTACAAAAAATACGGAGCACCACCAAATTTGTTCTACTTTTTGGATGGCTTTTGGGCGGCGCATGGGCTATAGCGGCACCCGGTTCACGATGGCCCGGCCTAGGGTAATCTCATCGGTGTGCTCCAGTTCATCGCCGAACGACACTCCCCGTGCGAGCGTGGACACACTCACCCCGCTTGGCTTTAGGCGCTTGAGGATGAAGAAGTTGGTGGTATCGCCCTCCATGGTAGCGCTGAGTGCCAGTATTACCTCGCGGATGCCGCCCTGGATCACGCGCTCTACCAGGCTTTCTATGTGCAGGCTCTGAGGCCCTATGCCCTCCATGGGGTTGATGACACCGCCCAGCACGTGGTACAGACCGTTGAACTGCTGGGTGCTCTCCACCATCAGCACGTCCTTGATGCTCTCCACCACGCAGATGAGCGTGGGGTCGCGCTTGGGGTTGGCGCAGATGGTGCACGTGTCGTTGTCGGATATGTTGTGGCATAGGCGGCAGAACTTCACGTTGTGGCGCAGCTCGGTGAGCGCACCCGCAAAGCGGTCGGTGGCCTCTGGGGGCTGACGGAGCATGTGGAGCACCAGCCGCAGCGCCGTGCGACGCCCCACTCCAGGCAGTTTGGCGAACTCGTCCACCGCGCTCTCGAGCAGCTTTGAGGGGAAGGATAGAGGGGTCATGGCAGTCTCAAATGCGGTGCAAATATACAGCATCCGCCCCGAATTACCGAGCCCGCCATGGCGGTTTGGTGCTGTCGATAAATAGTGCTACCTTTGCGGGTTCCGATGGGGGTAGGCTCCTCCATTGGGGGTTGCCAATCACATTCATACATATATACCTTTACCCCATGGGCTATAACTTACTGAAAGGCAAAAAGGGGCTTATATTCGGGGCCCTGAACGAGAAATCCATCGCTTGGCAGGTGGCCGAGCGGGCCTTCGAGGAGGGGGCCGAGCTGGTGCTGTCGAACACGGCGGTGGCCATCAGGATGGGCAACATCGAGGAGCTGGCCGCTGCGCATGGCTCGGTGGTGATTCCCGCCGATGCTACCAATGTGGACGACCTGAACAATCTGATTGACAGGTCTATGGAGCGGTTCGGTGGGCAGATTGACTTTGTGCTGCACGCCATCGGCATGTCACCCAACGTGCGCAAGGGCCGCACCTACGATGACCTCGATTACGGCTTCCTGCAGAAGACGCTCGACATATCGGCCCTGTCGTTCCACAAGGTGCTACAGTGCTGCTGGAAGAAGGATGCCATAACGCATGGTGGCTCGGTGGTGGCCCTGTCGTATATCGCCGCCCAGCGCACGCTCTACGGCTACAACGACATGGCCGATGCCAAGGCCCTGCTTGAGTCCATAGCCCGCAGCTTTGGCTACATCTATGGGCGCGAGCGTGGGGTGCGCATCAACACCGTATCGCAGTCGCCCACCGAGACCACGGCGGGTAGCGGCGTGATGGGCTTCGATGGTCTGCTCGACTTCGCCAACCGCATGTCGCCCTTGGGCAACGCCGATGCCCGCGACTGCGCCGACTTTTGCGTTACGCTGTTCAGCGACCTCACGCGCAAGATCACCATGCAGAACCTCTACAACGATGGGGGCTTCTCCAATATGGGCATGAGCAACAAGGCCATGGCCATCTACAACCGCAATTTGGAGGATTGTAGGGACTGCCAGTAGCAATATGCTGGTATATTTTGATTTTGTAGCTGGGCAAGCGGGAGGCTTGCCCATTTTTTTACCCTTGGTGTAAAAAAAAGCACCCCGCCACGGCGGGGTGCTAATACGCTAATGCGTGGCTGTTTATGCGATGTGTATAAACTGCCCTACCAGCTTGGCGATCTCGGCATTGTTGCCGAGTATGCGCTCGTTGAGGCCGTTATCGTTGAAAGCCTTGAGCTTCTTCACCAGCGCATCTATCATGCCCTTGGGGAATATGCCATCGGCCTCGAACACATCGCGCCTGGCCTCAAGGGCCTCAGCCGAGGTGTAGCACGAGGTGGGCAGCTGCTCCAGCTTGCCTAGGCGGTCTTTGAACGCATCGCTAAAGATGTTCACCTCAGCGTAGAGCCTCTCGGCCATCTCTAGGGCGTTGGGGTTGCGCAATCCGCGCAGCGAGGCTACTATCAGCCCTGCCACCAGTAGGTAGGGGTCGGCGGAGCCATCGCCCACGCGGTACTCGAAGGTCTGCTTGTTGAGCTCAGGTGCTTGGCTCTTGTCGGCGGGGTTGGCGTGGGCCACCATGTTCTGGGCACCAGTCCAGCCGAGCGGTACGCGCACGGTTACAGATCGGTTGCGGTCGCCCCAGCAGATGTAGGTGGGGGCCTCCTGATGAGGCACCAGCCGCAGGTACGATACGGGGATGGTGTTGCCGAAGGCCGTCAGGGCGCTGGTGGACTCGAGTATGCCGGCGATCATCTTGCGCGACATGTCGCTGAGCTTCCCGTTCTCGGAGGTGATGTTCTTGCCATCGCGCTCCACCATCATGTGAAAGTGTAGGCCGCTACCAGCCTTGCCCACGGTGATTTTTGGGGCGTAGCTGATGTCGACCCCGTAACGGTAGCCCAGCATGCGCAGGATCCATTTGGCCACTATGAGCTGCTCCACGGCCTGCTCGGCGGGCATAGGCAGGAACTCCACCTCATGCTGCTCGTAGTACTTGTTGCCATCGCTGAAGCAGCCCACCTCGGAGTGACCGTACTTCACCTTACCGCCGGCCTGAGCGATGTGCACGAGCGCCTCGCGGCGTAGCTCCTCCCACTTGGCGAATGGTTCGGACTCGTGATAGCCCCGCTGGTCGGTGCTAGGGTAGGCTGCCTCGCGGTCGCTTATCACGTAGTACTCCAGCTCGGCCAGAGCCTTGAACGTGCAGCCGGTCTCCTTGCGGAACTGTTCGTGGGCCTTGCGCAGCACGTTTTCGGGGGCACTCTGCAGCGGCTGGCCGGTGTTGTCGTAGAACGAGCACAGGATGTCGATGGCGGGGGTGTCTGAGAACGGGTTCAGGAATGCGGTGCGGTAGCGGGGGATGACGTAGAGGTCGCTGCTGCCCGCCTCGATGAACGAGAACAGGCTGCTGCCATCGACGCGCTCGCCCGCCGAGAGGATGGTCTCGAGGTACTCCTTGGAGGAGATGATGAAGTTGAGCGTCTTGAGCTTGCCGTCCTCGGCCACGTAGCGGAAGTTCACCATCTCGATGGCGTTCTCCTCGCAGTAGCGCACGATGTCGTCCTTGGTGAACTCCTCGGCTGATTTTTGCAGGAACTGCACCAAGTGGTTGGGGTTCATGAGAATCTCAGATTTGTTCATGACTTTTGAGTTGTGTTATTTATTGACGAAGTCGATTTCATCCATATCCGCGCTATTGCAGCTGGGCGATGCGCTCCTGTAGATGAGCTATCTTGGCGCGGGTGTCGGCCTCCTTTTTGCGCTCTAGCTCCACCACGTGGGCGGGTGCGTTGCTGGTGAAGTTGGTGTTGTCCAGCTTCTTGAGCACACTGCCGAGGAACTGCTCGGCGTAGCTGAGCTCCTGTTGCAGCTTGGTCAGCTCCTGGGCGCTGTCCATCAGCCCCTCCATGGGGATGTACGCCTCGGCCGCCCCCATGCGGAACGAGGTCGCGCCGGGCACTTCCTGCGCTACGGCCTCCACCGAGCTCAGGTTGGCCAGCTTGGCGGCGGCAGCGTATAGGCCCTCGCCGGTGGGCATGGCGCGGAGCATGGCGCGGAGGGGGTGTTTGGGGGCGATGCCCTTCTCTTGCCTTACGGTGCGTATGCCGCCCACGAGCTGCTTGAGCAGCTCGAACTCTTCGACAATGCTGTTCGCCTCGCCGCTGATGGCCTGGGGCATGGTGCTTACCATGATGCTCGCGCCCTGCTGGCGGGGGCGCAGCTGCTGCCATAGCTCTTCGGTAATGAATGGCATGAACGGGTGCAGCAGCTGTAGTAGCTGCTCGAAGTAGCCGAGCGTCTGCTCGAGCGTTTGGCTGTCGATGGGCTGCCCGTAGGCGGGTTTCACGGCTTCGAGCAGCCACGATGAGAACTCGTCCCAGAACAGCTTGTAGGTGGCCATCAGGGCCTCGGAGATGCGGTACTTGTTGAGGTCATCGTTTATTTGGGCTATGGCTTGGTTCAGCTTGTGGCCGAACCATTCCAGCGCGTACTGGGCGGCCTTGGGCTGTGTTGCGCTGCTGTCGGGCTGCCAGCCCTTTACGAGCCTGAACGCGTTCCATATCTTGTTACAGAAGTTGCGCCCCTGCTCGGTGAGGGCCTCATCGAACAGCAGGTCGCCGCCAGCGGGGGAGCTCAGCAGGATGCCCATGCGCACGCCATCGGCCCCGTAGCGGGCTATGAGGTCGAGCGGGTCGGGCGAGTTGCCGAGCGATTTCGACATTTTGCGCCCCCGCTTGTCGCGCACAATCCCCGTGAAATATACGTTTTGGAATGGCACCTTGCCTTGATACAGGAAGCCAGCCATGATCATGCGGGCCACCCAGAAGAAGATGATGTCGGGGGCGGTGATTAGAT
>JAFTDN010000107.1 GCA_017454165.1 Bacteroidales bacterium | reverse complement strand
TGACCTCCACGCGCTGGGGAGCAATGTCCAGCAGCTCCTCCAAATCGGTGCGTGTTTGCTGGCTGATGGCCACTATGCGGTGGGCGATGCGGCAGGCATAGCGAATCTTCCGCGTGTACATGAACGCATCTATGGGGTTGAAGTACTCTGGGTGCCGCATGAAGATGAGGTCGTGCACCGTGAGCACCGTCCTGACGGAGCTCCTGTGTATACCGAAGGGCAGCTCGTGGCTCAGTCCGTGGTACACATCGATGCGAGTCCGCTCCATGGCCCCCACCGACAGGCAGCTGCGCCACGCCGGCTGCAGCAGCCTAGGTAGGCTGAGCCTAGGGTGCACCACCTGTAGGGAGGCCTCCTCATCGAGTGGCAGGCGCCCTTTCATACGGGGCGTAAACATGTAGATGGATACCCGTTCGGGCTGATACCGCGCAAGGGCGTTCACCAAGTTGCGGCTGTAGCTGCCCAGCCCGCTACGGTTGAAATAGGCGCGTTTGGCATCGATGCCGAGCCTGATGGTCATTGCGCCGTCATCCGATTGTGCCATATATCTTCCATCTCGTTATGCATACGTAAGCGATGCGGTGGAATCCACTGCTCACAGCACGCAGGGGCTGCCTAGCAGCTCCTGCATGTTACGCTTATAGTCCTCCACCCCAGGCTGATCGAAGGGGTTCACCCCCAGCATGTAGCCGCTGATGGCGCAGGCGCGCTCCATGGTGTAGAGCAGGTAGCCCAGCTGCGGGGCCGAGCGCTCGGGCAGGTCGATGGTGATGCAGGGCACCTGGCCCTGCTGGTGCGCCGCTATGGTGCCCCTCATGGCCATGCGATTGATATCGGACATCTGCCTATTGCTCAAATAATTGATATTATCGAAGTCGCGGCTATCGGAGGGCACGGGCAGATGGCTACCGGCACTCCCCATCGACACGAAGGTCTCAAAGAGCATACGCTCCCCCTGCTGCACGTACTGCCCAATGGAGTGCAGGTCGGTGGTATAGCTGGCGCACATGGGCAGGATGCCCCTCCCGCCCTTCCCCTCGCTCTCGGCGAACAGCTGCCGCCACCACTCCCCCAGCATCTGGAGCTTGGGGCTGAACGTGGCCAACAGCTCTACCCTTTTCCCATTGCGGTACAACGCGTTGCGCGCAGCGGCGTAAAGGCAGGCGGGGTTCTGCTCGGCGGGAGTGCTGGCCGAGGTGTGCTCCTGCGCACGGCGGGCCCCCTCCATCAGGGCGGCGATGTCGTGACCAGCCACCGCAATGGGGAGCAGCCCCACGGGGCTGAGCACCGAGTAGCGCCCACCGATGTTGCCAGCAATGGGCAGAGTTCGATAGCCCTTGGCTGCGGCCAGCTGCCGCAAAGGGCCCTGCTGCGCATCGGTAACGACCACCATGCGCATGGCGGCCTCGTGGCGACCCACCTGTCGCTCCAGATGCTGCTTGAGCAGCCTGAAGGCGATGGCCGTTTCGAGCGTTGCGCCCGACTTCGACACCACCACCAGCGAGTAGCTGCGGTGGTCGAGCAGCTCGAGCAGCTCGGCATGGTAGGCATCACAGAGGTTGTGACCCGCATAGAGCAGCTCCACGGATCGCTGGCCGTGGCATACGGGCAGGCTGGGCCCCAGAGCCTCAATCACGGCCCTAGCACCTAGGTACGACCCTCCGATACCCACCAGCACTACGGTGTCGCTCTGGGCCTGTAGGCTGTGGGCCAACGCGGCTATCTGCGACAGCTCGACCTGGGTGGTCAGCTCGGGCAGGCGCAGCCACCCTAGGCAATCCGCCCCCAGGCCCGTTCCGTCCTCAAGCTGCTGGTTGCAGCGCTGCGCCTCATCGAGCACCTCGCTCAGCGCCGAGGGCTCAATATCTGACTGTATATACTTTAAGTCAATCACTTACAAGAACTATATCAGCTGTTCGGTGAGCAGGCGCATCTCTATGGCCGGCGATATTTTCTCGTATAGGATGCTGTAAACGGCCTCGGCGATGGGCATCTTCACGTTATAGCGCCGATTAATCTCCCGCATGCACTTCGAGGCGTTGTAGCCCTCGGCCACCATGTTCATCTCCAGGATGGTGCTATTGACCGAGTAGCCCTTGCCTATCATGGTGCCAAAGGTGCGATTGCGGCTGAACTGCGAGTAGGCCGTAACCAGCAGGTCGCCCATGTAGGCCGATGTGTTGAGCTGGCGCGGGCTGGGGTACGAGGAGTTGAGGAAGCGCTCCATTTCGAGCAGCGAGTTGGTCACCAGCACCGACAAAAAGTTGTCCCCATAGCCCAGCCCATGCGCGATGCCAGCGGCCAGGGCGTATATATTCTTGAGGATGGCGCTGTACTCTGTGCCATAAATATCGGTGCCTATGTGCGACTTGATGTAATGGGCACCGAATATGCGGGCCAGCTCCTCGGCCATCTCTAGGTGCTTGCACGAGAAGGTGAGATAGGTGAGGCGGCTTTGGGCCACCTCCTCGGCGTGGCTGGGCCCGCTCACTATGCCGATACGGTCGTAGGGGACATCATGGCGCCGATTGAAGTACTCGGCGATGGTCAGATTATCATCGGGGATGATGCCCTTGATGGCCGACACGATGAACTTGCCATCGAGCCGCTCGGTGAGCGGCTCCATCCACACCTTCAAGAACTGCGCTGGCACTACGAAGACCAAGATGTCGGAGCTGCGCACTACCTGGTTGATGTCGTTGCTGACGGCGATGCGCTGGATATCAAACTCGATGGTACTCGAAAAGTTCGGATTGTTGTGGTGCTTCTGCAGATGGCCTATAATCTCGGGCTCGCGGATGTACCATCCCACGCAGTCCTGCGTTTCGTGCAGAATCTTCACAATCGATGTGGCCCAGCTGCCGCTGCCTATCACCGAAACCCGCTTATTCTTTGTGCTGTTCATTCAATAATAAGTGGTCTAAGTTAAACATGCTCCGCCCCAAACGTCCACCACAGCCCCCCCACACTGGGGTTCGCACGGAGGGGCACGTGGCACATCTTGCACTTGTACTTGCGCTTGTACGCCTGCTTCTTATCGCCTGCCTGGGCGAACTTGCGGTTACACCCCATAAGGGCTAGCACTAGGCACAAAACAGTCGCAATCAGCGCAATGCGTTTAAGGGGTAAAACTTCTCGCATGGTAAACAGATGCCTTACAGGCCACAAAGGTACAAAAAATGGGAGACAATCACATAACACCGCAACTCAATGGCACATACCTGATAATAAGACACATGCAACATAACCCACGGCCATAATCGGCCCCCAAGGACTGGGGTACAAGAAAATTTTATACCTTTGCTGTCGCAAGCCCTGGTGGTGGAATGGTAGACACGCCGGACTTAAAATCCTGTGGCCCTTGGGCCGTGCGGGTTCAAGTCCCGCCCGGGGTACACAATTAGGGGCCAGACGTACCGTCTGGCCCCTAATTTTATTGCCGCCCACGGGCGCAAAACATCTGACATACAGGCGCAACCATCCCGGGCGGACATCGTATCAAATATACACAACAGCAAAACCTTAGCCCCATGGCCCAACCGAAAATACGGGTTTACGGAACCGCCCAAAACCGCACTGCGCTGGGTATCGCCAATGCCTACCTGAGGCTCAACCCCAGCACCACGCTCGAACAGCTCAACGGGGCATTCCCCGAAACGCTCTTCACCTCCAACGCCGGCCTGATATTCGCCAAGGCCGATGCGGAGGCCGACACCAAGCGCGACATCTACTTCGATGCGCCCGACGAGCTCCTCGACCTAAAGGAAGGCAAGGCCAAGATGTTCAAAACATGGACAAAGTCAGACTACCAACGCTTTGTGGAGCACGCCGAGCAGTACGGCATAGTAGTAGCCGAGGTTAAGCCCTCATCGGCCTTCACCAAGGGTGGCTACGTGCTAGAGGAGGTAACCAACAGCCCCGCCGCTGGGGGCTCCCCAAAAAAGAAATCGCGCTGGTGGCTATGGTTGCTGCTACTGCTGCTGCTAATAATCCTGCTGCTGCTACTGCTGCGCTGCTGCGGATGCTGTAGCGGGCGATGCGATAGCAAGAACGGCGAAATATCAGCCCTGACACAGAAGCCCAGCGCCGAGACCGATACCAATACCAGTGCGGTCGCCGACTCCGCTGCCGCTGCGGACGGCACCGTGCAGACCGAGGTAACGCGCACACTCGATGAGCACTTCGCCGCCGTGCAGTTCCAAAAGGGCAAGGCCGACGTAACCCCAGCCTCTAGGGCCGCCCTGCAAGCCATAGCCAGCAAGCTGAAGGAGTACCCCAACGCCACGCTCAAGGTGGAGGGCCACGCCTCGAAGGACGGCTCACTGGAGTTCAACCAGCGCCTATCGGAGCAGCGCGCCAAGAACATAGTCGATTACATAGCGGCCCAGGGCGTAGAGCGCGACCGCCTCACCTACGAGGGCAGGGGCATCAGTATGCCCATCGATGAGGCGCAACCCGAGGCCAATCGCCGCGTGGAGTTCATAGTGGGTAGCCGGTAGCGGCCCATAAATCAGCACCACGAAGCACCACTGGGACAGCCCTCCGTGGCGTTTCGCATGCTGGCCCGATCTGCTCAGCGCAGCTTGCGGATGAGCATTAGCCCATCGCGGCTGGGGATAAGCACGTTATCGACATCGGGGTTGTTGGCCACCATGCGGTTGAAGTCCATCACGGCCCGCGTGTGCGCATCATCGGGGGCCTCAGGGGCGTACACCTTGCCCCCCCACAGCACATTGTCGGCCAGCATATAGCCGCCAGGGCGCAGCTTGGGCAGCGCTAAGCGCAGGTAGTCGGGATAGTGCCGCTTGTCGCCATCTACGTATATAAAGTCGTAGGTACGCCCCAGCGAGGGGAGCAGCTCGCGAGCATCACCAATATGCAGGTCGATGTGGCCCTCGAGGTTCGCATGGGCGAAGGCCTGACGGATGGTGCCCTCCAGCTCATCGTTCACCTCCACGGTGTCCACGTGCACATGGGGCATGGCCCCCCGCGCCATGCAGATGGCGGAGTAGCCCGTGAACGTGCCTATCTCAAGTATATTCCTAGGCATCAGCATATTGCACAGCATCTCAAGGAATTTGCCCTGCGAGGGGCCGCTGAGCATACGGGGGTTGCAGGTGGAGAGGTAGGTGCGGCGGTGCAGGTCGCGCAGCACGGTGTCCTCGGGCGAGGTATGCTCCTCGATGTAGCGCTCACGGTCTATGTCCGCTCTCATAATTATAACAGGGGGCTAGATGTACGTTATGGATGACATGGCCCGCTGCCCCCAGACCTCCTGGGCCACCTCCATGAGCAGCTGCGCGCTCACGGCCTCTATGCGGCTGGCGGTCTCTCGGGCATCCTCGGGCACATCGTACACCAGAAACCCCTTGGCTGCCGACAGCATGAGCGCCTCGGCGCTCTCGGCGGCGATGGCCAGCTGACCCAGCAGCTGCCGCTTGGCGCGCGCCAGCTGCACGGGGCTCAGGGGGCACTGCTGCAGACGCTCCAGCTCGTCGCGCACGAGCTGCTGCGCGCGGCGCATGTGGTGGTGGTCGGTGCCAAAGTATATGGTGCACAGGCCGGTGTCGATGTAGGGCTGGTAGGCCGCCTCCACGTTGTAGGCGATGCCATGGCGCTCACGCAGGGCGATGCCCAGGCGCGAGTTCATACCTGGACCGCCCAGAATATTGTTGAGCAGGAACAGCGCGTGGCGGCGGTCGGAGTGCAGGGCGTAGGCCGGCGCGCCCATCACACAGTGGGCCTGATGTGTGCCCCTATCCAGCGATTGGTGGGCGGGCACGTAGCTGAGCGGGCGGGCACGGGCATAGGTGCGCGGATTGCAGGGTGCATGGCCTAGATGGCGTTCGGCCAGCTGGAGCACCCGCCGCGCTGGCACGTCGGCCACCGAGCAGAACACCATCTGGTCGGTGTTGTAGCGCTGGGCCACGAAGCCCATCAGGCGGTCGCGGCTGAGGCCGCGTACCGATTCGGCGGTGCCCAAGATGTTGTGCCCCAGCGGATGCGTACCGAACACCATGCTCTCGAACTCATCGTAGATGAGCTCTGAGGGGCTATCCCGGTAGGAGTTGATCTCGTCGAGCACCACCTCGCGCTCCTTCAGCAGCTCACGCTCGGGGAACACGGAGCTGAGCACGATGTCAGCCACAAGCTCCATGGCGCGGGCATAGTCGGCACGCAGGCAGGTGGCGTGAACCACCGTCTCCTCCTTGCTGGTATAGGCATTCAGCTCGCCGCCCACGTTGTCGAGACGGCTCAGGATGTGGTGGGCGCGGCGGCGCGATGTCCCCTTAAATATCATGTGCTCAACTAGATGGGCTGCGCCATGCTCATCGTGGGCCTCATCGCGAGAGCCAGTGTTCACCATCAGGCAGCAGCAGGCCACCGGCGAGGGTATCTGCCTGTGCACCACCTTTATGCCATTGGGGAGCGTGAGCTGCTCAAAGTCCATGCGTTGCTGCGATACTGTTTACTAGGTGCAAACCTAGTGCAATTGGCCCAAATGCGCAAGCGCTGGGGGCAACCATCGCAATCGCATTGTACATATACTTCTGATTTTAAACGCATTACCATGCGCATCGCAATAAAAAATAAAAAAAATGCGCCGATGATTTTGTAGCTCGACAAAGATTTGCTACCTTTGCGGCGTTGTTTACATGGAGGTGCCATAGCTCAGTTGGTAGAGCACAGGACTGACAATCCGTGTGTCCCCGGTTCGATTCCTGGTGGCACCACCGGGCGAGGGAGGAGCGCAAAGCCCCTCCCTCATTTTTTGCCCGCCCATTGTCAAAATAACATCGCAATGGCTACGTTATAACATATGCATACGCTATATTTGCAGCCACTAGCACCCATGAGGCGATTACTCCCAATAGCCCTGCTGCTGCTGTTGCATGTGCCCATGGCGCACGCGCAATACCGCCCGCAACGCCCCCTCAACAAGGCCAACTACGACATCAACCGTAGGTGGCACTTCGGCTTCTCGGTGGGGCTGAACTTCATGGACTTCGATGTGCGCAGCAGCCCGCACCTACAGCACACCGCCGAGGGCGATGTGCACCGCTACTTCGCCAGCATCAACAGGGTGAGCCCTGGGTTCAACGTGAACGCCATCTGCAACCTACGGCTCACCGAGCACCTGCACGCCCGCTTCCTGCCAGGCTACGCCCTAAGCCAGCGCGACCTGCATTTCTACAGCGTGGATCCCACCGGGGAGCCCACCTACCACTCCACGATGAAGATAGAATCGAGCTTCGTGGAGCTGCCGCTGGGGCTAAAGCTCGCCTCGCATAGGCACAGCAACGTGCGCCCCTACCTGTACACCGGCGGATGCTACCGTATCGACATTGCCGCATTCAAGCGCGTGAAGGTGGAGGACGGCGTGATGCTGCGCCTGATAAAGCACGATGCCTACTACGATGTGGGCGTGGGTATCGACTTCTTTTTGCCCTACTTCAAGTTCTCCACCGAGCTGGTATGGTCGGTGGGCCTGCTCAACGCCATATCGAACGACTATGCCGATGGGGCAGAGCCATTCCGCCGCTCCATCGACATGCTGCGCTCGCGCATGGTGAGCATAAAATTCCACTTCGAGTAGCCCCCACATGACCGACCTCGTGCTGCAGCTACCGCCCCAACGGGCCGCCACCCATGAGCAGCTTAGGACCGAAGCCGCTAGGGCCATGGGCATACAGCCCAGCAGCGTTGGGCACATCACCATCACGCGCCGCTCCATCGATGCTAGGCATGGCCGTGTGCTGATGAACCTTGGCCTACGCGTGCTGATGGCCGACGAGCCCCTACCC